>CAZEYV010000077.1:0-61323 GCA_964516705.1 uncultured Chthoniobacter sp.
GCCGGTTGCGCCGGACCCAAGACGCTGAAGAAGCGCGACTTCACTTCGGTGCGGTCCGGCGAAGCGGCCGCGCTTTCCAAGAAACTGCGCCAGCCGACCTACATCCTTCCGGTCACCAAGGGCCCCTACAAGGGATCCCAAATGTATGTCTACGAATGGGACAAGCCGGACGACAACATCATCAACCGCATGTATACCTATGTTGTCGTGCGCGACGGATTGGTCGCGGCCGTGTTCGAGGATCCGGCGGACAAATACGAGAAGGACGCCAAAGCGGCGGCCTATGCCTTCCTCGACTCGGAGGGCGAGCGCAAGTTGAGCGGTGTTTCCAACCAGCGCACCACCGCCGGCGCCCTGCGCAGTCTGGCCCAAGGCGTGGCCATGGCCGGTTCGTTCATTCCGGTGGCCGGACCCGCTTTGTCCCTCGCGGGCCAAGCCGCCGGCCTGACCACCCAGGCGGTCACCGTGGGCGGTTCGGCACCGGCCACCACGTACAATCCCGCGGCGGCCCGCCCGGCTTACCTGCAGACCGTGCCGCCCGAAAATTTGCCGCGCCTGGATCAACCGGCGGCGGCCGCGAACTGAAACACCAAACGAATCCATGAAAACCCACCCCACCATCCTCGGCGCGGCCTTGACCGCGCTCGTCACCCTCAACCTTCATGCCGCCCCGCCGTCGCCGGCCGAAACGCAGGCCGCGGTGCAAGCTGCCCGCACCCAGGCCACCGCCCCGGTGACCGCCGCGCGCGAGCAGGCGACTTCCCAAGTTGCCGCGGCCCGCACCCAAGCCACGGCCCAAGCCAATGCCGTGCGCGATCAGGTGAAGGACAAAATGAAGTTGCCGGTCAAGACGCCCAAGCTCGACGTGCCCAACCTCGCGCAGGCGGCCAAGACGACCCGTGCCACGGTCGACGACAAAGTGACCAGCCCGCGCACGCTGACTTACAAAAGCCGCGGCAGCCGTCTCTCGCGTTGGATCGCCCCGCTGACCTTCGGTCTCATCACCTACGTGCCGTTCGACACGATGAATGCGGAAGTCACCGGCTCGGTGAACAATCTCATGGCCGAAGAAGGCATTTCGGTCGAGGAGATGACGACCAAAGCGTTTGCCGCGCAACTCAAGGACGGCAAACGCTGGTCCGCCGCAGCGCCGGCGCAAGGCAACTTCCAGGTCGAGATCAACCGCTACGCCCTCGATCCGGTGCCGACGAGCATTTCGTTGCTGCGTCCGACGGTGAGTCTGACCGGACGTCTCTTCGACAACGACGGCAAGCTCTTGTGGATCGGCAAAGGTTTTACCTCATCGGTTGAACCCGGCATCAAAGGCGCGACCCTCGAGCAATACGAGGCCGATCCGGCCAAGCTGCGCCAGGACTTCGAAACCTCGGTGCAGACCGCGGCCAAACGTCTCGCCGCGCAGGCCAACGCCGTGCCGAAAGCGTCGGTCAAAGTCGCCGCGGCTGATTGAGGCAGCGGCCCGCTGAGCCAGCGGGCCCTACCGCAAAATCTCTCCTCCCGGTAGGGCCGGCTGGCCCAGCCGGCCGCAACATGCCACGTTGCCGGCGTGTCCTACCCACGCCGCAAGCCTCTCCCGCATGACACGCCGCTTGGAATCGAGACGGAGGAGGCGACGTTTTTTATCACGATTTGCGCGGCGACGCGCGGTTCGGATGATCTGGTCCGGGCCGGCCGTGCCAACTCGTTGCTCGATGCAGTCATGCATCGCCACACGAATGGATTATGGTGGTGCCGTGTCTTCGTTGTCATGCCGGATCACGTGCACGGGTTGATCCGTTTTCCGTTCTTGGAGCATCCGATGAAAAAGGTGATCGCTGAATTCAAGCGCTACGCCGCGCGAACGATTGGCGTTCGTTGGCAGAAAGACTTTTTCGACCATCGTTTACGTCGCGAGGAATCCGCACGGGAAAAGGCCGACTACATTCTGCGCAATCCGGAGCGTGCGGGACTGGTCGATGATTGGCGGCAGTGGCCGTATTGTTTCACCGCGCCGGACGCGTTTTGAGGGGCAGCAGACGGCTGGGCCAGCAGCCGTCCCTACCGAAAAAATCCCCTCCCGGTAGGGCCCGCTGTCCCCAAATTCCCACGAAAATCGCGCCGGGACGGCGCGATCCACCTATTTTTCCACCCGCGGGAAGCGCAACCGCACCTCCGCACCACCCAGCGGCGAGCGGCCGAAGGTGATTTCGCCGCGGTGGTTTTCCATCGCGGTGCGGACGACATACAAGCCGATGCCGGTGCCGCCTTTCTTGGTCGTGGTCAACGGGATGTCGGCCGGGCCGTCCTCCGGCCAACCCGGACCGCTGTCGCCGATGACCAACTCGGCATCTTCGCCCTTCACGGAAAGCTCGATGCTGAGTTCGCCCGTTTTCATTTCCGCCTCGGCGATGGCTTCGGCGGCATTGCGGAGGAGATTGGTGAGGGCCAGTTGCAACTGCGCGTCGTCGCCCGTGATGAGGCAAGGTTGGTCGAGGCCCGCGGTGCGGAGTTCGATGCGGTGCCGCGCCAGCAGGCCTTTGTTGTAAAGCAACGCACTCTGCACCACC
Organism: uncultured Chthoniobacter sp.; assembly: GCA_964516705.1. GTDB lineage: Bacteria > Verrucomicrobiota > Verrucomicrobiia > Chthoniobacterales > JACTMZ01 > JACTMZ01. The sequence continues at coordinate 2,565 of CAZEYV010000077.1, forward strand.
TCGGATAGATCGATCCCGTGCTGTTCGGTTTGCACGCTGCGCAGGAGGGTCTTCATCTTGTCGATGATCACGACCACGCGCTGTGCTTCTTCGGCGATGACGCGTAGGGCATCGCGGTCGTCCCTGTCTTGCGACAAGGCTATTTTGCTCTGCAACAGGATGGCACTGAGCGGTTGGTTGATTTCGTGAGCCACGGCGGAGGCAGTGAGGCTCGTCTTTAATTTCGTTTCCAGATCGCGGCGATGCTGGGTCTCCAACTGCTTCTCGCGGGCGGTGGCTTCTTTTTCCTCGGTGATGTCCTGCAACACGCCGCTGGCTCCCCGGGCGCGTCCTTTTTCGTCGCGGGTCACGACACCCCGCTCGCGCACGTGGCGGACTTCACCATTGGGACGCCGGATGCGGTATTCCATGCCGAAGATGGTGTCGGATTCCAGCATGCGCCGCGTCTCGCGCATGACTTCGTCATGGTCTTCGGGATGGACGAATTTCTCCCAATGTCCGTCGAAGTCCGCGAGGTCCACACCGTGGATGCGGGCCATTTCCTCGTCCCAACGGTCGAGACCGGTCTCCACGTCGAGTTCCCAGAAGCCGAGTTGCGCAGCGGAAGCGGCGAGTTGCATGTTGCGGTTGGCCTCGGAGAGCAATTGCTCGGCCCGTTTCCGGTCGGTGATGTCGGTCAGCACGCCTTCCCACACGACGGAGCCGTTGGGCATGTCGCGCGGGGCGGATTCCGCGGTGATCCAGCGTGTTTCGCCTTTGATCACCACGCGGCACTCTTCCTTGAAGGGCAACTTGTGCTCGAAGACGTAGGCGTTTTTGCGCACCCATTCCTCGTGGTCGTCGGGATGCACGCAGGCGAAGGCGCTCGTCGGGTCGGCGCGTGCCTCCTCGGGCTTCAGCCCGGTCAACTCGAGGAAACGGGTCGACATGAAGGAGAAATAAGCCGTCCCGCCGTCGGGCGGTCGCACCATGGTGTAGGTGCCGACGGGAATGTTCTCCGTGAGTTCGAACGCGGTGCGCTCGAGTTGCTCGCGCAGCGAGCGCAGGGCCTGCTCGGCTTTTTTGCGTTCCGTCACATCGGTCATGCTGACGAGCAGGTGGTCGTCGAGGACGACGGCGCGGAAAATGATGTCGCGCTTGGTGCCGTCCTTGCAAGTCACCTCGAACTCCATCGATCTGATGCTGCCCTTGGTTTGGATGGCGCGGAAGACGGCTTCATCCCACTCGCGGAACACCTCCCGGCGGTAAGCGGGATCGGGGTAGGCTTTTTCCGACCAGATGGCAATGGTCCGCATCTCCTCGAGCGTGTAGCCGAACGTGCGGGTGAATTGCTCGTTGATGTAGGTGATTTCGGCGGGCGAGGTCAGGCTGTTGACCGCCACGGCGATGGGCAAATTGTCGAAGATCAACCTCTGCTCTTTTTCCGCGCGCTGGCGCTCGGTGATATCGGTCAGCACACCTTCCCAGATCGTGCCGCCTCCGGGGCGATTTCGCGGGACGGATTCCAGCGTCACGCTCCGCGTCACGCCGCGCACGGCGATCTCACCCTCCCAGAAAAACCGCTCCTTCCGGGCGAAGACCTCGCGGTTGATGTGCTCGATTTCCGCGCGTCCCGACGCGTTCATCGGTTGCAGGGCCAAGGCGTGGTCGGCCATCACTTCCTCGCGCTTGAGCCCGGTCATGGCGAGGAAGCGTTCGCTCAGGAAGGTGAAGTGCGGTTTGCCGTCCGCGTCGAATTCCAACACGTAGGTGCCGACCGGAATATTTTCCGTCAGTTCGTAGGCGGTGCGCTGCAGTTGCTCGCGGGCATTGCGCAATTCCTCCTCCGTCGCGCGTTGCTTGGCCAACTGCCGGAAGAGCACGGCGAGGAATTGGCCGATCAGCGAGATGCCGACGAGAAAGACGTTCAGGTCGAACAAGCTGGTGGCTTCTCCGAAGTAAAACGGACCCTGACCGTGGCTGGTGGCGTAGAGGAAGGCCACCGAGATGAGGGCGCTGGCGATGCAGACCGCCGGGAGGCCGAGAAGAAGGGCGAAGGCAACGAGCAGCGGTTGGAAAAGGACGAGCGAAGTGCCGACCCCGCCACCACCCAGGACGAAGAGCGCCACGGCCAGGACCGCGACGGTCACCAGAGCCGGAAGGACAATCTGCCTGGCCCATGAGACCCGTGCGCGGGGATGCAGAAGGATGAGCAGCAGTGGCGCGAGTTGGGACTGGGCCATGCCGCTGCCGGACCACCAGTTCAGCCCGGCGGCCAGCCAGGCCTGAGGATCCCCGATCACGCCACCGGCCAAGAGCGAGGCGGTTCCGAGCGTGGCGCAGAATGGCTGCAGGACGAGAAAGACCATGGCCTGCAGCAAGGCCCAAGAGCGGACGTTATCCATGTCGATGCTTCCCTGCAGACGGCGGAACAACCAGACGGCGAGGACAGCCTCGAGGGTGTTGGCCGCGGAGACGCCCAGGCCGGCCCAGATCGGGAGATCGCGGCCCAAAATGAGAAGCTGATGACCGACGAAAATGCCGGGCCACACGCCGGCCCCGAAGCGCAGAGCGAAGGCGAGAGCGAAGGCCTCGGGAATGAAAAAGGCGGGGGTGACGAGCACATGGTCGACGTCGAGAAGGAAACTGATCCGGCCGGTGACGGCCCACGCCACCGCGAGGATCAGCGAGGGCCATCCGCAAGTGCGGAGCCAGGAATTTTTTTGCCCGGAAGCCATCGCCAACTGGTTACCGCACCTGCGCGCGCCTGTCGAATGCGCCGGGGTGTTTTACGGAGCCACAAAAGATGTTTTCTTCGGCAAGGCTTGAACGGGCGAGGAAGATGTCTCTCACCAAGACACGGGGATCACGGAGAGAGCGGCTGTTTTCCTCGGCGTTCTTTGTTTCTCCGTGAGAGCGCCCGGTTCCGTGGAGCAATGCCACTTTACGAAGCGCATGCTTCGGCAACATCGCGGTCCATCAAGACAAGGAACTCGTTCTGGAGGTGCTGCCTTGGGTGGCTCCGGCGTTTACTCCAGCGATTCGAGGTCGGCGATGTCCTGCGGTCTTCCGGTGGCTTTTTTGTTGGCGCACAGCGAGTCCCGGTCGAGGAAGGGAAGCGTGTCTTCCCCGAGGGAAAGATAGACCCTCTTTTCCCAAGCATTCGCGAAATCCAGCCCCGTGAGTCCGGTGAGGATATCGACACGGTTGGGCGCGACGCCGAGCTGGATGATTTTGTCGGGCTCCGCGAAGTCCGAAGCCTTCAAGCCCGTCGATCCAAACCCGAAAAGAGCAATGACTTTTTCCATGCGTTGAGCCGTCTCTTGGTTGCAGCGGATCCAAAGATCAATGTCTCCGGAGTAACGCGGACGGCCGTGCGCAGCCAGGGCTGCCGCACCCACCACGAGAAAATCAACGCCCTCCGAGAGGAGTAATGCGATAAACTCTCTGCAATCGTTGCTCAGGTGCATTGAGGAGATCGAAACGGCAGATTTGCAGCCAGATTTTCAGGCGTTCGGCCGGCGTCAGGCGCCGGTAAAACTCGCGGTCGGCCGCGTTTTCCTCCTCAAAGCTGCCGAAGGTGCGGGCGACCCGTTTCATGTCACCATTCTACAGGCTGGGGAGACGTATTCAAGACCACCCGCTGCCGCGTCAGGACTTGGAGCCGAGCGTGGACTGGTAGTGTTTGATGGCCAGCTGGACGAATTCGGGGCCGGTGGTGCCGAGTTTTTCGGCCATGGTGCGGCGGTGGGTCTGCACGGTCTGCGGGGAGATAAACAATGTTTCGCCGATTTCTTTGCTCATCAGTCCGCGGCCGACGAGGAGGAAGATTTCGTATTCGCGCTCGCTCAGGCGGTCGCGCACGTCCTTGGGGCGGGCCGAGGAGGAACCGCCGCGCGCTTTGGGCAGGAGCGTTTTGAGTTCGGCGGCGAGGTCGTCGAAGGCCTGGGTTTTGTCGAGGACGGCATGGACCGCGTCGCGCAGATCGGCCGGGCAGACGAAGGTGCTGGCTTCGCCGGAGAGGATGATGATGCGGGCCGCGGGGTTTGTTTTGGTCAGGCGGCGGGCCACATCCACCCCGCTGCCGTCGGGCAGGGCGAGGTCAAGCACGAGCAGATCGGGTTGGTGGCGCTCGCAGGCCTTGAGGCCCTCGGCGGCCGACGCGGTGGCGGCCGCGACGTGCAGACCGGGCGTGCCTTGCAGCATATTGTGCAGCATCTGCCGGAACATGGTCTGGTCCTCGACGATGACGCAGCGCAGGGCCATGAGGGATCGGCGGAGCCGGGGGCTCAGCCCTCCTTCTTTTTCCGTCCGAAGATCCGCTGGAAAAGGTTGGGCTTTTTCTCCGGTGCGGCGGCCGAGGCCGCTTCGGCGCGGCGGACGGTGGTGGCGGACGAGGTGCGGCGCGAGGAACCGCCGGCGGTGGCCGTCGTTCCGCTTCTTTCCCCCGGCGGCGCGGCGGCCAGGGCGGCGGGGATAGCCCGGCCGAAGTTGATGCTGGAAACATAGCCGAAGCTGCCTTTGGCCGGTTGGAGGCGGGCCACCTCGACTTGGTCGCCTTCCTCCATCTTGAAGATGTCGGAGAGGATTTTCGAGGCGATGGGCGCGGCCACGTCGCCGCCGGAGGCGCCGCCGTTGACCATGACGGAGACGGCGTAGCGCGGTTTGTCATAGGGGGCGAAGGCAATGAACCAGACGTGGTTGTCCTTGAGCCCGCGGCGCCAGAATTGCGCGGTGCCGGTCTTGCCCGCCACCTGGTAGTTTTTGATCCGGGCCCCCGGGGCGGTGCCGCCGCCGCGGTTGACCACGTCCCAGAGTCCGCGCCGGACCTTTTCGAAGTCCTCCGCGCTGATGCCGTTTTCGAGGAGGTTGGCGCGGATTTTGACCGGTTCCTGGCGCACGACGGTGCCGTCGCGGGCCACGACTTTGTCGACCATGCGCGGATGGTAGCTGGTGCCCCAGTTGGCCACCGTGGCGGCGACCATGGCCATCTGCAGCGGGGAGGCGAGGACAAAGCCCTGCCCGATCGAGGTGTTGGCGGTTTGTCCGGTGGACCACTGCTCGCGGAGGTTTTGTTGGGCCAGCCACTCGGGTCCGGGCAGGATCCCGGGGCTTTCCCCGGCGATGGGGGCGCCGGATTTTTGTCCGAGCCCGAGCATATTGCCGACGGCGATGATTTCCTCGATGCCGGCATTGTTGCCGTAGAGGCAGAAGTAGGCGTTGCACGAGGAGCGCAGGGCGGAGCCGAGGCCGATGGTGCCGTGGGTGCCGGTGCACTTGAGGGTGTGGCGTCCGTATTTGACCCCGCCGGTGCAGGTGAAGGAACGCCCGGACATGTTTTTGCGCAGGCCGGCGAGGGCGGGCACGACTTTGTAGGTCGAACCGGGCGCGTAGCCGCTGGTCGCGCGGTTCATCAGCGGGTTGGTGCGGTCGGAGGTCAGCGCGTTCCACTCGTCGGACTTGATCGAGGGGATGAAGGCGTTGGGGTCGAACGAGGGGACGCTGGCCATGGCGAGGATGTCGCCGTTGTTGGGGTCGACGACCACGGCGGCGCCGCGTCCGACCACGCGCAGGGCTTTTTCCGCGATGTGCTGGATGCGCGCGTCGATGGTGAGATGGATGTTGTGGCCCGGTTTGGGTTCCTCGCGGGCGATTTCCCCCTGGATGCGGCCTTTGGCGTCGCGTTGCAGGATGCGTGCGCCGGGTTGTCCGCGCAGGTCGTCGTCGAGGGTGAGTTCGATCTGCGCTTTGCCCTCCACGTCGGACTGGTAAAAGGTGAAGAGGGCGGCTTCCTCCTGGTCGACTTCGTTCGGGGCGCCGACGTAGCCGAGGAAATGGGCCCCCAGTGCGCCGTAGATGTAGTTGCGCACCGGGCGCATGTTGACCTCCACGCCGGGCAATTCGGCGTTGTGCTCGGCGAACTTGGCCAGCGTTTCGAAGTCGAGGTCCTCCATGAACGTGTAGGGCACCTCGGTCTCGTTGCGGTAGTGCAGGCGCAACTGTTCCTCGTTGAGTTTTTTGCGGATGCCGAATTTGTCCAGCATGGGCATGACGGTGTCGTTGACGATTTTGACGATGTCGGGTTCGTCTTTTTCGGTCATCATGCCGCCGACGGTGGTGCGGTAGGAGTGGCGGGGCAGTTCGCCGTGGGTCTCGCGGTATTGGCGCACGAGGTCGGGCAGGTAGAACTCGACCACGGCGCTGGAGCGGTTGACCGCGAGGGGCACGCCGTGGCGGTCGAGGATTTCGCCGCGCACGGCGGGCAGGCGGACATTGACCTGCGAATTGCCGCGGATGCGGGCGGTGTATTCGGCGCCGCGGGCCACCTGCACATACCACAACTGGCCGGCGAGCAAGCCGAAGCAGGCCAGCATGATCAGGCCGATGACCGCGAGGCGGAACTCGGGCGAGCGGCGCAGCGGTTGGGTGGAAGCGGACCGGTTCGGCACGGCCCAGATGTAAAGCTTTCCGGGCCTCCCCGCAAATCCTTCAAAGGGGAAAACCGTGTAGGCAACGGCGCGCCGCACCCCCGGCAACGCCTACCCTGCGCAGGGTATCAGGACTGGCTTGCCCGCGGTCGGCACCGGGGGTAAGAAACGGGTCACTTACCAATCCCATGAAAATTCTCCTCGCTCTCCTTCCCCTTATGCTCGCCGGGTGTCTCACCGAAGACCAGATGATGACGGTGGTCAATCCCTACAACCGCCCCGGCACCTACGGCGCCCCGGTGGTGCCCGCGGGTTACCGTCCGGTCACCCCCTACCAGTCGCCATCCTTCTACCAACCGGCTTACCGTGACGGTTACCGTCAGGGTTACAACGCCGGCTTTTATGACGGAGGCAACGGCATCCCTTACCGTGCCCAGGCCCGCTACACGGGCGCGGCTTACAATGTTCCGTTTTCCGACGGCTACTACAAGGGCTATGGCGAGGGCTTTCATGAAGCCCGCCGCGGCATGAGCTACGGTTGCAGCCTGTAGGGCCGGACCGGGCGTGGCGGTTGCTTCCCCACGCCCTTCGTCCGGGGGGACGGCCGGACGATTTCTCCCGCGACCGGGCCTGGTGCAATATACCCTGCGGAGGGTATAGCGCGGCCAGGGTGGTTGAAGGTAATCTACCTCCTCCATGAACGACCGCCATCCCACCAACGAACTTGCCACCGAGCAGCGCGACCGCCTGCTGCGGCGTTTGATCGCCGTCTTTGTCGTGGCGGCCGCGGCGGCCTTTGTCGCGGCGATCGGGACGTCCGCCTGGGGCGACGAATCGGTCCGCGCGAACCTCGCCCAACAACAAATATCCGTCCCCGCGGCGCGCTGAAGCCAACCTTGTTTATGAATTACGAAGAAGCTGTTCTCGAAGCGCCGGTTGCCGGTGCGGTTGCCGTTCCGGCGGCGGACGCCATGCGGGCCGAGTTGCGCCGCGTGGTCGGCAGCCCGGATTTTCCGGCCAGTGCGCGCAACCGCGCGTTCCTCGAATACATCGTCGGGCGGGAGGTGGCCGGGGAGGGCGAGTCGATCAGCGCTTACGCCGTGGCCACGGCCGTCTTCGGTCGCTCGGAACTTTTCAACTCGCTCCTCGATCCGATCGTGCGGATCGAAGCGGGCAAGCTGCGCCGCGACTTGGAGACTTATTACCTCAGATCCGGCGCCGGCAGTCCGTGGCGCCTCACCGTGCCGAGGGGCGCCTACCGTCCCGTGCTCCAGCCCGCGCCGGACGACGACGGTTCCGGTCCGCTCCCCGCGGCCGACGGCACGCTTCCGGCCGATCCCCGTGCGGAACTACGCCGCGTCCTCGACAGCCCGGACTTCCCGGCGACGCCGCGCAACCGCCGCTTTCTCGAATTCGCGGCGGAAAAAGTGCTCGCCGGCCACGAAGGAAAAATCGCGCCCTATGACATTGGCACCCAGGTTTTCGGCCGTCCGGAAAGCTTCAATCCGCTGACCGACCCGATCGTGCGCATCGAGGCGGGCAAGCTGCGCCGCGACCTCGAGACCTATTATCTGAAGTCCGGCCGGGCCAACCCGCTGCGCCTCACCCTGCCGAAGGGCGGATACCGTCCGGAGTTCGTCCCGGCGGTTTGAGGGTCCGGTCCGCGCCACGGGCCCCCGCCGCCGGAATGATGGGCAGCCGGCGACGTTCGTGGTAGGTTGTCCCTCCAAAGTCATGCCGGCCTCCGAACTCAAACCGCCCCGTTGGTTCAACACCCTGCTCTGGGGCAACACCGTGGCGCTCTCCTGGATGTGGGGGCTCGGGTTGTTTTTTTCCGTCCAGTTCACCACGCAATTCGGTCTTTTCGGACTGCTCAGCTTCGCCATCCCGAACTGTCTCGGGCTGGTTTTTTTCGGCCTGATCACCCACCACCTCGCGCGGCGGCAGGCGGGCGGATCGGAATCGCTGGGGAAATTTTTCACCGGCTGGTCGCGTCCGTTCCGCCTGATTTTTTTCCTCTACCAGCTGCTGGCCATCACGCTGACCATTTTCGCTTTGATCCGCTACGGTTGGATGCCGCTCGGGTTGTCCCCCGGGGTGCTTTACCTGCCGCTCATCCTGCTGGTCATCCTCGCGGCCGGCATCCTTTTCGGCGAGGAGTTCAACATCCGCCGCATCAAATGGAGCCACGGCGCGATCTTTCTCGTCGTGGCCGCGGCGGTCGGCATCCTCCTCTCGGCCCCGGCGCACATTTCGCCGGATCTTTCGGCCGTCAAGGTCGAGAAATTGCCGACCGACGATTGGAACTTCTGGGGCTATATGGTCCCGATTTTCATCGGTTTCCTCCTCGGCCCGTGGCTCGACCTGCAGCAATGGCAACGCGCCATCCAGATGCACCGCGAGCGCGTGTCCGTCGCGGCGGCCTATGTCGCGGGCGCGCTGCAGTTTTTCCTCCTCCTCCTTTTCCACGGCACGCTGGCCCTCTGGGCGCTCGGAGCCGGGGCGGGGCGCTTCCTCCACGGCGGACTGGGCGGGCACGTTTACGGGCATGATTCGGTCATGCGCCTGCTCTCCGAGAAAGCGGCCGAGCATCCGTGGATTTTCGGCGCCTACTGCGTGTTCCTTTGCGCCTGCGCGCTGACCACGCTCGACAGCGGTTACATCGCGCTGCGCTGGTTCCTGCAGAGCAACGTGCGGACCAGCGTGAACGCCATCTTCGCGCTCGTCCCGACGTCATTGGTCACCTCGCCGATCCCGCTCTTCCTTTTCTGCGGCGCGGTCGCCCTGGCCGGCGCGGCGCTCGGGCTCGAGTTGGAATACTTCATGATTTTCTACGCCACGTTCTTCGTCGGCTATTCCGCGCTGGCCGTGGCGCGCTGCTATGTCAACACGCCGGCCAACCGCATCCCGCAAGTGAAGATGTTCTGCCTCGGCAGCCTCGCCGTGGTCATTTTCGCCTTCGGTTACCTCCTCGGTTACCCAATCTTCATGATCATCGGGTCGCTCCTGCCGCTCGGCTACGTTTTCTGGACGCTGGCCAAGCCGACGGCAGGGGAGGATTTTGTCAGCGACGCCGACCAGCTCGGCGCCATGGCCGACGAGATGTCGCCCCTGGCCGCCCCGACGCTGCCCGCCGCGCCGGGTCCGGTGCGCGCGGTGCTCGAGGCGCCGGCCACCCTGACCGAAACCGCCAAGTCGCTTGTCGAGGCGGTGCAGCATCCGCTCGGCGGGCATTTCGAGGGCAAGTGGTTCGTCCACTCGTTCGTCGCGACGTATGCCGACACCAATTCGGTCGGCAACGTTTACTTCGGCATGTATGCCATGTGGGTCGGCAAGACGCGCGAGTTGTTCTTCAACCGCGTCATGCCCAAGTTCAACCTCAAGAACACGTCGTTCTACATCCTCACGCGGTCCTTCGAGCACAAGTTCGTCCGCGAGACGCGCGAGTTCGAAACGGTCAGCGTGCGCATCCGCATCGGCGGCTACAACCGCAAGTTCGTCACCCTCGAGCACGAGATCTACGACACGCAGAACCAGTTGCTCGGCAAGGGACAGCAGAGCCTGCTGTTCGTGTCGTCCGCCGACTACAAGATGATCGACGTGCCGCCCGAGGTGCACACGGCGTTTATTCCTTACGTGTAGCGGTCGTCATCCGCGCCAGCCGGACTGTGATTGTAGCGGCGGACTGTGTCCGTCGGTCGCCTTGTCGGAAATGGTTCCGACGGTCACAGACCGCCACTACAAAACTGTAGCGTCGCCGTCCCCGGCGACGGAGCTAACGGAATGACCGGCGCCGGGGACGGCGCCGCTACATCCTGAAAAATGCTTCAGTAGCTGTGCTCGGTCAGCTTCACTTTGCCGCGGAAGATGTAGTAGACGCTCACGGTGTAGGCCAGGACGATGGGGATGCCGATGATGGCCATGATGAGCATGATGAAATGGGTCTTGGCCGTGGAGGCGGCGTTGTAAATGGTCAGGCTGAGTTCGGGGTTCGGCATGGAAAGCACCATGTTGGGATAAACGGTCAGTCCGAAGAGCGCCATGAGCAGGGCCATGGAGGCGCAGGAGGAAAGGAAAGCGGCGAAGTCGTTGCCCTTGTGGTTCTGGCGCGGGATGTTGAGCACGACGAGAACATTGAGGACAAAGACGGCGATCAACCAGGGCCGCGCGCGCAGGATTTCGAGCAAGTGCGGCGCGTAGATCAGGGTGGCCACGTTGAGGATGAGGTAGAAAAAGAGGAAGAGGCCGATCGTGCGGTTGACCCAGCGGCGGACGAGGGCCTGCAAGGCCCCTTCGGTTTTCATCACGAGATAGATCGACCCGTGCATGGCGAAGAGGGCGACGGTGGTGAAGCCGAGGAGGATGGCGTAGGGATTGAAGAGGGCCCGGACGCCGCCGATGTAGTTGCCGGTCGCGTCGAGTTGCACCCCGATGAGGATGTTCCCCATGGTCAGACCGATCAAAAAGCTCGAGCCGATGCTGCCGAGGGAAAAGCCGAGGTCCCACATTTGCCGCCACCAGCCCCACGGTTCTTTGCTCCGGAATTCGATGGCCACCGCGCGGAAGATGAGCCCGCAGAGCAAGGCCATGAACGGCAGGTAAAACCCGGAAAAAACCCCGGCATAGACCATGGGGAAGGCGGCAAAGAGGGCGCCGGCCCCGGTGACCAGCCAGACCTCGTTGCCGTCCCAGACCGGCCCGATGGCATTGAGGAAGATGCGGCGGTCTTCGTCCTTCTTGACCAAAAGGTGCAGCGCCCCGACCCCGAGGTCGAAGCCGTCGAGCATGGCGTAGCCGGTGAAAAGGACGCCAACGAGAATGAACCAGATGGTGTTGAGGTCGGGCATGGGGTGGTCAACCGGCGCCGCGGGCCTGGCCCTTGCGCCGTTCCATGAGGGCCACCCAGCTGGTCGGCATTTCCTCGCTTTCCTCCTCGTCGTCCGGCCCGCGCTGGATTTTGCGGTTCAGAAGATAAAGAAAGACGGCGAAGAGCAGGGCGTAGATGAAGGTGAACATGATGAGCGAGGCGATCACGTGGTTGGCCTTGACCACTTCGCTCAGCCCCTGCGAGGTGCGCATGATCCCGTAGACAATCCACGGTTGGCGTCCCAACTCCGTGGTGAACCAGCCGCTCTGGTTGGCGATCTGCGGCCCGAGCACGGACAAGACCAGAACCCCGTAGTAAAGGCGGACGATGGGGTTCGACAGATTGAAAAGCCATCCGCGCCACCAAAGAAACATCCCGAACCACGCGATGCCGATGAGCGCCATGCCGATGGCGATCATGAGGTGGTAAAATTGGAACACGGCCTGGACCGGCGGCCAGTCTTCCTTGGGAAAAGCGTCCAGCCCGGTGACCACCGTGTTGGTCGAGCCGCCGACCAGGATGCTGAGCATCCCCGGGATTTGCAGGCCGATGACCTCCTGTTTTTCCATGTCGAGCCAGCCGACGATGGCCATGGGGGCGTTGGACTGCGTTTTGAAAACGCCTTCCATCGCGGCGAGCTTGGCCGGTTGGTTTTTGGTCACTCCGTCGGCCGATTTGGCTCCGGTGGCCAGTTGCAACAAAGAGGCCACCGCGGCGAAAATGAGGGCGACTTTCAGCGAGGTGCGGGCGAATTCGAGGTGGCGTCCGCGGAGCAGATAGTAGGCGCTGATGCTGATGACGAGAAAGGCGCCGGCCTGCCAGCAACCGACGATGACGTGCGAGAGGCGCTCCATCGCCGAGGGGTTGAAGATCATGGCCCAGAAATCCTCGACCACGGCGCGCGAATTGAGGATCTGGTCGGCCGTGGGAAGGAAACCATGCGGCATGATTTCGCCCCGGTATTCGATGCGGAAGCCGGCCGGGGTGTGCATCCAGGAGTTGGCGATGACGATCCAGACCGCGCTGAAATGGGCCCCGAGGCAGACCATGCAGGTGGCGAAGAAGTGCAGTTTGGGTCCGACCTTGTTCCAACCGAAGAGCAGGATGGCGAGGAAGCCGGACTCGAGGAAGAAGGCAAAGATGCCCTCGGCGGCCAGCGCGCTGCCGAAGATGTCCCCGACAAAGCGCGAGTAAGCCGCCCAGTTGGTGCCGAACTCGAATTCGAGCACGATCCCGGTGGCCACCCCGATGGCGAAGGTCAGGCCGAAGACCCGCGTCCAATAGCGCGCCATGTTGTGGTATTTCGGCGAGCCCGTCTTGAGCCACATCGCCTCCATGATGACCAGGACCACGCCCAGACCCATGGTCAGCGGCACGTAGAGGTAATGGAACATGATCGTGAACGCGAACTGGATCCGGGAGAGAATTTCGACGTCCATGGGCGCGGGAAGAGTAGGTCGGAGGCGGGGGCGGGGGAAGATTTAGAGCCAATCAAAATGATGTAGCCTCCCGTGGGTTCGGCGCCGGGGACGGCGCCGCTACATGAACTGTAGCGTCGGCGTCCCCGCCGACGGATCGACAGATCATGTGCCCGCCTTACTCGGGAATGAGCCGCACCACTTTCCCCGGCTGGTCGTAGACCACGTAAAGAAACCCGTCGTCGAACGAGCGCACGTCGCGGATGCGGCCGGTGCCTTTGAGCAGGACCTCCTGCGAGGTCACCGCGGGGCCGTTCATGGACAGGCGGACGATGCGTTGCCCGGCCAGGCCGCCGGCGAAGAGGTTCCCGCGCCAGCGGGGGAACTGGTCGCCTTGGTAGACGGCGAGACCGGAGGCGGCGATGACCGGGGTCCATTGCACCACGGGGTCTTCCATCCCCGGCCGGGATTTGTTTTTCGTGATCGTTGTCCCGCTGTAATTGATCCCGTGGCTGGCCAGCGGCCAGCCGTAGTTGGCCCCCTTGCGGATGAGGTTCAATTCGTCGCCGCCGCGGGGCCCGTGCTCGGTCTCCCAGAGACGCCCGGTGGCTTGGTCGTAGACCAACCCCTGAGCGTTGCGCGAACCGTAGGCCCAGATAGTCGGCAGGGCGCCGGGCCGGTCGACGAACGGGTTGTCCGCGGGGATGCGTCCGTCGTCATGGACGCGGTGGATTTTCCCCGCGGCCTGCCCGAGGTCTTGGGCGGGGTTTTCCGGGTTGGTCGGACCGCCCCGGTCGCCGATCGAGAAGAAAAGATGTCCGCGTCCGTCGAAAGCCAACCGGCAGCCGAAATGAAGGCCGCCATCCCGGGCCTGGTCCGCGGGCGGATCATAGACCGTTTCCAGATCGGTCAACCGCTCCCCGTCGAGCCGTCCGCGCACGATGGAAGTGTGCGCGCCGTTGCCGAACGGTTTGGAGAAGGCGAGGTAGATCCAGCCATTGGTGTCATAGTCCGGATGCGTGACCACATCGAGCAAGCCGCCTTGGCCGCGCGCCACGACGTCCGGCACGCCGTCGATCCGGCGCGGCACGGCCCCCGGTCCGTCGATAAGCAGGAGATTGCCGGGGCGTTCAGTGACGAGAAACCGTCCGTCGGGCAACCGGGCCACGGCCCACGGGCGCTCGAGTCCGTCGGCGATGGTCTCGATAGTGAAGCGGTGGGCGGCGGAGGAAACCGCTTCGGCCGCGGCGTCCGCGACGGCCAGAACGAGCAGAACCAGGGCAAGTTTCATCGCGGCGGGATTGTGGCGGAGGGAGGAGGACTGTCGAAGCGGAAAAGCCGGCCGCCGCGCCTCGAATGGACGGTAGGGACGAGCGAGCCGGAGAAGAAAGAGTAGAAGCGGCGTCCCCGCCGCTTAACCTGGACGACAAGCGGCGGGGATCCGCACACGGCGTCCCCGCCGCTTCTACTCTTCGGACCGGGCAGCGGACCCGCGGCCGCGGGTCCCTACCTGCCATCTCCGACCGCGCGGGCATGTTAATAACAGATTATTTTTTGCCTTTTTTCCTTGCCCGGGTGGGGTGAATCCCTTAGCTTTCACTCTCAAATCTTTATTCCCGCAACCTCTAACCCACCGACCGAAGCCCGAATTTTATTCCAAACCCGTTGTAGCCTGTCATCTCCACCACAGCCCTTTTGCCGGGCGTGATCGTTTCCGGACTCACCGAAGCCGATACCGCCAGTCAGATTCCCCCGGGCGAAGTCGATGACTCACGCAACGCCAGCCAGTCCTCAACGTTGCGATCATCCGTCCTATGAAAAAAATCCTTACTACTTTGACTGTCATTGCGGCTACTGCACTTGGGGCGCAGGGGCAGACGACAAATACATTTCCTGCTGGCACAGGTGCAAATTCGTTCACTGGTCTGACCTTTAATACTTTTTCCGGGAATCTTCCAGGCGACGAACTGTATACGCGAGCCAGACTTTTGCTTGGCGTCACAGGTGGCGATTTTAGTGCGGGATTTCCTGCGAATATCACCATTTCCAGCATCACGCTCTCGGGCCAAGGTATTGCGACAACACTCTCGGGGTTTAGTGACGTAAAGGTTTTCAACAACCTGAGTAATCCGGCAGACGCAACTCTATATGCTCAGTCGACAGCCGTTAATCTAAATACAAACGTCGTAACTTGGAGCTCCGCGACCAGCGCAGTAAACTTCACGGCCCAAGCTAGCTTTGGGGGCAATTTGCCCGTTGGGGCTAAGTTATTCTATGCAGTGCAGTATATGAATACTAACGGCGCCCAACTGAACACCGCATTTGGTAACGTGGATCTTGTAGCAGTGCCGGAGCCTTCTACCTACGTCGCGGCTGTCGGCTTGTTGGGTCTCTGCCTCTGGTCTGCCAGGCGGCAATTGTTCAAATTCGCAGGCGCACGTTCCTCCGCCTCGGGCCCCGGCGAAAACGGCGCGGCCTAAGCTGCGCGCGGTCTTCACGGTCCGCCCACCGATTCCAGCCCCGCTGATCCGTCGAAGCGGAACAGCGCCCGCACCTCGCCCAGCAGCGGATTCTTTGGAGTATTCGCTTTCCACGGAGCCGCGGCGACGTTCGGCTGCCCTTGGTCGGCGCTGCTCATCATCCACGCGCCTTCGGCCCCGGCGAGCGCGGTCAGCGGGATATTGGCCGTCGGGGGCTGACCCGGGGTGGTGACGCGGCCGAACGGGTTGACCACGGTGTCGCGGTTGGTCACGGCGGTGTTCATCACGTAGACGCGGAGGGCATTTTTATCCGCGGGCTGGTCGAGGCGCGCGTAGGCGCGGGGCATCAGCTGGACGGCGAGGTAGCGGGCCGGTTCCGCGGGCAGCCCGAGGTAGGTCGCGCATTCGGTCACGATGCGTCCACCGCGGCCCTGTTCGTATTCCAGCACCTGTCCCGGGAAGAGCGGCGGCATGAGTCCGCCATGATCGGGAGCGTATTGCAGCACGGCGGTGCCCATAGTGCGCATCTTGCCCAGGGCGTCGGCGCGATCGGCCCGCGCGGTGACGGACGGCACCACGGCGGCGGCCAGCACGGCCAGCACGCCGAGGATGGTCAGGGTGACGAGCACTTCGACCAGGGTGAAAGCAGCGGGGCGCGGCTTCGATGGTGTCGGCCGGTAGGGACGGCTGGCCCAGCCGTCCGCACGCCTTTCCGACCAGGCAGGGGTCCGCTGCGGCCAGCGGACCCTACCGTGGGTGGGTGGGGGCGTTATTTCCACGAGGGACTTTATACCAGACCTCCCAAGGTTTGGGACTCACGCAGGATGGTTGTTAGGTAGGGACAGGCAATAGAGCGGTTTCGGAAAAGGCATAGCCACAGCCGAGCGCAGCGAGACAGACAGCTCGGAGAGCTGAGCGAAGCGGTCAAATAGAAGAAGATGGAGGAGGATGATTTTGCGCCGGCACACCGGCGCAAAAAAACTTCCTGTCGGTGATGCGGGTGCCAGTCTACGGAAGTTCCCCCCCCCTCCGTGCGTTCGTTGATTTCTCTGGGAAGTAAATGAAGTTGCGCCGGTGTCAGCCGGCGCAACTTTCTTCGGCTCATCCTCCCTTATCTTCCCCCATCCGTGGCTAAATGTTTTTTTGAAACCGCTGTAAAGAAGCGCCGGGCCGACTCGCTGACGCAATCGTGATGTGATGTAGCGGCGGACTGTGTCCGCCGGAACAATGGGAGAGTGAGGCACCGACGGACATAGTCCGCCGCTACAAATTATCACAAAAAAAGACGGTCCGTCCCGGAGGACGGACCGTCGGTCCGAGTGTGTGGAAACGCGGATCAGGCCGCTACGACGACGGTGGTGGCCTTTTTCGCCGCGCATTCGGCACAGGTGCCGTAGAGGGTGAGCGAGTGGCGTTTGACCGTGTAGCCGGCGGGCGCCAGCTGATCGATGCCCGAGGTGCAAGCCTCGACTTCGAACACCCGTTGGCAATCGTCACAGAGGAAGTGGTGGTGATGGTGCGGGTGCTTGCGCTCGTAATGAGGCGGGGCTCCCGGAATCTCCACGACTTCCACCGCGCCCATATCCATGAGGATACGGAGCGCACGGTAGACGGTGGCGATGCCCAAGCCCGGCGACAGGCTACGGGCCGTGGTCCAGATTTCGGCCGGCGTCATGGGACGCCCGGCGTCTTCAAGGGTTTTTTGTACAGCGGATCTTTGTCTGGTGGCGTAGTTCACTTCTTTGTTGGTTGTTGGTTTGTGATGTGAGGATCACACAAGACATATCCTGTAGCGCGGATCAATTTGCAAATTAATTTTTTGCTTGCTGAAAACATTTTTGCCACCGATGATAACACGTTACGAATTTGTTAATCATATGAATATCAAAGTATTCCGCCTGACGTGGTGTGTGGTGGTCGCTTCGCTGGTCGGGCTCATCACGCCGATGCCCGCGCGCGGGGAAGCCACGCCGCGGCGGGTGGTGACCTCCTTTTATCCGGTGTATGTCACCGCCTTGAACGTCACCGCCGGGGTGGAAGGCGTGGAGGTGACCAACCTGACCAGTCCGCATCTCGGTTGCCTGCACGATTACCAGCTGACCACGGGTGATGTGCGGCAGCTGTCCGAGGCCGACCTGCTCCTGGCCAATGGGGCGGGGATGGAGCCGTTCCTCGACAAGGTGGCGCGGCAATCGCCCGGCTTGCGGGTGGTCGAGGTGAGCGAGGGGATTCCGCTCATGGACGGCAATTCGCATGTCTGGGTCAGTTTCGACGGCGCGCGGCGGCAGACGGAGAACATCGTGGCCGCGCTCTCGGAGTTGGCGCCGGAGCACGCCGCGGCCTTCCGGGCCAATGGCGAGGCCTACGAGGCGCGGCTGACCGCGCTGGAGGAACGGATGCGGTCCGCGCTCGCCCCTTATGCGGGGACCCCGATTGTCACCTTCCACGAAGCCTTCCCCTACTTCGCGCGGGACTTCCGCCTCGAGGTCGCGGGGGTGATCGAACGCGAGCCCGGCACCGAGCCGAGTGCGCGGGAATTGGCCGACACGGTCAAGCTGGTGCGCGCGCGCGGGGTCAAGGCGCTCTTTGCCGAGCCGCAGTTTTCCGACCGCAGCGCGCGGGTCATTGCCGCCGAGACCGGGGTGGGGGTCTATGAGTTGGATCCGGTGGTGACCGGTCCCGCCGAGCCGGAGGCGGCGCGCGGGGCGTGGCTGGCCGCGATGGAGAAGAATCTGACCGTGTTGCAGGACGCTTTGCGCTGACCGACCGCGGGCTGGTAGGTTTCGGCCATGCAACTGCCGCCCGACGACGCGCCCGCGCACCATGGCATCGCGCCGCACCGCTGCGGCGAGTGCTGCACCACGCTGCGCGATGTCGGCGTGCGCTACCACGGTGTGCCGGTGCTCGAGCACATCGATTTGCATTTGCATTGCGGCGAGCTGACCGCGGTGATCGGCGAAAACGGCGCGGGCAAGACCACGCTGGTCCGCTGCCTGCTCGGCGAGATCCCGCATGCGGGCGAGGTGCACTTCATGGACGCCGCGCACCGGCGGGCGGACAGTCCGGTCATCGGCTACGTGCCGCAGCACACGTCCTTCGACCGCGAGGCCCCGATCACCGTGCTCGATCTTTTCGCCGCCTCGCTGGCCGGGCGTCCCGCCTGCCTCGGCGTCTCGGGTCCGGTCGAGCAACAGGCCCGCGAGGGTCTGGCCCGCACCGGGGCGGAGCACCTGCTGCGGCGCCGGCTCGGCACGCTCTCCGGCGGCGAGCTGCAGCGCGTGCTCCTCGGCCTGGCCCTCACGCCCGTGCCCAACATTCTCGTGCTCGACGAGCCGATGTCGGGGGTGGACCACAGCGGACGCGAGCAATTCTACGCCCTGCTCTCCAAGTTGCGCCGCGACTACGACCTCGCCGTGCTGCTCGTCTCGCACGATCTGGCCACCCTGGCCCGTTTTGCCGACCGCCTGGTTTTTCTCGACCGCCGCATCATCTGCGACGGGCCGCCGTCCGAGGTGCTGCGCGACCCGAGGGTGCGCGAGGCGTTCAGCCTGGAGCTGCCGACATGAACGGCGCGTGGCTCGAACCGTGGCACCGCGCGGTGTCGCTGCTCCCTTTCGAGTGGGCCGACTACGCTTTCATGCGGCTGGCCCTCCTCGCCGTGCTTTTCATCGCGCCGCTCCTCGGCGCTCTCGGCACCGTGGTGGTGGCCAACCGGATGGCTTTTTTTTCCGAGGCCATCGGACACGCGGCCTTCACCGGCATCGCGCTCGGCGTGATCCTCGGTCTGGGCAACCCGCTCTGGTCGATGGTCGGTTTCGCCCTGCTCCTCACCCTGGCCATCACGTGGGTGCGCCGGCGCGGCGGGCTGTCGTCGGATACGGCCATCGGTCTGGTCATGGCCTTCACCGTCTCGCTCGGCATTGTCATACTCTCCAAAGGCGGCGACTTCGCGCGCTACACCAACTTTCTCATCGGCGACATGCTCGGGGTGACGCCCGGCGACGTGGCCGCGCTCGGGTTGCTCGCCGTCGCGGTGCTGGCCCTCTTTTTCTTTTTCTTCAACCGCCTGCTCCTGGCCAGCGTGAGTCCGGCCCTGGCGCGGAGCCGCGCGCGCCATCCGGGCGCGGCCGAACTGGTTTTCGCCTCGATGCTGGCCGTGGTGGTCACCTTCAGCCTGCCTTGGATCGGCATCCTCGTGATCAACGCGCTGCTCATCCTGCCGGCCGCGGCCGCGCGCAATTTGTCCCGCAGCACGGGGGAATTTTTCGGCTGGTCGGTGGCCATCGCCATCGTTTCCGGAATCGCCGGCTTGGTCGTGTCCTTCTACGCCTCGACCGCCACCGGCGCGACCATCGTGCTCGTGGCCATGGCGGTTTACCTTTTCACCTTGGCCTTCCGGGGACGCACCGCATCATGAGCGCCACGATTGTCGCGCTGCATGGCTTTCTCGGACGCGGGAGCGACTGGGATGCGGTGCGCGCCGCCTCGAAAGCCGACGCGCATTGGTTGTGTCCGGATCTTTTCGCCCCGGGGGCGGGGGATCTTCACGCTGTTCCGCCGTTCGGGGGCAAAGCCTGGCTGGCCGGTTATTCGTTCGGGGCGCGCCTCGCTTTGCACTGGCTGACCGCCCATCCGGACCGTTGGCACGGTGCGTTGCTCCTCTCGGTCAATCCGGGCAATTTCCAAACTGGGGACCAACGCGAAGAGCGGCGTCAAACCGACCGGGCATGGGCGCGCGACTTCCGGAGCGAGGCGTGGGACGTGCTTGTGGCCAAATGGAACGCGCAGGATGTGTTCGCCGGCCGCGCTTGCCCGTTGCGCGGGGAGAAAGATTTCGACCGGGCCAAGCTCGCCGCGGCGCTGGAAAATTTCTCCGCGGCCGACCAGTTCACCGACCCGCTGCGCTTGCCTCCGCGCCTGACCTGGATGGCGGGCGGGCAGGATGACAAATTCACCGGACTGCAAACCTCCATGCGCGAGGCGGGCTTTCCCGGAACTTTTCCCGTGGTGGAAGGTGCCGGTCACCGCCTTCTGACCGAGGCGCCGGACGCGGTGGCCGCGGCGCTCGATGATCTCGTTGCTTGATCGCGGGGCAGGAGAAAGGGGAGTCTGCCCGCGATGAGCAAGATGATCTACGCGGCCAGTCCGCAATCGGCGGACATGCTTTATGCCACGGGCTTCCATGCACCGGATGCCTTCGTCTTCCTCGAGCATCGCGGACGGAAAACGATCGTGCTCAACGACCTCGAGATCGACCGCGGACGGCGTGAGGCGAAGGTCGATGAAGTGCTGGCCGCATCCGACCTGGCCCGCGACTTCGGCAGCACGTCCACCGGCATCGTGGCGGCCGGTTTGCTCCATCGCCGCAAAATCCGCCGCGTCGAGGTGCCGTCCGATTTTCCCCTCGGCATGGCCCGCGTTCTGGAAAAGGCGGACCTCAAAGTGGTGCCGGTCGAAGGCCACTTCTGGCCGCAGCGCGAAACGAAAACCGCGGGCGAACTGGCCGCCATCCGCCACGCCCTGCACATCACGGTCGTTGGCATGAAGCGCGCGGTGGAAGTCCTGCGGGCCTCGAAAATCGGACGCGGTGGCGCGCTCCGCTGGAACGGGAAAATCCTGACCAGCGAAATGGTCCGCGCCGAGGCCGACTCCGCCGTCCTGCGGGCCGGCGGGATTCCGGAGGGCACCATCGTGGCGGGCGGACGCCAGGCCTGCGATCCGCACGAGCGCGGGCACGGTCCGTTGCGCGCGCACGAATTGATCATCCTCGATATTTTCCCCCGGGATGCCCGCAGCGGTTTTTTCGGCGACCTGACCCGCACGGTGGTGAGGGGACGGGCCGGCGAAGCGCAGCGGCGTCTTTACCAGACGGTCCGCGCCGCCCAGCGCACCGCCATCGGCATGATCAAGCCGCGGGTCAAAGGAGCCGCCGTGCACCGCGCAGTGCAGGAGTTTTTCGCGGCGCGCGGCTACCCCACGGAGAAAAAGCGCGGACGCTGGACGGGGTTTTTCCACGGCACGGGGCACGGACTCGGGCTGGATTTGCACGAGGAACCGCGCATGGCGGCCACCGTTTTCCGCCCCGGGCAGGTCTTCACGGTCGAGCCGGGGCTGTATTACCCGGGCCTCGGCGGGGCACGGCACGAGGACGTGGTGGTGGTGACGCGTTCCGGTTGCCAGCCGCTCTCCCGCCTGTCGGTCCCCCTGGAACTGTAAAAAACCTTCGAACGGAATTGCGCATTTCGTGTCTGTGGAGATGATCTAAATCCACCATGAGCATGACCACCTACCTGTTGCTGATCGGAGTTCCGCTTGTCCTCGGCCTTTACGCCCAGATGCGCGTTTCTTCCGCCTTCGGCCGATACAAGAAAGTCGCCGCGACTTCCGGAGTGACCGGAGCGCAGGCCGCGCGCGAAATTCTCAACGCCGCGCAAATCCACGATGTCGAGGTCCGCGAGATCAACGACATGCTCGGCGACCATTACGACCCGATCAAAAAGCGGCTCTGTCTGTCGTCCGATGTCTACCGCACGCCCAGCGTGGCCGCGCTCGGCATCGCCGCGCACGAGGCCGGCCACGCCATCCAGCACGCGCGCGCCTACGCGCCGCTCAAATGGCGCATGGCCATCGTGCCCGTCACGCAGTTCGCCTCGCAGATCCTCCCGCTGGTCATCATCGGCGGTTTCATGTTCCAGATCACCGGGCTGATCACCCTCGGCGTCATCTGCTACGCCGTGCTGGCGGTCTTCCAACTCATCCCCCTGCCGGTCGAGTTCGACGCCTCGAAGCGCGCCAAGGTCATCCTCCAGCAGATGGGCATGGTCCAGCCCGGGGGGGAAGCGGCCGGGGTCAACAGCGTGCTCAACGCCGCCGCGCTGACCTACGTGGCGGCCTTCGTCGCCGCGCTGGGCAACCTCGTCTATCTGCTCATGGCGCGGCGCCATGACTAGGCGCGCCGCCCCCGCGCCGGTCGCTCTCACCATCGCCGGCTCCGACAATTCCTGCGGGGCCGGCATCCAAGCCGATCTGAAAACGTTCGGCGCCTTCGGCGTCTACGGCCTGACCGCCGTGACCTGCGTCGTCTCGGAAGTTCCGGGCAAAGTGGAGATGGTCGCCGCGATGACCCCGGCTTTGCTCCGTTCGCAGATCCGGATTTTGTTCGAGGCCTATCCGATCGCCGCGGTGAAAACCGGCATGCTTTATTCGCGCGCGCTGCTCCGCGTGGTCTCGGAGGAACTGGCCGACCGTCTCGGACGGTTCCATCTCGTGGTCGATCCGGTCATGGTGGCGAGCAGCGGGGACCCGTTGCTGAAAAAGGACGCGGTGCGCGCTTACGAGGAAGAATTGCTCCCGCTGGCCGATGTCATAACACCCAATCTCGACGAAGCCGCCGTGCTGCTCGGACGGAAAATCACCGGACTCCGTGCCATGGAGCCCGCTGCGGCCGAACTGCGCGCCAAATACGGCGCCGCCGTCCTCCTCAAGGGCGGACACCTCCGCGGCCGCGCCGCGGTCGACGTCCTCTGCGACCGCCGCGGGGTGTCGTCCTTCAGCGCGCCGCGCCTGCGCGGTTGCGAGACCCACGGCAGCGGTTGCACGCTGTCCGCCGCCATTGCCGCGGGACTGGCCCGGGGACGTTCCCTCGGCGCCTCGGTGGAAGGGGCCAAAAAATACCTGCACCGCGCCATCGCCCGCCAATTCGTCTGGAGCCGCGGCCGCTTCGCCACGCGGGCCCTGCGGCACCAATGAAAATATTCCCCGCGTTGCTGGCCGGCGCGTTGCTGGCCTCCGCCGGTGCCGCGCAGGAGCCGTCCGAACTTTCCGCCGCCGACCGTCTCGAAGCGCTCGACGAGGCGCAATTGCAGTCGGCCATCGACGCCCTGCGGCAACGCCATCTCGAAGCCTCGACCCTCGACGAGACCGCCGTGCGCCGCGCCACGTTGCGCGGGCTCTTGTCCGCCCTGGCCCCCGGCGCGGAACTCGCGGGGGAAAGCGAAGCACCTTCGCCCGATTCTCCCTTCCGTTCGGAAGTCCTCGACGAGCGCACCGGCTACCTGCGCTTGGGCACTCTGGGCACGGAAAATCTCGTCCAGCTCGACGCCGCGCTGGAGAAATTCCGCGCGGACAAAATCCCGGCCCTCATCATCGACCTGCGCGCCACGCCGCCTTCGCGCGACTTCGAACTGGCCGCACAAGTCGCGGGACGCTTCGCCGCGAAGGACACCGTGCTTTTCACCCTCGGCGATGCGGAGGCCGGCGGAAAAAATTTCCCCGCGGCGGATTCCGCCGGTTTTCGCGGCGTGCTGGCCGTCGTGGTCGACGGCGACACGTCGGGTGCGCCCGAAGTGCTGGCCGCCGCCCTGCGTCAGCACGCGCGCGCCATGATCGTGGGCGCGCCGACCGCGGGGCGTGCGGTCGAGTTTGCCGAAGTCGATCTCGGCGACGGACACCGTCTGCGTTTCGCCGCGGCCGAGGTGCAAGTGCCGGGCGCGCCGGCGGTTTATCCGCGCGGACTCCAACCCGACGTGGCCGTCACGCAAGACCGCGCGACGCGCGACGAGTTGCTGGCGTCCGCGCTGGAGAAGGGCGCGGCCCCTTATGTCTTCGAAGCCGAGCGCGCGCAAATGAACGAAGCCGCCCTCGTCGCGGGCACCAATCCCGAGATCGACGGCGAGGAAAATTCCCCCGCCGGTCTCCTCGATCTCCCGCTGCAGCGCGCCCTCGACCTGGTCACGGCCATCCGCTTGTTCCGTAAGCAGGACTGAGACCAACCATGAAAAGTTTTTGGCTGGAGCGTTTTCTATTCAAGTGTTGACGCTGCGAGTCAGCGGGTTTTTTTCGTGGCATCGGCATCCTGCCGATGGTGGCTGTTCGTCACGGGCAGGATGCCCGTGCCACTTTTTTTGCGCAACGCTGGATAGTGTGGATTCGTCGGCGGGGACGCCGACGCTACAGTAAATGTAGCGGCGCCGTCCCCGGCGCCGGAGCGAAAAGACGGCGACAACTTTTCATCAACCGCTCTATTCGCTTTCCCCGGCCGTCCGCACCCTTTTCGCAGAGGCGCAGCGGGCCCCGCCAAAAAATCATCACGAAAAGTCCAAGACCTTTTCAGGTTTGCTATAACAACCCGCCCCGTCGTTCAGCGTCCGAGCAAGCTGCGCAAAAGCCCGCCGGCCGCTTCGACCGCGGCCCCGGGAATTTCCGCGGCGGCTTCCACCGCGGTGGTCGCCGGCACCACGGCGACGGCTGCGGCGAGCCGCGCCGAGAGGTCCTCGACGGGATGCTGCGGCGTGCCGCTGATGTTGACCGTCGTCCAGAAATACCCGCTCTGCTCGGCCCGGAAGATGACCGGCATGAAGGCGAGGAGCCACGGACGGTTCTCCTGCGCCACGCCGAGTTGCAGTTTGGCTTCGAGCCGGTCGGGCGCGTAGCTCCCCGCACCGTGCAAAGCGATGCCCTTGGGCGAGACGGCCTGCAACTTTTCGAAGACCACTCCGCCGTCCGCCTCCCGCGTGAAATCGAAACGGAAAACATCCCACGGCACCTCGTTCCAATCCTCCCCGGCAAACAGGCTGGCCATCTTCACAAACTGCGGAAGCTTGGTCATCTTCCCGCCGGTCACCTTGGCTTGTCCGCGCAGCACACTTTCCCGCAGCGAGGCGTCCCCGCTGATCCGGCCCGACGCGCGTTCCGCCAGATCCGGCGGCAGCAAACGCGCCAGGTCGATGTCCTGCCAGGATAACTCGCCGGACCACGCGCCGGATTCCTCGGCGGCCGAACCCGCCAGCATCCCGCCGTCCGCCTCACGCAAGGCGAATCCCCCGATCTTCCAGGCCTTCCCGTCGTGCGAGGCCGAAATCCGCTCAATCTCCAGCGCCGCCGCTCCGGGCCCCGCCGCGGTTCCGCCGCGTGCCGAGAAGGCCCACGTTCCGCCCTCGCGCACCGCGCGGGCCGCCGTGTCGCGCAGCACCCAGCCTTCATGCGAGGCATGGCGCAGGGTGAGGCGTCCGACCAGCAAATCGACCGGCGGCCACGAAACCGCCCGGTCCGCGGTCGGCGCGTTCGGCGCGGACGATGTTTCCTCACGATCAGCCAGGACCCATTCCGCCGTGCCGATTTCCACGTGCAGCGGTTGGGACAGCGGATCGAAAAGTTGTTTCCATTCCACGGCCGCGCGCACGTCCGTGGCGCGCAATTGTCCGTCCCGCAGCGGCCCGCCCGACCATGCGGCCTGCCCCGCGCGGAGCACCCCGTTGCGCCAACTCACCTCGCGCAGCTCGATGTTGCCGCCCGCGGCCGCGGCGAGCGTGTGGGCCAGACGCCGGTCGAGCCACGCGTTGACCAGTGCTTCGCGACCGAGAAACAACGCTGCCGCGAAGAGCACGATCAAGACCAAGGCTGCTGCGGCGATGCGCCGGAACGTCATGGCTGCACTTAACCACCGTCCCCTCCCGGTGGCCAGAGTCCGTTGGCCGGGCCACCGGGGAATCCTTGTTCGGGGCCGGGGTGGCGATTACCGTCCGGCCAAGCAAAACCCCGACGACCATGTGGCGGCTGTGTAAAAATTTCCTCGTGTTCCTGAACGAAGAGAAAAAGTGGTGGCTGATCCCGCTCGTCATCCTTCTTCTTCTCCTCGCGGCCGTCTTCGTGCTGACCGGCAACTCGGTCCTCGCGCCCTTCATGTATCCGGTCCGGTGATCTCTGCGGACCGGTCCGCGCGTTCAGCGGACGGCGGAAGGATGGCGCAAACCGATGTTCTCGAGTTCCCGGCGGGCCACGGCCAGATCCGGGCTGAGGCGGAGGGAGCGTTGGAGGTAGTCGGCCGCTTCGGGCATCCGGCCCAGACGGGCCAGGACCGAACCGACGAAGTAATGTGGCCAGGCAGCATGCGGCAGGTGCTGGCAAACCAGTTGGCCTTGCTTGACCGCTTCGGTCAGACGTCCGTTCCGCTCGAAGAACTGGGCATAGTTCCACCGGACCAACGTGTCGTCGGGATGGGCCGCGAGGGCCGCTTCATACATGGCTTCATCGAGGGCCGGTGATTCGGGCGTCGTCCGCGCATCCACGGCGTCCATCCGGTCGCTGATATATTGCCGGTTGCGCGGATGGCTCGATTGCGCGGTGAAGGGCGCGGCGGAAATCCGTCCGAGGGCCACGTCCCAGACCCGCTTTTCATCCCAGACGGTCGCGGCCAGACGCCGACGGCAGGCCTCGGATTCCGCTTCGGCCGTCAGGGTGACGCCACCGGAAGTGATCGCCGCCGGGAGTTGCTCCTCCACCTTTTCGGCCAGGATGCGGGCGAGGAGTTCGTTGCCCTCCATGGTGAAATGAACGTGCTCGTAAAAGAGCTCCTGACCCGGAATGCCATCGGGTGTCCGGCCGGAGAGCTCTTGCCCGGCGTCGACCCCGTTCACCGAGGCCATGGCCTCGGCGATGATCCGGTTGATCCGCGTGTCGGCCCGGACGGGCAGGGCGTCATGATCCGCGGCCTGCTCGAAGGATTTCCGCGCCGCGGTGTTGTCGCCCAAGGCCAGCTGGCAGGTGCCGATACGGAAGTGCAGCTCGGCGAATTCGGAATCGATGGCGGCGGCCCGGCCGTAAACCTCGAGGGCGGCTTGGAACGAACCGCCGGCTTCGAGGGCCGCGCCCTCCTCGAAGAGACGCTCCCACTCGGCCAGCTGCGCGGGCTCGAGTCCGTCCGCATGCAGCGAGGCGAAGGGCGCGCAATCCCTCAGGTTGACCGCCACGGTGCTGAGAATGACCGGGACACCGGCGCTTTTCCCGGTATCAAGAATGTCATAAAGGTTGCCCTCGAAGTTCTTGTAGGTCCGCAGCCGTTGCGGGTCGTCGTGACGCAGCTGGTTTTGGCTGAACATGTTGATGCCGTCCCACGATTCCGGCGCCGGGGATCCGCCGCGGAGGCCGGCGATGAGTTGGTCGAAGAGTTGCCCCACCCGGGTGGTCTTGAGGGCCAGGACGGTCCGGACAAAGCCCAGGCCCGGCGCCTTTTCCCCGAACACCGTGCCGGCGCCGTAGGGTCCGATCATTTCGTTGTTCCCCATGTAGACGATCCACAGATCGCCCTCGTGCTTGGCGCATTCCCGGGCGATGGGAAGGAGCACATGCGAGTTGATCGCGGCGATCGCCACGCAGACCACTTCGAAATGGGTGGACGGATACCGCGTCTCGAGCAGGGCCTCCAGGTAGCGGCCCACCCCGAACGAAGGATCCGGGTCGCCGTAGGCGGCGGATTCACCGAGCAGGAAGATCCGGTAGGTCCCTTCCGGCTTGGGCGCGGCCATCCGGCCGGACAACGGCACGCGGGCCAGCCCCGGCGGGAAGAACCGGTGGGTGAACTTCTCGTTGGGGACGAGAAATTCCCCGCCCTCGATGGTGAGGGGCAGAAACAAGCGCGTCGAGTGGCCGTAGCCGGCCAGACGCAAGCCGAGTTCCAGCGCGCCCAAAATGAACAACGGGACCAGCGTGGCGGCGGCCAACCGCATCCACCGGCGGCGGCCGGGGGAGGCCGGCTGCGCCCGACCCGCGGCGGCCTCGCGGGATTTCTTCGGTTTTTTTTTCACGCGGGAGGAGAGAGGCGGTGACAAGAGTCCAATCCCTGACCCCGCGGGAAGCAAGCCGTGAAACGCGGCCTTTTCTGCTGTCCAAGAGAAGCGCCGGGCGTTTTAGTCGGCCCTTATGCAAGTGCGTTTCCTGCGGCCGTTCCTCTGGTGCGGCCTGGCCATGGCGCTGTCCGGTTGCCCCCGCAAAGAAAAGCCGGCTCTTCCGGAACTGACCGTGCCGGTCACCGCGCCCCTGCAGCAGAAGGTGCCGGTCATCCGCGAATGGGTCGGCATGCTCGAGGGCCTGGTCAACGCCACCATCGTCGCCCAGGTCAGCGGGTATCTCGTTTCGCAAAATTATGACAATGGTTCCCTGGTCAAGAAGGGCCAGCTCCTCTTCCAGATCGACCCGCGCCCGTTCCAGGCGGCCCTCGACCAGGCCAATGGCCAGCTGGCGGAGGCCGAGGCCCGCCTCATCCGCGACGAGGCCAACGCCAAGCGGGCCGTCGACCTGCTCAAGAAAAATGTCATAAGCCGCGAGCAATACGACGACGAAATCCAGTCTTTCGAGGCGAGCAAGGCGGCCACCGCCGCGGCCCAGGCTGCCGCCGAGCAGGCCCGCCTCAACCTCGAGTTCACCAGCATCACCTCGCCGATCGACGGACTGGCCGGGATCAACATCGCGCAGGTCGGCAATCTCATCGGACCTTCGACCGGCACGCTGGCCACCGTGACCATGGTCAACCCGATCAAGGCCAACTTCTACATCAGCGACTACCAATACCTGAACTACATCAAGCCCTACTACGGCGACCCCGAGAAACTGATCGAGGCCGAGAAAAAAGGCGGCTTCGGCCTGCAGATCGTGCTGGCCGACGGCACCATCTTCCCGCACCCCGGCCGGCTCATGGCCATCAACAACGTCGTCGGTCAGGACACTGGTGCGCTCGAGGTCGAGGCCCAGTTTCCCAACCCCGGCAACCTGCTGCGGGCCGGTCAGTTCGCCCGCGTGCGCGCGGTCACCCAATGGCTCGACAACGCCCTGCTCGTCCCGCAACGCGCGATCAACGACCTGCAGGGAAAATCCCAGATCGCGGTGGTCGGGGCGGACGGCAAAGTCGACCTGCGCCTGATCCAGACCGGTCCGACTTACGCGTCGATGCAGGTCGTGACCGAAGGACTCAAGCCCGGCGAGCAGGTCGTCGTCGAGGGCATGCAGAAACTGCGCCAAGGCATGACGGTCAAAACCGCCCCGTGGAAAATGCCGCCCGGTTTCAACGAGGAACCCGGCCTGCCCGCCCCGGAACTGCCGGCGGCCGGTGGCGACTACATGATCGAACCGCCCGAGGCCGCCTTGGAGGGTGCACCGGCACCCGCAGTCCCCGTGGTCCCCGCGGCGACGCCCGTGCCCACGCCAACCCCGTTGCCCGAGGCTTCCGCCACGCCGGCCTGACGCGCGCCGCACCACCCGACCATGTCGCAGTTTTTCATCAACCGTCCGATCGTGGCGATGGTCATCGCCATCATCACCGTCATCGTCGGCCTGGTCTCCATGGCGCGCCTGCCCGTCGCGCAGTATCCGAACATCGTGCCTCCGCAGATCCAGGTCAACGCGACCTATGTCGGCGCTGACGCCCTGACCGTCGAGCAATCCGTGGCCACCCCGATCGAGCAGCAGGTCAACGGCGTCGAGGGCATGGAATACATGTATTCGGTCAATGCCAACAACG
The DNA here is from genome assembly GCA_964516705.1 of uncultured Chthoniobacter sp. GTDB lineage: Bacteria > Verrucomicrobiota > Verrucomicrobiia > Chthoniobacterales > JACTMZ01 > JACTMZ01. The sequence continues at coordinate 32,027 of CAZEYV010000077.1, forward strand.
GCAGCATGACCCTCAACGTCTTCTTCGGCGTCGATACCGAACCGACCGACGACCAGATTCTCACGCAGATGCGGCAGAGCCAGGCCAACTCGCAACTGCCGGCGCCCGTCGTCGAATACGGGACCACGGTGCAGCAAAGCACGTCGGCCCCCCTGCTTCTTTTCTCGCTCTTTTCGCCGGACGACACCTTCGACGCGCTCTTCCTCGCCAACTACGCCTACATCAACCTCAACAACGAGCTGGCCCGCCTGCCCGGTGTCTCGAACGTGGCCATCTTCGGCGCCGGGCAATACGCCATGCGCATCTGGCTCTCGCCCGACCAGCTGGCCAAGCTCGACGTCACCGCGCAGGAAATCATCAACGCGGTCAAGGAGCAGAACCGGGTCAATCCGGTCGGCAAGGTCGGCGCCAAGCCGATCCCGCCGGGGCAGGAATTCGCCTACACCGTGATCGGTGAGGGGTATCTCACCACGGTCGAGGAATTCGGCGAGATCGTGGTGCGGGCCAATGCGGACGGCTCCATACTCCGGCTCAAGGACGTGGCGCGCATCGAGCTCGGCTCGCAGAATTACAATATCGACGGCCGCTTCCAGGGCAAACCCGCCGCCATCGTCGCGCTTTACCAGACCCCCGGCAGCAACGCGCTCGACGCGGCCCGCGAGGCGCAGCAACTCATGGCCAATTTGTCCGAGCGCTTCCCGCCCGGCATGCAATACACCGAGTCGCTCAACACCACGCTCGCCGTCACCGCGGGCATCGAGGAAATCGTCAAGACCCTCTTCGAGGCGCTGCTCCTCGTCATCGTCGTCGTCTTCGTCTTCCTGCAGGGGTGGCGCGCCACGCTCATCCCGCTGCTCGCCGTGCCGGTTTCCCTCATCGGCACCTTCGCCATTTTCCCGCTGCTCGGTTTCTCCATCAACACACTCTCCCTCTTCGGCCTGGTGCTGGCCATCGGTCTGGTCGTCGACGACGCCATCGTCGTGGTCGAGGCCGTCGAGCACCACATCGAGCAGGGTCTCAGTCCGCGCGACGCCACGCTCAAGGCCATGCGGGAAGTGTCCGGTCCGGTCGTGGCCATCGCGCTGGTGCTGTCGTCGGTTTTCATCCCGACCATCTTCATCCCCGGCATCACCGGCAGCCTCTACCAGCAATTCGCCGTGACCATCGCGGTCTCGGTCTGCCTGTCGGCTTTCAACGCCCTGACCCTCAGCCCGGCCATTGCCGCGCTCATTCTCCGTCCCAAAGGCGAGACGCGCGGTCCGCTCGGCGGTTTCTACAAGTGGTTCAACAACATGTTCGGCAACGCGACGAACCACTACGTCCGCCTCTGCGGCGCGGCCATCCGCAAGCTGGTCGTGAGCATCGGTTTTCTCGGACTGCTGACCCTCGCCGCCCTCTTCTTCGGCAGCCGTCTCGCGCCGTCCTTCCTGCCCGAGGAGGACCAGGGGTATTTCTACGCCGCCATCCAGCTGCCCAACGCATCTTCCATGGAGCGGACCACCGCGGTGGCCGCGCAGGTCGAAAAGATCCTCATGGAAACACCCGGGGTGGAATACGTGACCACCGCGGTCGGTTTCAACCTGCTCAGCCAGGTCTACACGACCTACAACGCGTTTTTCTTCGTCACCCTCAAACCGTGGGGCGAGCGCACCTCGGCGGAGACGCAATACAACGCCATCATGCGCCGGGTGAACGGGCAGCTGGCCATGCTGCCGTCCGCCATGGCTTTCGCCTTCTCGCCCCCGGCCATCCCCGGCGTCGGCACCTCCGGCGGCGTGAACTTCGTCCTGCAGGACCGCTCGGGGGGCACGGTGGAATTCCTCGCCGGGCAGACCCAGACCTTCATGGCCGCCGCGGCCAAGCGCCCCGAGTTGCAGAACCTCAACACCACGTTCCTGCCGTCCGTCCCGCAGCTCAAACTCTCGGTCGACCGCGACAAAGCGCTCACCGAGGGCGTGAGCATCAACGACGCTTACGATTCCCTGCGCGCCTTCCTCGGCGGGACGATGGTCAATTATTTCAACCGCTTCGGACTGCAGTGGCAGGTTTACGTGCAGGCCGAGGGGGATTACCGCACGGTCATCGACAAAGTCGGGCAGTTCTACGTGCGCAACCGCAACGGCGAGAGCGTGCCCATTTCCGGCATCGTGCAGAGCAAACCGCGCTACGGTCCGGAATTCACCATGCGTTTCAACATGTATCGGTCCGCGCAGATCAACGCCACCGCCGCCGAGGGCTTCAGTTCCTCGCAGGCCATGGCCGCCATGGAAGAAGTCTTCGCCCAGACCATGCCGAAGGAAATGGGCTTCAATTACCTCGGCATGTCCTTCCAGGAAAAACAGGCCGCCGAGGGTGTGTCGCCCGCCGTCATCTTCGCCCTCGCCCTCGTCTTCGTCTTCCTCATCCTCGCCGCGCAATACGAAAGCTGGTCGCTGCCGTTCAGCGTCCTGCTCGGCACGCCCATCGCCGTCTTCGGTGCTTTCTTCGCCCTGTGGGGGCGCGGCATGGAGAACAACGTTTACGCGCAAATCGGGCTCATCATGCTCATCGGCCTGGCCGCCAAGAACGCCATCCTCATCGTCGAGTTCTGCAAGGCCGAATACGAGGGCGGCAAAAGCCTCTACGATGCCGCCCTGGCCGGCGCGCGCGTGCGCTTGCGTCCGATCCTCATGACCGCCTTCGCCTTCATCCTCGGCTGCGTCCCGCTGGCCATCGCCACCGGTTCCGGCTCCATCTCGCGCCAGACCATGGGCACCGCGGTGATCGGCGGGATGACCGCGGCCACCCTCTTCGCCATCTTCATCATCCCGATGCTTTTCTACGTGGTGGAAAAATGGTCCGGCTCGAAGCCGGGGACGCAGGAAGCCGGGACGGAAACCCCGCGCTGACAGACCGCCGCCGCGCAGTCCTCAGCCCTTCTCCGCCGGTTTCGCCGGCGTCGCGGGGGAGGCTTCCTCCGCTTCCTCCGGCTGCTGCTCCTCCTGCTCCAGTTCCATCATGCGCCGCGCGCTGCGCTCGCCCAACCAGGCCCCGAAGCGCACCCATCCCGACTCTTGGGCCGCGGTCGCGATCCTGCCCAGCCGCTCGTTCTCGTCCAAGGCCTCGCGCAGTTTCTCCCGCGTTTTGCGCAAGGCCGAAGCGTAACCACTGACGTCGAGAGGGTCCTTGCCGGCGAGGAGGGCGGCCCAGTGGGCCGGCGCGGTCCGGGCCTCGCGCGCGCGCAGCACTTCCGCCGTGGCGTCCTGCACCTCGCCTCCGGCGGCGAGCGAAGCGAGCCGCAGGACGGCCTGCTGGAAAAGATCTTCCCGCACGCCCGACAGACTGTTCCAGGCCGCGCGGTGGTAGGATGCGAAATTGCGCCGCGTCTCCGGAGAGACCGGCAACTTGTCGCGCAGGGCGGTCAGCACCGCCATCTGCGTCTGCAAAAGATCGGCCGACGCGCGGGGCGACGGCTCGGCCTCGACCGGCGGCGGGTAGTGTGCGAGGAGCGGTTCATCGATCACCGCCAACTGGCTCTGCAAGGCGGCCAGCAGGACGGCGGCCATGCCGAAGTTGGGCGTCTGCGCGTCGAGTTGGAGGCCCCGGAGGAATTCACGACGCATGAAAAGATTCGAAACCGGGCCCGGAAAATGACCGGCGCCCAGCCAGTCGGGCAATTCCGCCCCGGCGCGTCCGGGTGCCCAGAGCCGCTCGAAGTGGACCGCGCGGGGTTCGTCCGCGGGGAGCGGACGGCCCCGGCTGTCGATCGGGGTGAGGGCGCTCACCGCCATGACCGGAGGGCGTCCCTCGCCGGGGTTGAGCAACGTTTCGAGGCAGCGCCCGATGCGCGCGGGAGCGTAGGCATCGCCGGCCTGCAGGAGGCCGACAAAATCGAAATTGGCCAGATACTCCGCCAGCGCATCGAGCGCCGCGGCCAGCGGCCCCGGTTCCACCTGCACGACTTCGACGTGCAATGCGGGGATAATATCATGCAGCTTCTCGGCATCCGGACTGGTCCCGTCGTCGAGCAGCACGACGAGGTCGGGCGGATGCGTCTGCGCGCCCAGCGAGGCCAGCGCTTCCCGGAGGCCCGGGAGTTTGGGAAAAAGCGGCACGACCACGGCAACGGTCGGGCCCGCGGGGGACATCTCCGCCGCACCGCTGTTATTTTCCGCCTCCGACATGGGCTTCCATTCGTAACGGATCGCGCGGTAGAATTCCACCCGCATTAAATCATGAGCAACCGATCATTCCCACCCTTCAGCCTGAGCCGTCTCCTCAAAAAGACGTTCGAACCGCAACCCGGACAGCGTGTCTGCGTCCTCATCGACCTGAAAGACCCGCACGACATCAAGGATTTCAAATTCCTCGGGGATGCCAGCCTCACCGTGCAAAAGAAGGCCCACGACGTCTTCTACCAGGGCCTGAAGGGCGGCGTCCTCGACGAACTCGGTCTCAAGGGCGGCGAAATCTACGCCTACGAACTGACCGGCGGGAGCAATCTCGACCTGCCGGACGAGGCCTTCGCCCCGGACGGCCGCCAGCTCAGTTTCGAGAAAGACATCTACCCGAATTACGATCTCATCCTCTGCGTCTCGACCTACTCGGCCACCGCGCCGCTGACCGCCTCGGCCAAGCAGCACGGATTCCGCGGCGCCACGCTCCACGGGGTCAACGACATCATCCTCGGCTCGGGGCTTTCGGTCGACTATGACGAAGTCAGCGTCGAAGCCGAGAAGCTCCGCCAAGGCATGACCCGCGCCGATGCGGTCGAACTCGACTTCCATCTCGAGAACGGCGCCAAACACACGCTCAAGCTCGATCTGGGGAAACAGGAAGCGCAGAAAAGCCACGGCTTGTGCCGCGGGAGCGAACCGGACGTGGCCAACTTGCCGGCCGGCGAAATTTATTACGTTCCGGTCGGTGCCGAGGGCGAATTTCCCATGAAATACGAGGACGGCACGCTCGGACTCATGCATGTGACCGGCGGACGCATCAAAAAAGCGACCCTGATCAAAGGCCATGCCGCGACGATCGAGGCGCACAACCGCAAGCTGGAAAGCGATCCGGTCACCGGCGAACTCGGCGAACTCGGTTTTGGCACCCAGGTGCTCCCGGTTTCCGGCAAGGACATCCAGGACGAGAAAATCCGCGGCACCTTCCACATCGCCACCGGCCGCAGCGACCATCTCGGGGGCAGCCTGACTCCCGACCGCTTCGCCAACAAGATGAACGCGACCCACGACGACATCCTCTTCTCGCGCGAGAAAACGCCCGAGGTGAAGTCGTCCGAGGTCCGCATCTTCCGCGACAACAAAGTGGAGATCCTCCTCAAGGACTTCCATCCGTCGCCTTACATGGAGAGCCTGCTCGCCTAGCAGGACCCGCGCGCTTGGCCGGCAACATCTACGAGGAAGAGCGGCTGGTCCGCGAATACCTGCTCTTCCACTACGGGGAGCCGGACGAGATCCTGCCTTGGAAGCACGGGCCTCGCGAGGCCCTCGGGTTCGCCGTCCGCTGCGTCCGCGACCTGCTCAACTCGTCCTCCGTCGGACGCGACGCCCGTGCCCTCGATGTCGGCTGCGCCGTCGGCCGCTCGAGCTTCGAGCTGGCCGGGCACTGTCGCGAGGTCATCGGCATCGACTACTCGCAAGCGTTTGTCGCGGCCGCGGCCAAAGTCCGCACGGAGGGATCGGTCGGCTACGAATATGCCGTCGAGGGCGACCGCACCGCGCCGGCCACGGCCCGCGTGCCGTCGGGGATCGATGTGTCGCGGGTGAAGTTCGAAGTCGGCGATGCCATGAGTTTGCGCCCGGATCTCGGCGCCTTCGATGTCGTGCTGGCCGCCAACCTGCTCTGCCGCCTGCCGGACCCGCATGTTTTCCTCGCGCGCGTCCCGGACTTGGTCAAACCCGGCGGACAACTCCTCCTGACCACGCCCTTCACCTGGCTGGCGGAATTCACCCCGCGGGACAAGTGGATCGGCGGCACGGCGGGGAGCGAAAGTGCCGATGAGCTGACGCGGCTTCTCGAGCCGCATTTCGAATTGAAGCTGAGCAAGGAGCTGCCCTTCCTCATCCGCGAGCACGCGCGCAAATACCAGTGGAGCGTGGCCTGGGGCACGCGCTGGGTTCGGAGGTAGAAGCGTCCGTCGCTTCGGCGCCGGGGACGGCGCCGCTACATCTACTGTAGCGTCGGCGTCCCGCCGACGAATTGACTGCGTTTCTACTCCTCCACGTCCGGCAGTTCCAGCGGCTGCGCCGTTGTCTTGGCCCCGAGGGTGCGCAGTTTTTCCGTCTGCCCGATGAGGTTGCCCCGCCCTTCGCGCAATTTGCCCATGGCCGCGTCATAGCTTTCCTGCATCTGGCGGATGCGCAGACCGACGTTCTCGAGGTCGCGGCAGAAAGCGACAAATTTGTCATAAAGCTTCCCGCCCTGTTCGGCGATCTGGCGGGCGAAGCGGTTCTGGTTGTCCTGCTGCCAGAGCTGGGCGACCAGCCGTGCGGTGGCGATGACATTGGGGGCCGTGACCAGGACGACATTGCGCTCGAGCGCGGCCTCGACCAGATCCGGGGCTGTCTCCAGCGCGGCGTGCAGGGCCGGTTCGACCGGGACGAAAAGAAAAACGAAGTCCGGGGACTTCACCCCCGGCAGCGAGGCGTAGTCTTTGCCGGCCAGTTGCTTGATGTGGCGCCGGACCGATTCGGCGTGCTCCTTGGCCGCGGCCGCCCGTTCCTCGTCGGTCGCCGCGCTGCACTGGCGCTCGTAGGCGTTGAGCGAAACCTTGGCGTCGATGACGACTTGGCGTCCGCCGGGCAGGTCGAGGATGACATCGGGAAGAAGGCGCCGGCCCTCGGCGTTGGTTTCGGCCGTCTGCGTGTGGAAATGCTGCCCGCGCAAAAGCCCCGCTTTTTCCAGCACGGTCTCGAGGACCATCTCGCCCCAGTTGCCGCGGGTTTTCGACTGGCCCTTGAGGGCCTGCGCGAGGTTGCCCGCTTCGCGGGAAACGGTCTGGTTCAGCTCGCTCAGACGCCGGACTTCCTCGGTCAGGGCGAAGCGCGCCTCGCTTTCCTTGCCGTAGGCCTCGTGCACTTGCGTGCGGAATTCCTTGAGCCGCTCGGAAAGCGGACCGAGCAACTGCTCGAGTTGCAGGCGGTTCTGCTCGGTGAAGCGCTTCGATTTGTCCTCGAGGATGTCCGAGGCGAGGTTTTCGATCTCGGCCTTGAGCGAGGCGCGGGATTCCTCGAGTCCGGACGTCTTCTGCTTCTCGGTGGCCAGGTCGGCGGCGAAGACCTGCAATTCTCCGACAAGCTTGCGCCTCTCCTCGTCGAGGTAACGGACTTGCCGCTCGTATTCATCGGCGCGCGAGCGCGCCGCGGCGGCCTCGGTCGCGGCGCGGACCGACCGCAGGTGCCCGAGGAGGAAGCCGGCCAGGCCGCCGAACAACGCGGCGGCGAGGGCATACCAAAGGTATTCGGCGGGCATGGGAACTGTCTAACACGCGCGTCCATCGGCGCCAAAGTAGAAGCGCGTCCGCTTTCCCCGAGTCGTGACTTGTCCATGGCGATGTCTTTCTGTTTCGCTGCAGGTGTGCCATTGACCAGTGCGCCCTCTCCTGCCGCCCACGCGCCCGGCGACTGGGACTCCTGCCACGCCTGCGAGGCGACTTACCGGCACCGCGCGCTGGCCAAGGGGGAAAAACTTTTCTGCGCGCGCTGCGGCGAACTGCTCGATGTGGCCCGTATCGAAACGCTCCGGCAGGACGGCCTTGCTTTGGCCCTGACCGGTCTGGTCCTCCTCGTGCTGGCCAATGTTTTCCCGGTCATGACCTTCGACGTGGCCGGCGCGGAGCAATCGAACCACATCATCACGGGGGTGCAGGGGTTGATCGGGCAGAACTACGCCCCGCTGGCCGTGCTCGTTTTCTTCAGCGCGATCCTCGCTCCCGGTCTCTACCTCCTGCTCGGCAGCTATGTCCTCACCGCGCGCTGTCTCGGACAGGTCTGGCCGTTCGATTTCAAACTCTACCGCGTCATCGAATGGCTCGCCCCGTGGAACCTCGTGCCGGTTTTCGCCGTGGCCTGCCTCGTCGCCGTGGTGCGCCTCGATCTGCTCGGCACGGTGACCTGGAAAACCGGCGCCATTTTCATCGTCCTCCTCTCGCTCTGCTGCCTGCTCCTCGAGCAGTTGCGCGAAAGCGCGGGTCAGGAATCCGATGCGCGGCTCCGTCCGCAAGCCGACCCGCGGGTCAAACGCCAGCGCGCCATCGCTCTCGTGGCCGCCGGCATCATTCTGTATCCCTTCGCCAACCTGCTTCCGGTCATGACCATGAGCGTGACCGGCGAAGTGGAAGCGCTGACCGTGTGGGGCGGCGTGCTCGAGTTGTACCATGTCGGGCTGTGGCCCGCGGCGGTCATCGTCTTCCTCGCCAGCATGTGCGTGCCTTTTTTGAAACTGGCCAGTCTGGTCTGGTTGCTCTGGATGGACGGCAAACCGGACTACCGGGTCGGCCGGACGAAACTTTTCCGCGTCCTCGAGACGGTCGGCACGTGGTCGATGGTCGATATTTTCCTGCTTTCCGTGCTGGTCGCGGTCGGGCAACTCGGCACACTGGCCAGCGTGCAGACCGAACCCGGCGCCCTCTTCTTCGCGGCCGTGCTGGTCTGCACGCTCTTCGCGGCGGCCAACTATGACGTGCGCATGATCTGGCGGGAGGCGAAAGGATGAGTGACGGGAAGGACATCCCGCAGGACCACGGCCGGGTTGTGCGCAAGCGGGGGCGCATTTCCCTGGCCTGGCTTTTCCCCCTGATCGCCATCGGCGCCGCCGTCTGGATGTATCTTGACTACCTCGACTCCCTCGGACCGGAGATACGGATCCAGTTCACCGACGCGCCCGGTGTGGAGGAGGGGAAGACGCCGATCATTTTCCGCGGCGTGGTCGCCGGCACGGTGACCAAGGTCAATCTCGACACAAAACTCGAACAGGCCATCGTCACCGTGCGTCTGGAAAAGTTCGCCGCGGGCCTCGCCGTGCAATCGACCGATTTCTGGATCGAGCGTCCCGAACTTTCCCTCCAGGGGGCGAGCGGTATCACCGCGCTCATTTCCGGCAACTCGATCCACGCGCGGCAGGGCGACGGACCGCCGCGTTACGAATTCACCGGACTCGACACAGGCCCGGTTTTGTCCGCGGCGGAAACAGCCTTTCATATCCGCCTGGTCTCCGAGCAAACCCAACCGCTCGACCGCGGCGCGCCGGTCACCTACCGCGGGGTCAAAGTCGGCCGCGTGCGCGAGCAATCGCTTTCGCCGGAGGGCAAGCCCTACATCGACCTCTCGATCGAGCCCGGCAAACACGACCTGCTCAAGACCAGTTCGCGCTTCTGGACCGTGCCCGCTTCGTCCGTCACGATGGGTCCGGGCGGGATCAAGGTCGACGTTTCCGGCCTCGACACCCTCATCCAGGGCGCGGTGGCTTTCGATGATTTCGGGGTGGACGGCGAGCCGCTCGCCGGCGGCACGACGGTTCCGCTCCTCGCTTCCGAGGCCCTCGCGCTGGCCTGCGGCGAACCGGTCACCATTTCTTTTCCCAACGGACGCGGTTTGCGCGCGGGGCAGACGCGTATGACATATTTCGGCATCCCGGTCGGCATGGTCACCAACCTGGCCGTGGCCGGCGGTCAGGTCGAGGTCACCGCGCGCTTCAATCCCGGCTTCGATTTCCTCCGCTCCGGCGGCTCGCGCTTCGTCCTGGTCGAACCGGAGATCTCGCTGCAGGGGATCAGCGGTCTGGAGACCCTCATCACCGGCGTGGTCATCGAGTGCGAACCCGGCCACGGCGGCTCGCTCGAAACGAAATTTGCCGGCGTGGTGCCCAAGACCGACGACGCGGCGTCCGCGGTCACGGCCGATGAAACTTCCTTCCGCCTGCGTCTCGAGTCCGGGCAAACCCAACCGCTCGACCGCGGCGCGCCGGTCACTTACCGCGGGGTCAAGGTCGGCCGCGTGCGCGAGCAGGCCCTCACGCCGGAGGGCAAACCGTATATCGAAATCGCGGTGGACCGCGCGAAGAGCGGCCTGCTCAAGACCAGCTCGCGCTTCTGGTCGGTCCCGGCATCTTCCGTCACCATGGGCCCGGGCGGGATCAAGGTCGACGTCTCCGGCCTCGACACCCTCATCCAGGGCGCGGTGGCCTTCGATGATTTCGGGGTCGAGGGCGGACCGTTGACCGAAGGTGCGACGGCCGAACTGCTCGCCTCGGAAGCGCTGGCCAAAGCGTGCGGCGAGCCTTTCACCATCACCTTCCCGAACGGGCGCGGTTTGCGCGAGGGACAAACGCGCCTCACCCGGCTCGGTATTCCGGTCGGCATGGTGACCGCGCTGCAAGCCACCGGGGACAAGGTGCGGGTGACCGCGCAACTCAATCCCGGTTTTGATTTCCTCCGCGCGCCGGGATCGGAATTCATCCTCGTCGAACCCGACATATCGCTCCAAGGCGTGAGCGGGCTCGAGACGCTCGTGACGGGGGTGATCATCGAGTGCAAACCCGGGCGGGGCTCCGGGCGCGAGATGGTGTTCGCCGGACGCGTGCCCAAGGACGAGGAGACGCCCGTGCTCGCGATGAGCCGGAAAGGGCGGCATTTCCGCCTGGTCTCGCGGGCCACCTCCACCTCCGAGGGCGCGCCGGTGCTCTACCGCGATCTGCAGGTCGGATCGGTCCTGGAGAAAACGCTGACCGACGACGGCCAGGCGGTCGAGCTGGTCATCGGCCTCGAGCCGCCGCATGCCCACCTCGTGCGGGAGAACACGGTCTTCTGGGACGAACGCGGCCTGCGCGGCTCGATCGGTTTCTTCCATATCAACATCCAGACGGCCATCCCGTTGCCCGTCATCGGCGGCGGGGCCATCGGCTTCGCCACGCCGGACGACACCGCGCCGCCCGCGCCGGCGGGAACGGTGTTCACGCTCTACGACCGGCCGCAGAAAGAGTGGCGCAAGTGGAAGGATCCGGCGGTGCGGTGAAGCCCGCCACGATTCGGATAAACTTCTACCGGTCAACATTTTACGCAGCGAAGCAACCTCCTTCCGACCGCCAATCCTTGTCCCCTCGCAGGCCCTCCGATAGTCTGCAGGGCTGATTTATGAAGACGGCAGACAAGTTCAAGGTGGCGGTGTTGGCGGGCGACGGGATCGGACCGGAAGTGATGGCCCAAGCCCTGCGGGTGCTCGAGGCGGTGGCGGCCAAATTCACCATTCCTTACGAACTGCGGGAGGAGAGGGTCGGCGGGGCGGCCATCGATGCGGACGGCGTGGCCCTGCCGGACAAAACCCTCCAGACCTGCAAAGAGTCGGACGCCATCCTCTTCGGGTCGGTCGGCGGACCGAAATGGGAATCCCTCCCGCCCAACCAGCAACCCGAACGCGCCGCGCTGCTCGCCTTGCGCAAGACCTTCGCCCTCTACGCCAACCTCCGCCCGGCCGTCTGCCTGCCGGAGCTGACCCACGCCTCCCCGGTCCGCGAGTCGATCGTGGCGGGCGGGGTCGATGTCATCTTCGTGCGCGAGCTGACCGGCGGCCTTTACTTCGGCGAGCCGAAATACATGAAGCACGAGAGCGGCGAGTGGTTCGCGGTGGACACCATGATTTACTGGGAGAGCGAGATCGAGCGCATCGCCCATGTCGCTTTCCAGACGGCGATGAAACGCCGGCACCATGTCACCTCGGTCGACAAAGCCAATGTCCTGCAGAACGGCATCCTCTGGCGCCAGACGGTGGACCGCGTGGCCAACGAGTATCCGGACGTCAAACTGCGCCACCTCTACGTGGACAACGCGGCCATGCAACTCATCCGCAACCCGAAGGGCTTCGACGTCATCCTCGCGGAAAACCTTTTCGGCGACATCCTCAGCGACGAGTTGGCCATGATCGCCGGATCGCTCGGCATGCTGCCCAGCGCGAGCCTGGGGATCTCCAAGGGCAACGGGCGCTATTTCGGCATGTATGAGCCGAGCGGCGGCACCGCGCCGGACATCGCCGGCATGGGCATCGCCAATCCCATCGCGCAGATCCTCTCCGCGGCCATGATGCTGCGCTACTCGGCCGGACGCGAGGACGCGGCCGCGGCCATCGAGGCGGCGGTGCAGCGCGTCATCCGGGACGGACTCCGCACCAAGGATATCCACACCGAGGGCACGCAGCTGGTCGGCACCGCCGAGATGGGGCGGGCCATCGTCGAGGCGCTGTGAGCGCGCAAAACTGTTGTCCCGCCGCGGGCTTTGTCCGCACACTGCCCCGCAAGTGAACTTCCGCAAACAGGCCGTGCCGGAACCCGGGGCGTTCCAGATCGCCCCGATGGTCGACATCGTCTTCCTGCTCCTCATTTTCTTCCTTGTCACCTGGAACTTCGCGCGCTACGAGACCGAGCTCGACGTCAAGGTCCCCACGGCGAAGGAAGGCACGGAATCGCGCCGCGCGGTCGGCGAAGTCATCATCAACGTGAAATCCGACGGCGCCATCGTCATGAACCGGCGCGAAATGTCCGGCGACGAACTGACCGCAACGCTGCGCAAGATTTCCGAATTGTATCCCGACCAGGCCGTCATCCTGCGCGGCGACCAGGCCGCCGACTACCGGCACATCGTCGCCGTGCTCGACATCTGCCGGGCAGCCAACATCTGGAATGTGGCCTTCGCCACCGGACGTCCCGGGTCATGAGAAAATTCCTCCCGCTGCTCGTCGCGGCTTCCTCCATCATGGCGCAGGAGGAACCGGTCGAGGTGCGTCGCGCCGAGCCGGCCGCGCCCCGCGCGCAACCTGTCACGCCCGCTGCCCCCGCCACCGCCGATGCCGTGGCGCCGGGCGAAATCCGCGCCCTGCCCTCGGCCGCCATGGGCGACCCGGTGCTCGCCGCGCTCGAGCAGGCCAACGCATTCTACCAGCAGAAGATGTTCCAGCTGGCCGCGGACCAATACCGCGAATTCCTGCAATTGCGTCCGCGCGGCGCGGACCGCCAAGCCGCGCTTTTCCGCTTGGGCGAGAGTCTGCGCTCGCTCCAGCGCGAGCCCGAGGCCATGACGGCCTACGCGGAACTGGTCAAGGAATTCAACAGCGGCGATTTTGTCGGCCCGGCCGCCTACCGGCTCGGCGAAATGCAATTCGCCGCGCGGGACAACGAGGCGGCCGCCGCTTCCTTCCGGCTCGCCGCGCACCACGTGCGCGATCCGAAGCTGCGGCTGGCCGCGAAATTTTTCGAGGGCCGCGCGCTCGACGCCGCCAACCGGCGCGTCGAGGCACTCGCGGCCTACCGCGACGTCGCCGCGCAGCAGGGTGACAACCCCTACCGCGAACGCGCCATGTTCGACCTGGCCGAAGCCGACGCGCGTTCCGGTCTGAGCGAGGGCGCCTTCCGGCAATACCGTCAGCTCGCGGCCTCGGCGACCAACGCGCCGGTGCGCGTGGCCTCGGCCGTCAAGGGCGGACTCCTGGCCATCGACATGCGCGATTACCCCGCGGCGCGGCCTTTGCTCGAACAGGCCGCGGCCGACCGCGCGGCGGGCGCCTGGCAAGTGCCGGCCGAGTCCGGCCTGTTGCGTCTCGACTACGAGGAGGGCAAATACCAGGCGGTGGCCGACCGCGCCGCCGCGTTGCTCCCCGGCCTGCCGGCCAGCGCGCAACCCGAGGTGCTGCTGCTCGCGGCCAATGCCCGGCGCCAACTCGGCGAGCAGGCCGGGGCCCTCGATCTTTACGACCGGCTGGTCACCGGGTTTCCGGCTTCGGCCGCGGCGCGGGAAGCCGGCTTCCACCGTCTGGTCAGCCTCGTCGCGCAGCGTGACGGACGCGCCGCCGAGCAGATCGACCGTTTTCTTTCGGCCGCCGCCGATCCCGACCAGCGGTCGCGGGCCAAACTGCTCAAGGCCGAGCTGCTCTTCGAACAACGCGACTACGCGGCCGCGGAACCGCTCTATGCCGAGGCCTCGACCGCGACCGGGGCCGCGAAATACCGCTCCGACGCCCTCTACAAGCTCGCGTGGTGCCGCCTGCAGCAGCAGAAATACGACCTCGCGGTGACCGCCCTGACCAGCTTCATCATGCAGTATCCGCGCCACCCGCAGATCGCCTCGGCCTACGCCCAGCGCGCGCTGGCCCAACTCGAGAACGGGCAACGCGAGGAAGCGCTGGCCGACTTCGGGGTGGTCATCGACAAATTCCCCGGCGCGCCCGAACGCGAGGATGCCATGATCCAATCCGCCTTGATCCTCGGCAGCCTCGGCCGCAGCGCCGAGATGACGGCCGCTTTCCAGCGGGTCCTCGTCGAATTTCCCGTGACCAAATCGGCGGCGCAGGCCCATTTCTGGACCGGCTACACGGCATTCGAAGACAAGAAGTATGCCGACGCGGTGGCCGGACTGGAAAAAGCGCGCGAGCTGGACCCGGCCAAATACGGCGAGCGGGCCACGCTGCGCTTGCTGCTCTCGCACTATTATGCCGAGGACCGCGAAGCCGCGGCGCGCGAGGCCGCGGCACTCGGGGCGGACAAGGCCCCGGCCGAAGTCCGCACCTGGCTCGGGCTCACCGCCCTCGAGAACGGGCGGCATGCCGAGGCGGTGGAGATGCTCGCCGCAGTGGCCGCCGCGGACGACGCGAACGACGACCTTCGCCTGGCCCTGGCGCAGGCCCAAATCGGCGCGGGCCAAAACGGCGGCGCGCGCACCACGCTGGAGAAACTCCTCGCGCAGGTGCACGAGCCGAAAACCAAGGCGCGGGCGCACCTCCTGCTGTCCGAGGCGCTCATCGGCCTCAAGGACCACGAGGGGGCCAAAGCGCAGGCCGAGGAGGCGCTCAAACTCCAGCCGGAGGGACGCCTCAATGCCGAGGCCCGCCTGGCCAACGGACGCGCCCTGCTTGCCCAGGACCGTTATGACGATGCGGCGCGCGCGTTCATGGCCGTAGCCTTGCTCTATGACGAAAAAGATCTCACCCCCGAGGCGCTCGTGCTGGCCGAGCAGGCTTACCGTCAGGCCGACAACATGGCCGATGCCGACCGGGCGCGGGAGGAACTGCAGCGCCGTTACCCCGATTTCAAAACGCCCGCCTCGTCCTGACCATGGCGCTGCCGCTCCCGGCCGGGGATTTCCGCGCCTTCATCTTCGATTGCGACGGCACGCTGGCGGACAACATGCCCCTGCATTACGAGGCTTGGAGCCGGTCGATGGCGGATTGCGGGGGCGTTTATCCGGAGGAACTTTTCTACGAGTGGGGCGGGGTGCCGACGGCGGAAATCGTGCGCCGGTTGAACACGAGGTTCGGGCTCGCGCTGGACATCGATGAAGTGGTGCGGCGCAAGGAGGATTACTACCGGCAGTCCATCCCGCGGGTGGAAGCCAAGCACGATGTGGTGGCGCTGGCCCGCGAGTTTCACGGGAAGGTTCCTTTGGCCGTGGCCTCCGGGGGACACCGCGATCTGGTCGAGCGGACGTTGTCCGCGCTGGACATCCGCGGCTTGTTCCGCGAGGTCATCGCCGCCGAGGACTACGACCGCGGCAAGCCGCACCCGGATCCTTTCCTCACCGCCGCGGCGCGCCTGCAAGTTGCGCCCGCGCACTGCCTGGTTTTCGAGGACACCGCCACCGGCGCCGAAGCCGCGCGCGCGGCCGGGATGGCTTGGGTGCTGGTCTGACCGCTGCTATTTTTCCAGCAGCGTGAGCACCGCTTTCTGCGCGTGCAGGCGGTTTTCCGCCTGGTCGAAAATCGTCGGGGCGTTCGCCTCGAAAATATCGTCGGTGATTTCCTTGCCGCGGTAAGCCGGAAGGCAGTGCATGACGAGCGGCGCGCCCCCGGCCGCGTCGACGGCCGCGCGGTTGATCTGGTAGCCGCCGAATTGGGCGAGGCGGAAAGCGGCCTCGTCCTCCTTGCCCATGCTGACCCACACGTCGGTGTAGAGAACGTCGGTCCCGTCGCTGGCCCCGAGAACATCGGTCGTCACCGTGATGTTGCCGCCCGCGCGTCGCACCAGTTCGGCCGGTGGTTGGAATTTGGACGGCGCGGCGATGCGCAAAGCGAAACCCAGCCTGGCTGCGGCCCAGATCCACGACCGTGCCACGTTGCAGTCGCCGTCACCGATGAAAGTGACGGTGAGTCCGTCGAGCGCACCGCGCTTTTCCGCGATGGTGAAAAGGTCGCTCAAAATCTGGCAGGGGTGCTCCTCGTCGGTCAGCGCATTGATCGTGCGGATCCCGCTCAGCGCGGCGAATTCCTCGACATCGGCTTGCGCGAAGGTGCGGATGACCGCCCCGTGCGCCATGCGGCCCATGACGCGCGCGGTGTCGCGGATGGGTTCGCCGCGGCCGAGCTGGATGTCGTTGGCCGCGAGAAAAATCGGCTGCCCGCCCAGCTCGCGGATACCCACCTCGAAACTCAAACGCGTGCGCGTCGAGGATTTCGAGAACATGAGCGCCCAGCACTCCCCGCCCAGCGGCGCCTCGGGGTGCGGGCCGCGTTGGTGCTTCAGTTCCGCCGCGCGCGCCAGGATTTCGCGGATCGTGGCCGCGTCGAGGGATTCGATGCTCAGGAGGTGCTTCATCGCAGGGCAAGTTTACCCGCAATCGCGCATCGCGGTAAACAAAGGAGAAGCGGTCAAGCGGCGGGGGTGACCCTTCTGCTTTTCGCCTGCGCCAGGACGTTGCCCAGGATCCCGACCGCCTCGTCGCACTCCTCCGCGGTGACATTGAGGGGCGGCAGCAGGCGGATGGTTTGCTCGCCGGCGGGAACGACGAGCAGGCCCGCGGACGTCAACCGGTTGGTCAGGCGCAGGGCCGGCGTGCCTTCCTCGCCTTTCCCCGGTGCGAAATCTTCCACTTCGACGCCGAGGAGCAATCCGGCCCCGCGCACTTCGCGCACGAGGGGTAATCCGGCCACGGCTTCGCGCAACTGCGTGCCGCGCGCGCGGGCCTTGGCCAGCAGGTCCTCCTTTTCGATCGTGTCGAAGACCGCGTTGGCCGCGGCGCAGGCGAGGGGGGATCCGCCGTAGGTCGTGCCGTGCGTGCCGGGCCCGAGCAAATCGGCGAAAGGTTCCCGGGCCCAGAAAGCCCCGAGCGGGAAGCCGCCGCCGATGCCTTTGGCCCAGCTGACCGCATCCGGCACCGCCTCGGCCGCTCCCGTGGCCTGCCACCCGCACCAGTGACCGGTGCGGCCGAGTCCGCACTGGACTTCGTCATAGAACAACATCAGCCCGTGCACGTCGCACAACGCGCGCAGGGCGCGGAGAAATTCCGCGGCAAGGGGACGCACACCGCCTTCGCCCTGGATCGGCTCCACCATGATGGCGGCGGTTTCGGCCCCGACCGCGTTTTCCACGCAATCGAGCCGCGCGGGGACGTTGATGAATCCTTCGACGGGCGGACCGAATCCCAGCTTCACTTTGAGTTGTCCGGTCGCCGCGATCCCGCCGAGGGTGCGTCCGTGGAAGGAACCGTCGAGCGTGACGATCTCATGGCGTCCGCGCGGTGCACCGTGTTTGCGGGCAAGTTTGTAGAGTCCTTCGTTCGCTTCGGCCCCGCTGTTGCAGAAAAAGACTTTGCCCGGCGTGCCGACGAAGCCGGTGAGACGGCGGGCCAGTTCGGCCTGCGGACGGGTCAGATAGAGATTCGAGGTGTGGACCAGCGTGGCGGCTTGCGCGGCGAGGGCTTCGCGGAGGGCCGGATGCGCGTGACCGAGGGAATTGACCGCGATGCCCGAGGTGAAATCGAGATAGACGCGGTCGTCCTCATCCCAGACGCGGACACCCTGCCCGCGGGCCAGCGCCAGCGGGAAACGGGCGTAGGTCGGAATGACATAGCGCGCGTAGAGGTCGATGGTGGTGGGCGTTTCCTTGCGTGAGGACATGTCTCGGGTGCGGCACTTCGTGCCGCTGGGATGTCGCTCCGTCGGCGGGGACGCCGACGCTACAGGATGTAGCGGCGCCGTCCCCGGCGCCGGAACGGATGGAATTTCCGCCCACGCTACAAGTAGCGCCACGCGCGTGGCAAGGAGTCGCCCGTGCTCAATCCGGCTGCGCGGTTTCGGGCGAGGGCAGCCCGGTGATGCGGTCGCCGGGGAGGATTTTGTTTTTGTGGAACCAGCCCTGCGGGACTTCCAGGGCATAAAGCAGATCGCGGAAGGCGCTGCGGGCCGGGGTTTCGTCGAGCGGTTGCAGGTCGTGGATCTCGCGGATGACGCCGGCGGCGTTGATGTAGGCGATGGACAGCGGGACGAGGGTGTCGCGCATCCAGAAGCTCATGGCCTGAGGCTCGCGAAAGACAAAAAGCATGCCTTGACCGTCCCCCAAGGCCTCCCGGCCCATCAAGCCGGCGGTCCGCTCGTCCGACTCGTCGGCCACCTCGGCTTGGACCGTCACCGAACCGATGCGCAAGGTCACGGTGGGGAGAATTTCCTGCGGCGGCGTGCGGGCTTCGACCGGAAAGGATAGAAAATGACAAATCGAAATTATAATGACCGCGAGGGCGCGTCTGGGTGAGTTGGTCAGGTGCATGGGGAAAATTTCAGGCAATGAGGGCGAGGGGATCACATTTTTTGTCAGAGTCAAATCTATGTTGCTATTAGCTGCGTTAATAATACGCTCATTTTGTTCGCGCCTGAGGCGCCTCGCGTTAATTGGATGGCAAACTTTTTCCCAAGCTGGACGAACTGGCTCCCACTGAAGTTACTGGTCATAGTGCTGGTTCTCGGTGCGGTGGTCACGGGCGGCATTTGGTATTATTTCACCCCGAAATACACCAATGTGGGCTACATGCCGGAGCAGCCGGCCCCGTTTTCCCACGCCATTCACGTGGAGCAACTTGGGATGGATTGCCGCTATTGTCATACCCATGTCGAGGTGGCCGCCCACTCGAACGTCCCGGACACCCAGACCTGCATGGCCTGTCACTCGCAGATCAAGGCGCAGAGCCCGAAACTGGCCGCGGTCCGCGCCAGCTGGGAAACCGGCACCCCGGTCGAATGGATCCGCATCCACAAGGCGCCCGACTACGTCTACTTCAACCACGCCGTGCACGTGAACCGCGGCATCAGTTGTTACAGCTGCCACGGCCAGATCAACGAAATGCCCGTCGTTTACCAGGCCGAGCCGCTGAGCATGGCCTGGTGTCTCGAGTGTCACCGCGCGCCGGAGTTGCACCTGCGTCCGCCCTCGGAAATCTACAACCTGAACTGGCGCCCGGCCTCCGCGCAGGAACAACTCGCCATGGGCGCGCAATACAAGAAGGAATGGAACGTCAACCCGCCGGTCGGTTGCGGGGCCTGCCATCGCTGACATGAAACGCGTCCTTTCCCATCCCCTCCGCGAAGAGCGTCCGGCGCTTTGGCGCAGTCTCGACGAACTGGCGTCCTCGCCCGACTTCACGGAAAAACTCGAACGCGAATTCCCGCAGGGCGCGTCCGAGTGGCACGGCGGCGAACTGTCGCGCCGCAATTTCCTCCAACTCATGGGCGGCTCGATGGCCCTGGCCGGCATCGGCCTGACCGGTTGCCGCCGCCCCGAGGCGTATCTCGTGCCTTTCACCAAGAGCGCCGAGTGGACCATTCCGGGCAAATTTCTCTACTACGCGACGTCCATGCCGCGCCGCAACGGCGCCATGCCGCTCATCGCCACGACGAGCGACGGACGTCCGACCAAATTGGAGGGCAACCCGTTGCATCCGATCAGCAATGGCGCGACGGACACCTTCGCGCAGGCTTCGGTCCTCGACCTTTACGATCCGAACCGTTCGAAAGCGATCAAGTCGGCCGGGGCCAAGAGCGACGCTGCCGCGTTGGGCGCCAAGCTCGATGAAATCGCCGCCGCGGCCGCAGCCAACGGAGGTGCCGGGCTCGCCCTCCTTGCCGAACAAAATAGCTCGCCCACCCGCGACCGGCTCCTCGCCCAGCTGCGGCAGAAATACCCGAATCTTCTCTGGGCCGAATACGAGCCGCTTGGCGCGAATGAAACCGATGCGGCGGTGGCCGCGAGCTTTGGCGCGAACACTGTCATAACCCCGGATTTCAGCCGCGCGGACAAGGTTCTCGCCGTCGACAGCGATTTTCTCAATGCGTCCTTCAGCGGGCTCGACCAAGTGCGCGGCTTCATGGCGCGCCGCCGCATCAGCGAGCCGGGTCAGCCGATGAACCGTCTTTACGTCGCCGAGACGCACTATTCGTCGACCGGCGGCATAGCCGACCATCGGGTGCGGGTGAAGCCGTCGGAAGTCGGCGCCTTCCTGCGCGCGCTTGGTCAGCAAGTCGCCACACTGACCGGTGATGCCGACTTGTCGTCCGTGGTCGCCGCATTTCCCGAAGGTCCGCTTGCCGCCGATCCCCAATGGATCACCGAGTGCGCCAAAGACCTCGCCGCCTCGCGCGGAAAGAGTGTCATTGTGGTCGGCGACCAGCAACCCGCTGCCCTGCAAGCTCTCGGTCTGGCCATCAACAATGCGCTCGGCGCTCCGGGTCAGACCTTGCGCGGCATGCGCACCGAAGCCGCGCCGTCCGCGACCATCGCGGAACTGGCCGCCGCCATGCAGGCCGGACGCGTGCAAAATCTTTTCATTCTTGGCGGCAATCCGGTTTACAACGCGCCGGCCGATCTGCGCTTCGGCGAACTCCTCTCCGGCGTGCCGGTCAGCGTGCGTCTCGGACTTTACGAGGACGAGACCTCCGCCGCCTGCACCTGGCATGTGCCGCAGGCCCATTACCTCGAAAGCTGGGGCGACACGCGCAGCGCGGACGGCACGATCTGCGCCGTGCAACCCATGATCCTCCCGCTGTGGGACGGTGTGAACGAGTTGGAGATTCTCAACCGCTTAGCCGGCAACGAGCAACCGATCGGTCCGCAGCTCGTGCGCGAAACCTTCGCGCAGATGGCGGGTGGCGGTGATCTCGAGGCCAAGTGGACCGAATTTCTGCGCAATGGATTTCTGCCCGACACCGCGTGGCCCGACGCCCCGCTGACCTTCAATGCGGGTGCGGCCGCCGCTCTGGTGTCGCAATACCAACCCGCCGCGGAGGGCGGACTGGATGTTGCTTTCATGCCGAGCACCACGCTCGACGACGGACGCTATGCCAACAACGGCTGGCTGCAGGAGACGCCGGACTTCGCGACCAAGATCACGTGGGACAACGCCGCGTTGGTCAGTCCGGCCACGGCGAAAGAACTCGGCGTCGCCACCGGAGACGTGGTGCAGCTTTCCGCCGGCGACCGCGCGATCGAGGCGCCCGCGCTCATCGCCCCCGGCCATGCCGAAGGCGCGGTCAGCATCGCGCTTGGTTACGGCCGTGTGAACGTCACCGCGGTTTCCGACAAAGTCGGCTGCAATGCCTATCCGTTGCGCACCACGCGCGGCAGGTCGCATGTCTCGAACGCCTCGCTCAAACGCACCGGGGCGAAGCACAAATTCGCCGAGACGCAGACCCACCAGAGCATGGAAGGCCGCGATCTGGTGCGCGAAGGCACGGCCGAGCGCTACGCCAAGGATCCGACGTTTGCCCAGACCATGGGGATGGACGGACACATCCCGCCGAACATTTCCCTCTTCACCCATCCGCCGCTCACGTCACCGGAGCAGTGGGGTATGACCGTCGATCTCAGCACGTGCACCGGATGCAATGCGTGCGTCGTGGCCTGTCAGGCGGAAAACAACGTGCCCATCGTCGGCAAAGACCAGGTTTCACGCGGACGCAACATGGCATGGCTGCGCATGGACCGCTATTTCGCCGGCGACGAGAACGACCCGGAAATGCTCACGCAGGCCATCATGTGCCAGCACTGCGAGAACGCGCCCTGCGAAACCGTCTGCCCGGTCAACGCCACGGTGCACAGCGAGGACGGCCTCAATCTCATGGCCTACAACCGCTGCATCGGCACGCGCTATTGCGCGAACAACTGCCCGTGGAAAGTTCGCCGCTTCAATTTCTTCGACTACAACCAGCGCCCGCTCGACCAACTTTACCTCGGACCTTTCGCCAAAAAGGGCATGGCCGACAGCCTGCAGATGTCGAAAAACCCGAACGTCACCGTGCGCATGCGCGGCGTCATGGAGAAATGCACCTATTGCATCCAGCGCATCGAGGAGGCGCGCATCACGCAGACCGTGCGGGCCGGCGCGTCGGACAAATCGCTCGTGCCTTTCCCCGAAGTGAAAAGCGCCTGCCAGCAGGCCTGCCCGTCCGAATCGATTGTTTTCGGCAACATCAAGGACCCGAACAGCCGCGTGGCGAAGTTGAAGACCGAGCCGCGCAATTACGAAATGCTGAAATATTTGAACGTCACCCCGCGCACGACCTACCTCGCGCGGATCAAAAACCCGAATATGGCCATGCCCGGCGCGGACAAAGTCGGCTGGGCCAATGGTCAACCGCACCACAACGGCCACGGGGCCGGCCACGCGACGGAGGCGCAGAGCAACTGATTATGGCCGACGCAGTCATGCAAAGCCGGGAAGCGGCCGCCGAGCGGATCAAGCGCGCGCCGCTCGTCACGGGCAACCGCTCGATGGCGTGGATCACCGACCACGTCGCGTCGGTCACGGAAAAAGGCGCGCCCAAATGGTGGTGGATCGCCTTCACGGTCAGCGCCTCTCTGGCCATGGTCAGCGTCTTTTGTATCGGCTACCTCATTTCGACCGGCGTCGGCGTGTGGGGCCTGAACCATCCGGTCGGCTGGGCGTGGGACATCACCAACTTCGTCTTTTGGATCGGTATCGGCCACGCCGGCACGCTCATCTCGGCCATCTTGTTTCTCACCCGCCAGAAATGGCGTACCTCGATCAACCGGGCGGCCGAGGCCATGACGCTCTTCGCCGTGGTTTGCGCCGGTATTTTCCCCGCGGTCCACGTCGGCCGTATCTGGATGGTGTGGTTCCTCGCACCCGTGCCGAACTCGAACGCCATCTGGCAGAACTTCCGCAGTCCGCTGCTCTGGGACGTCTTCGCCGTCTCGACCTATTTCACCGTCTCCGTCCTCTTCTGGTATACCGGCCTCGTCCCCGACCTCGCCACCTTGCGCGACCGCGCGACGAACAAATTCCGCAAATTTTTCTACGGCATTGCGGCCCTCGGTTGGCGCGGCGGGAACCGTCAGTGGAAACACTACGAGATGGCCTACCTCATCCTCGCCGGACTGAGCACGCCGCTCGTGCTCTCGGTGCACTCGGTGGTGTCCTTTGACTTCGCCACCTCGGTCATCCCCGGATGGCACACCACGATTTTCCCGCCCTACTTCGTGGCCGGCGCCATCTTCGGCGGGTTCGCCATGGTGCTGACTATCATGCTGCCGGCGCGGGCCATTTTCGGCCTGCATGATCTGATCACCGACGACCATGTCGACAAGATGTGCAAGATCATCCTGCTGACCGGTTCGATCGTCGGCTACGCCTACGCCATGGAGTTCTTCATCGCGTGGTATGGCGGCAACATGTACGAGCAATACGCCTTCATCAACCGCGCGACCGGACCGTATTGGTGGGCCTACTGGTCGATGATTTTCTGCAACGTGGTCGCGCCCCAGTTGTTCTGGTTCCGCTTCTTCCGCCGCCACGTGCTCTGGGTCTTCGTCGTCTGCATGTTCGTCAACGCCGGCATGTGGTTCGAACGCTTCGTCATCATCGTGACCTCGCTGCACCGCGACTTCCTGCCCTCGAGCTGGAACATGTTCTACCCGACCTGGGTCGATATCTGGACGTTCGTCGGCACCTTCGGCATTTTCCTTTCGCTCTTCCTCCTCTTCATCCGCTGGTTGCCGATGATCTGTATTTTCGAAGTGAAGGCGGTCCTGCCGGAGGCCGATCCGCATCATGTGCCTGATGCAGCCCACGACGAACCCGCGACGGCGCTCAAAGGAGGCGCGCACTGACATGCAAATCGCCGGCAATCCCGAATCGCAACTTTTCGCCATGGGCGCCGAGGTGCCGAACGCGTCCGCGCTTTACCACGCCGCGGAAAAAGTGCGCGATGCCGGTTATTCCCGCTGGGATGTTTATTCGCCGTTCCCGATCCACGGCATGGACCACGCCATGGGACTCAAAAAATCCTGGCTCAGCGCGCTCGTCTTCATCGGCGGCATCTCGGGTCTGACCATCGCGGCGCTGCTGCAATTTTATCCATCTTCAATCGAATACCCGCTCGTGGTGGCCGGCAAGCCGACCGATTTTTTCACCGTGCCGGCTTTTTTCCCGATCATGTTCGAACTGACCGTGCTGCTCTCCGCTTTCACCGCCACGTTCGGCATGCTGGCCTTGAATGGTCTGCCGCGCTGGAACCATCCGATCTTCAACTGGGACCTTTTCAAAAAGGTGAGCAACGACGGATTCTTCCTCGCCATCGAGGCGACCGATCCGAAGTTCGACGAGGAATCGACGCGCGCCATGCTCGAGAGCGTGGGGGCCAAACACGTCACGCTGATTTACGGGGACTGATATGCTGCGCTACTTTTTCATCGGTCTCGGACTTTTCCTTGTCGGCCTTTTCGCCGTGGCGGGCTTCCGCGGGCAAAAAAGCGGCAAGACGCCGATCGAGATTTTTCCCGACATGGACCACCAACCGAAGGTGAAGGCGCAGGTGCCGAGCGAATTTTTCGCCGACGAACGCGGCAACCGTCAGCCGGTCGCCGGCACTGTCCCGCTCGGTTACGAGGCGCCGGTGTCGAAGGAAAATCCATTCCCGGACGAAGGCAAATACCGCACGGTCCGCTATTCGTCGGGCACGGACTACATGAACACCGGCCGCTTCGGCGACCAGTGGGGCACGGGGATCCCCCTGCCGGTCACGGCCGAGCTGATGCAGCGCGGCCAGGAACGCTACACCATTTTCTGCGGCGTGTGCCACGGCGCGAGCGGCGGTGGCAATGGCGTGGCCGGACAATACGGGCTGGTGGCCATCGCCAGCCTGCATCAGGACCGTCTGCGCGAGATGGCCGACGGCGAGATCTACAACACCATCGTGATGGGCAAGAACACCATGCTCGGCTACGGATCGAAAATTCCCCTCGATGACCGCTGGGCCATCGTGGCCTATGTGCGCGCGCTGCAGGCGGCGCAGACCGCGACGATCAACGACGTGCCCCCGGCCGAGCGCACCGCCCTCGAAACTCCGCCGACCCAACCATGAGCGACCACGGAACCAAGATCAGCTCGAAGGAATTCTTCGATTACCAGGGCTTCGGCGGGAAGTTGCTCTTCACCGTTGCCCTGGCCGTCCTTTCCCTAGGCCTCGCCGCGTGGGGCGGATTCCTCTCGTCCAAGCAGTTCGCCTTCTCCTGGCTCTTCGCCTTCACCTTTTTCTTCACCATCATGGCCGGGTCCCTCTTCTGGATCCTCGTGCACCATGCGGTCGATGCCGACTGGAGCGTGGTCGTGCGACGGCAACTGGAAAACATCGCCTGGCTCTTCCCCGTGCTGGCCATCCTCTTCATCCCGATCATCTTCAACGCGCCGACGCTCTTCAAATGGATGAAGATCGAACCCGGCGTGGATCCCTTGCTCGACGGCAAGGCGGCTTATTTGAACGAGCCGTTTTTCTGGACGCGCGCCGGGTTTTATTTCCTCTTCTTCAGCCTCGCGACCTACCTGCTGCGCCGCAACTCGGTGCGGCAGGATCAGGACGGCGATCCGCGTCACACGTGGCTCTCGCGCAAGATGGTGTTCCCCATGCTCCCGCTCTTCGCGCTGTCGCTGACCTTCGGCGCGTTCGATTGGCTGATGGGCCTCGACTTCCACTGGTTCTCCACCATGTGGGGCGTCTACATCTTCGCCGGCTCGGCCCTCAGTTCGATGTGCGTGCTCGTCCTGCTCGTGACCGCGCTGCGCAGTGCGGGTTACCTCGAAGGCGTCGTGACCATCGAGCACTACCACATCATGGGCAAGCTGATGCTGGCCTTCACCGTCTTCTGGGCCTACATCGGCTTCAGCCAATACATGCTCATCTGGTATGCGAACATCCCGGAAGAAACCGTCTGGTTCCTCCGCCGCAATACCGGGAGCTGGAACACGCTCAACATCATCCTGGTGATCGGACACTTCTTCGTGCCCTTCGTCATTCTGCTTTTCCAGGCGACGAAGAAAAAACCGCTTCTCCTCTGCGCCGTGGCCGCGTGGATCCTGCTGATGCACATCCTAGATCTCTACATCATCGTGTTGCCGACCTACCACAAGGCCGGCGCCTCGCCGCACTGGCTCGACCTCGTCTGCCTGCTGGCCATCGGCGCCACGCTGGCCGCCATTTTCCTGAAACGCCTCGGCGACGCGCCGCTCTGGCCGGTCAAAGACCCGCGCCTCGGCAACTCGCTGAAACTCCGCAACTGATGGACCACACGCCACACAGCACCGCCCCGCGCGAGAAGAGCATCTGGCCGATGTTCACCGGCGCCATCGTGCTTTTCGCGCTTTTTGCCCTCGGCGTCGTCTGGATGCTCCGTTCGGGTGACCCGGCCTCCTACGACGAGGAAGCCATCCGTGCCAAGGAGCGCTATGACATTCTGGCCAAGATCGAGGAGGAAAACAAGGCCCTCATCACCGGCTACGGCTGGGCCGACCAAGCCAAGGGCACGGTCCGCATCCCGCTCGACCGCGCCATGGAACTGGTCGTGGCCAAGCTGGCCACACAGGGCGAACCGCGTCCGGCTTACCCTGTCGACCCGAACGTCCCGCTCGGCTCCGCGGTCAAACCCGGCGGCCTCGCCGCCGCACAACCGACCCCTCCGCCTTTCAACACCCCGGCACCCGCAGCGCCCGCCATCGAGGTGCCGACACCGGAGACTCCCGCCGCCCCATGACCACGATCATTTACATCCTGCTCGCGGCCGGACTCGTCTTTTTCGGCGGAACCACGCTGGCCGCTTTCTACTGGGCGGCCAAGACCGGGCAATTCCGCAATCTTGAAGACGGTTCGAAGTCCATTTTTGATGAAGACGAACCCGTCGGCACCGCCACGGACGCCTTTGCCGACAAACAAGCCGACCGCCCGCTGCGGCGCGGTGCCGCTGCCAACTGATCATGAGCGCGACTTTGACCGAAGCCCATCCTTCCACCGTGACCCCTGAAATGGAGAAGGCGCAGCGCGCGGCCATCGACGAATCGACGCGTTTGCCCGTCGTGCTTTTTTACGCCTCGGCCGTCTTCTGGTTGCTGGTCGGCACGGTCTTCGCATTGCTCGCGTCCTTCAAGATGAACGCGCCGACTTTGCTCGATCAGTGGAGCTGGATGACGTTCGGACGTGTGCGTCCGGCGCATTTGAATGCGGTGGCCTACGGTTGGGCGGCCTCGGCCGGCATCGGCACCGGTCTTTGGCTCATGGCCCGCCTTTGCCGCACGCCGCTGCGTCATAGCAAACTCCTTATCGGCGCCGCCATTTTCTGGAATATCGGCATTCTCGTCGGGATCCTCGGTATTCTCGCCGGCGACGGTCGTTCCATCGAGTGGCTCGAATTCCCGAACTACGCGAGCTTCATGCTCTTCGTGGCCTTCGGTCTCATCGCCGTGTGGGCTATCATCATGTTCCGCTTCCGCCAACCCGGGCACGTTTATGTCAGCCAATGGTATTTGCTCGCGGCCTTCCTCTGGTTCCCGTGGCTTTATTCCACGGCCAACCTCCTGCTCAATTTCGAACCGATCCAGGGCGGCGCGCAGGGCGCGGTCAATTGGTGGTATGGACACAACGCCCTCGGTTTGTGGTTCACCCCGCTCGGACTGGCCACTGCGTATTATCTCATTCCCAAGGTCCTCGGGCGTCCGATCCACAGCTACTACCTCAGTATCCTCGGTTTCTGGTCGCTCGCGCTTTTTTACAGTTGGAACGGCATGCACCATCTCATCGGCGGACCGTTCCCCGCGTGGCTGATCAGCGCCAGCGTGGTGGCCAGCGTGATGATGTTCATTCCGGTCATCACCACCGCGATCAACCACCACATGACGGTGCGCGGCAATTTCCAGGCGCTGAAATGGAGCCCGACTCTGCGCTTCACCGTCTTCGGTGCGATGTGCTACACGCTGGCCAGCGTGCAAGGGATCTTCATGGCGATTCCGTCGCTCAACATCGTCACCCACTTCACGCACTACACGGTCGGTCACGCCCACCTCGGACTGTATGCCTTCTTCACCATGATCATGTTCGGCGCGATGTATTACATCCTGCCGCGCGTGGTCGGATGGGAATGGCCGTCCGCCCGTCTCATCCGCTGGCATTTCTGGCTGGTGGCCATCGGCATCGGGATGATGGTCGTCGTGCTGACTCTCGGCGGCATCCTGCAGGGCCTCGCGCTGCTTGATCCCAACATCACCTTCATGGCCTCGCTCGACTACACCAAGCCGTGGTTGTTCCTGCGCAGCGTGTCGGGAATCCTGCTCACCGCCGGCCATCTCGTTTTCGCCGTCAGCTTCACCCTGCTCCTGCTCAAAGTCGGATCCCTCCGCACCGAGCCCACGCTGTTCGGCAGCGACCAAGGCCGCCAACCGGAACCGCTCAACGTATGAACCGGATGCCTGTCCTCGTCATCGGGATTTTCCTGACCTTTCTGAGTTCCTGGCTCGGGCTGGTCGCCTATCCCTATTTCGCGCTCGGGCGTTTCACGCCGGTGACCGACGAGGAAACGGGCGACATCAATCCGCCACCGCTCTCCGGTCTGGCGGAACGCGGCCAGCAAGTCTATGCCTCGGCCGGATGTATTTATTGTCATAGCCAGCAGGTCCGCCAAGTCGGCTACGGCAGCGACCTCGAGCGCGGCTGGGGCGCGCGCCCCACCGTGGCACGCGACTACATGCGCGAAAATCCCGTGTTCCTCGGCACCATGCGCACGGGTCCCGACCTGACCAACATCGGAGCCCGCCAACCCAGCGAGATGTGGCATCACCAGCATCTTTACCAGCCGGGCACGGTCAGTCCCGGCTCAATCATGCCGAGCTACAAATACCTTTACCGCACCCAGAAAATCGAAGGTCAGCGTTCGGCCGAAGCAATCGATTTGCTTCCGCCCGAGACACCCCCGGACGGCTATGAAGTTGTCCCGACCTACGAAGCCGAGGCCCTTGTCGCGTATTTGCTCTCGCTCAACCGCAACTATCCCTTGCCGGAGGCACCGGAACCGCCGCAATGATCGACGACCCGCACAAACCCGGATCTGACGAACTGCAGTCCCGCCTCGAAGGCGAGGGGCTCAACGTGCGCGATGTGCATGGTGCCATCCTGCGCGAGAAGGACGACCCGCGCGACGGCTACGAGCCCATTCCGCTGTGGCTTGTTTCGGCTTTCATGGCCCTGGTGTTCTGGGCCGGTGCCTATCTCGCCTTCAACAGCGGCGGC
>CAZEYV010000078.1:0-31659 GCA_964516705.1 uncultured Chthoniobacter sp.
GGGCAAGCAGACGCAGTTGCTGCTTCTTGAGCCATGGATTGAGACGGCGGCTTTTGTCCACCGGTTGGCCGAAAGCGAGCATGTCGCGCGTGCCGACCAGTGGGGCCTTGCTCGCGCGGGCGGGTCGTTTGGCCGGCGCCGCGGACGGCTTTTTCGCCGCGGGTTTCTTCGCCGCGGGAGGTTTTTTGGCCGCCGGCTTGGACGCCGGCTTGGCCTTGGGTTTTTTCTTAGTCGCAGGCATGGAAAGTCTTCTCTAAGGGGCGGGGAAACTAACGGTCCGCCGCCGACCGCGCAAGGCTTTTCGGCCTCAAGAACCGGGCAGCGGCACGGGGCGATCGCCGATCTTGTCGGCCTCCATCTGCGCCTTTTCTTCCTCGCCCGGCGTATAAGGCCGGCCGCCGGAAACCACCACGGCGCCGCCGGATTGCTTGGCCAGCCTCGGCCGGGACCCCGCCTCGACGTAAAACTGGCGGTCGATCACTTTCCCGTCCAGGTCGAGGTGCGTGTAAAGGAACTGCTTGGGCGCGTTGTTCTGCAGGATGTGGATCTCGTTACGCGCGTCGAGGATGACATCCGGCCGGCCGAAGGTGAGAAAGGGCCCCAGCTGGTGCGTGGCGTAAATGCGCCCGTTCTCGCGGTCCTCAATACGCGCGTAAAGGCGCGTGCTGCGCGACAATTTGTGCGAAAGCAGGGTGATGGTCCGCAATTCGGGCCGCCCGTCGCCGCCGGGGACACCGACGACTTCCTGCCAGATGGGCCGGCCCTCGGTGATCTCCACGGCCAACGGCGGCGAGCTGAAGAACCTTCCGAATTCGGCGACATAGACGGAAGCCCGGACGCGGTAGAGGCCGAACTCCTGCAGGGGAAACAAGGGCGTGAGGTTGAAGGCGGCGGGCAATTTCTCGCCGGCCTCGACCGCCGCGGGCGGGAAAGAGTAGTCGGGGTCGACGGGAGGAATGATCCGGCCGTCGGCCGTCTCGATGTTGAAACTCAGCCAGCGGTGGTCCGGCGTGTTGTCGAGCAGGAGTTGCCGCCCGCTCAGGTTGTGCACGGTGACCGCGGCGATGAGCGGCTCATACATGACATAAAGCTTGCGCTTGAAACTGATGTCCACGCGCACCTGCGCGGCCGCCTGCTCGGCCGCGCCGGCCAGCAGCAACAAAGCCGCGACCAGGGCGAATCGGGATGGAAATCGGAAGGTCATTGCGGGGGCGTGTCAGACACGGTGCGAAATCCCAATGTATCCTGCTGCTGCAAAGGGTCCAGTATAGCCCGCCGGCGCGTGACGTGGTGTTCGGGGTTGCCCCAGTTACCGCCGCGCACGACCGGCACCTCGCCGCCCATCCCCTCCTCGTGGGGGGCGAAGGTGGCCGTCCATTCCGAAACATTGCCGCCCAAACCCCGCACCCCGTAGGGACTGACGTCGCCGGCCGGCTGGTTGACCGGCGACCAGCGCTTGTAGCCGTCGAGATCCCCGCCTTTCTTCGGGTCGGGGTCGTAATCGTGGCCCGTGCCCGCCCGCGCCGCATCCTCTTCGTTGCCCCAGGGGTATTTGCGGGCATCGGTGCCGCGCGCGGCTTTTTCCCACTCCTGCTCGGTCGGAAGACGGCGGCCTTTCCACTTGGCGTAAGCATAGGCGTCGAACCAGTCGACATTGAAGACCGGGGAGTCGACTTCGAGCGCGGCGTCCTTGAATTGCTTCCAGCGCACCGCGCGCGTGTAATACCCGGGCATCGGCGGGGTGAGAGCATTGTTGTCGGCCCAGTCGAGCGGCACGTGCGACTTGCCCTCGGGCATGTCGGGGTGCGCGAAATTTTTCGCCTCGTCGGGATGGGCCTCGAGAAAATCGAGAAACTCTTTGTAGTCCGCGATGGTCACCTCGTGCTCGTCGATCCAGAAAGCGGGCAAAGTGACACTCGCCCCGTCCTGGTAGACAAATTCGCCGGCGGGAATTTCGATCATGTTCGTCACCACCGTGCGCGTGCCGCCGGCGAAGAAACGCAGCAAAGCGAGCACCCCGACCAGCAGGAGGAGCATGGACAAGGCGGCGGTGATCAAGAGACGCTTCTTCTGCTGCTGCTTGGATTGCTCGACGAGTTCCTTGGATTTCGCGGCGCGCGCGCCGAGACGTCCGGCGTCTTTGGGTGCGGACACCGGCTGCACCGCGTTCGCCGTTTGCAGGACTAGCGCCCAGTCCGGCCGTTCCGCCTCCTGCAAGGTCGCGACCGCACCCGCCGCCGCGCCTCCCGGGGCGGCGAGCTGCCCGATCACCGCGGCAAAAGCGCGCACCTCCGCACCTTCATCCGGCGGGATGACCGCCCCCGACTGGGCGAGATTGGCCAGACGCGGCCGCAGCGAGCCATCGAGCAGCACATCACCGGGCTCCAACCGGCGACGCCCGAGCCCCTGCTGCCCGAAGTGCCCGGAGACCTCGGCCGCCGTGCGCATGGCCGCGAGCAAAACCCGGTCGTCGAGTTGGTGGCCGGCCGCGGCATAAGCCGCCAGGGTGTAACCAGGGACAAAATCCGAACTGTAAAAATAGTGGCCGTCCGCCTCCCCCGCTTCGTGCACGGCGAGGAGGTAAGGATGGGTCACCGCGGCCTTGGCCCGGGCATCGGCGAGGAATTTTTCGACCGCCGCCGGCTCCGCGGCGGCTTCGGCGGAAAGCGCGTGGAGGAGGACATGGCGGGACATCGAGGCCTGCCACGCGAGGAAATCCACCGTTCCTGCCCCCTCCCCGGCGGGCTCCTGCAGGTAATAGGCGCCCAAGTTCGTCCCCGGCGCGAGCCCCGGCGGGGCAGCGAGCACGGCAACCAGTTGCTCGCGTGTCACCGGCTTGGCCAGCACCGGGGCGCCCGCAGTCCGGTCGGCTTGACCGGAAAGATCGTAGCCGCTGAGAAAAACCGTGCGCATGCGCGGGAACTCGGCCGCCAGCATGTCGCGGAGACGGAAGCCGTCCATCGGCTCCATGACCACATCGGTCACCAGCACATCGGGTCCGCCCCAGGCGCGGGCCGCTTTGAGCGCGTCGCCGCCGGTCGAAGCGGTGCGCACCTCGAACCCGTCAAGCAAAGCCCGCCAGGCGTCGAGGACATGCTCCTCGTCGTCGACCAGCAGGATCTTCATGGAACCTCGCCGGCGGGGAGGGAGGCGTCTGCGGCCGGCAATTCGCTCAAGGGCGGCGGGAACAATTCCTGCAGATCGACCGGTTCGGCCCGCGTTTCCTGCAACTGGCCGCGATGGTAGATGTTCACCACGTAGCCGTAGTATTCCGGCGCCGGACCGCCGTCGGGCCCGAGACGCGGGACCTCGTATTTGACCTCGAGAATTTCAATGCCCTCGTCTTTCCAGTCGACCGGGGTGGTGAACCACATCGACTGCACGCGGCTCATGGTCGGGACGATTTCGCCGTTGAGCATTTCGTAGAAAGTCACGTTGATGCGCACGTCGCGGCCGTCGACCGTCTCGCCGGGACGGGCTTTGACCGCCAGGCGCAAATCCTTGGTCTCGGCGCCGCCTTCGTTGTTGTCGTTCAGCTTCAAGTCGACCACCCCGAGCAAAGATCCCGGTTGCAGCCCGACTTGATCGCGCAACTCAAGGGCGTCACCCGCGGCCGTTTCGGCCGGCGCAGCCTCCGGCTTGAGCAGGCGCAGGCGGATTTCCGCCACCTCGAGGAAACGCCCCGCGTCCGGCCCGAGGGAAATGAGATCCTGCCACGCTGCCTCGGCCAACTCGGTCTGCCCCAGGCGTTCGTGCAGCGCGGCCAGGCGCGACAAAACCTCGGCATTGCGGGGCTGCAGCATCTGGGCTTCCTCGAGCGGAACCAAAGCATCGCCGGGCGAGGCTCCGCCCCCGAGTTTCTCCGCTTCGGCCAGCAATTCCGCCACGCGCGCCGCGGCCTGTGCGTCGTCCTCGGCGGACGCCGGCGGAGGGCTGGCGGGCACCGGCTCGGGCGGGGCGGAAGGCGCTTCTTCGGCAGGGGGCGGAGCGGAAGCGGCCACCGTTGTCCCCTTGAGGCCGGGACCGAAATAAACCAGCACGGCCACCAGTTGGGCCAAAGCCGCAAGACCGAGGATGGTCGCGGCCACCAAGAACGTTTTTCCGACCGGAGATTTCATCAGAGATCCAGCATGCCGAGGCGGGGGCGGACAAGTCAACGGCGGTCGGTCCGCCGCCTCAAGGCGTGATCACCTCGAAGGACCGGACCCGCCCGCGGGCGAGCAGAAGCATGGCGGCTTCGTCAGAGGCCAGCGCACCGGCCGCCGCCGCAAACTCGCCGGGCGTGGCCACCGGCGTGTCGTTGATCTGTTCGATGACATCGCCCGGACGCAAACGCCCCCGGGCCGGCGAGCCGGGGGCCACCTCGCTGACGAGAACGCCGGCGATGTTTTCCGGCAGGCGGTAACGCGCCACCAAGTCCGGGGTCAGGCCGGTCACCTCCACTCCAGTGAGGGCGCCCGCGGTCCCGGCGGGAGCAGCGGGAGCGGACGGCGGCAACGGTTGCGGCACGACGCCCGCAGGCGGCGGGGCGGGCAAGGCTGCCAGGCGCGCGCGCTGCGGCGCCTCGCGGATGGTGACCGAAAGGTCGAGCGGCTGGCCGTTGCGCAACACCTCGGTCTTCACCGTGCTGTCGATTTTCGCCGCGGCCACGCGTTTGCGCAGGTCGTTGAAATCACGCACTTCGCGGCCGTCGAATTTCCTTATGACATCGCCGGGTTGCAGCCCGGCCTTGGCCGCCGGAGATTCGGCCTGCACGCCGCCGATGAGCGCGCCCCGCGTGTCCGGCAGGCCGAGACGGGCAGCCGTCCCCGGATCCAGGGGCTCGAGGACCACGCCGAGTTGCGGACGCAGGACGCGGCCATGCTCGAGGATCTGCTCGAGCACACGGCGCACGGTGTTCGCGGGGATGGAAAAGCCGATGCCTTGGCTGCCGCCGGATTGGGAAAAAATGAAGTTGTTGATGCCGACGATCTCCCCGCGGATGTTGATGAGCGGACCGCCCGAGTTTCCGGGGTTGATGGCCGCATCGGTCTGGAAAAAATCGTTGGCCACCTCGCTGGAGAACAAACGCTCGCGCGCACTGATGATGCCCTGCGTGATTGTTTCCTGCAGACCGAAGGGATTGCCCACCGCGAAGACGAGCTGGCCGACGCGCACCGTGTCGGAATCGGCGAAACCCAGCGGACGCAGCCCCTCGGCCTCGATCTTCAGGATGGCGAGGTCGGAGGACGTGTCGGCGCCGAGCAACTCGGCCGGCAAGCGGCGTCCGTCACCCAGGCTGACCAGGATCTCCTCCGCACCTTCGATGACATGCACATTGGTCACCACATGACCTTCCTTGGAAACAATGGCCCCGGACCCCTGCGGAACCGACTCCGGACGCGCCGACGGCGGCAGGCCGAAAAACTGGCGCAACAACTCCTCGCGCGGGTCGACCGCGGCGCCGCGGCGCGAGGTGATGCTGACCACCGACGGGATGACCGCTTCGGCCACCCGCGTGAATTCCTCGTCCAAGGCCGCCAACCCCGGAACCGATCCGCGACTGATCGCCGGCTTGACGTCCGGCAACGTGCCCGACTCACGCACCGGCTCCGGCCCCGCCGCGCGGTCGAACTGTCCGCTCTTCCACGCGTAGAGCCCGGCCAAGGCCAGAGTGATGACCAGGACAAAAAGGAGAAATTGCAGGAAACTTTTCATGGCACGCAGACAAGTTGCCTCAAGCCGACCCGCGGCGCAACGCGTCGGCGTGCAGCCAGTCCCAGAGAAGGTCGATGGAATCTTGCACCCGCACCCGGGCCGCCGCCACCTCGTCCGCGGTCATCTTCCGCCCGGGCGGCTTTTCCACCCCGAAGATGTAATATTTGATCTTCGGCTCGGTGCCGCTCGGACGCACGGCACAACGGCGTCCGTCGGCCAGCGTGAAAATGATCATGCCCTCGGCCGGGATGCGCTCGCCTTCCGCGTCGTGGATCGTATCGACGGCGAAATTTTCCACCTTCACCACGCGGACACCATCCATCGCGGACGGCGGATTGCCGGCATAGGACGCCGCCAGCTTCGCAATTTGCGCGGCACCCTCCGCACCTTCGAAGACGAGCGACTCGCCGCGTTCGAGGTAAACACCGAGCGTGGCGAAAATATCATCGAGATACTCCACCGCCGTCATCCCCTTCGAGCGTGCGTAGGCCACCACCTCGGCGAAACCGGCCACCGCCGCATTGGCATCTTTGTCGCGGGCGAAGTCGGACAATGTGTAGCCGTAGCTTTCCTCGCCCCCCATGACCATGAGCGAAGAATGGGCCAGCCGCAGCCGCAGCGTTTCGTCCTCCGGCAAATGCGGGTAATCCGCACGAAGCTCCGCGGGAATACCCTCCTCGTATTTGCGCAACTTGGCCGCATTGTATTTGAAACCGGTCAGCGTTTCCACGCAGCGCAACCCGAAATGCTCCGCCACCGCTTTCTGCAGGTCGGTTGTGACATAAGTCTTGATGATGACCCCGCGCGATTTGTTCGACTCGTCGAGGATCCCCAGATCGAACATCCGCGAGGCCCGGTAGTAGGCGAGCATCGAGCCGATCTGGTTGCCGGTCAGCAGCTCCATCCGCCCCGCGCGGTTGCGCGCAGCCACACCCATGCGGTCGTCGTCCGGATCGGTGGCCATGACCAGATCCGCGCCGATCTTGTCGGCCAGCGCCACGGCCATGGTCAGCGCTTCCGCGTATTCCGGGTTCGGTGACTTGACCGTGGGGAACCTGCTGTCCGGCACGAGCTGCTCGGGCACGGCCGTCGCGTCGAAGCCCAGCCGCTCGAGCAAGGGCATCACGATGGAAGCACCCACGCCGTGCAGCGGCGAGTAGACGATTTTCAGCCCGCGCTCGCGCGCGACAAGTCCGGGGTCGAGCACCACACGCTCAAGACGGTCGAGGTAAGCCTCGTCCATCTCCGCGCCGAGCGTCTGGCGCAGGCCCTGTTGGCCGGAGGGCAGCGGGTCGAAATGCGCAGTCTTCACCGCATCGACTTTGGCAATGATGCCCGAGGCATGCGGTTCGACCACCTGGCCGCCGTCCTCGAAATAGACTTTGTAGCCGTTGTAAGCCGGCGGGTTGTGGCTGGCCGTGATGTTGATGCCGGCCGCGGACCCCGTCTGCCGCACGGCGAAACTCAGCTCCGGGGTTGGACGCGGCTCGGCGAAAACCAGCGCGTCGCACCCCGACCCGGTGATCACCTTCGCCGCCAGGTCCGCGAACTCGCGGGAGAAAAAACGCGTGTCATAGCTGATGCAAATGCGCGGGCGGTGCGGAAGCTTTTCCCGGGCCGCCCATTCTTTGACATAAGCCACCAGCCCCTGCGTCGCCCGGCTGATGTTGAAGCTGTTCATCGCGTTGGTTCCCGTGCAGGGAAACTCCGGACGGCCGAGAGCCTGCGGTGTGCCCCGCTCCGCGACAGTCACCACGGCTCCGATCGTTTTGCCGCGCAGCCCGCCCGTGCCGAAGGCCAGGGTGCGGAAAAACCGGTTGTTCAACTCGGCCCAGTCGCCCGACTCCGCCAGCTCGGCGATGCTCGCCTTTTCCACCTCCTGCGGATGGCCGGCCAGCAGGGCCCGGATGTTTTCCAGGGACGAAGCGAGCAGGGCTCCGCTTTGCGCGCCCTCTTCCAGCCGGCGGGACAAGTCACT
Source organism: uncultured Chthoniobacter sp. (assembly GCA_964516705.1). GTDB lineage: Bacteria > Verrucomicrobiota > Verrucomicrobiia > Chthoniobacterales > JACTMZ01 > JACTMZ01. The sequence continues at coordinate 7,676 of CAZEYV010000078.1, forward strand.
CATGGGGCGGGGAATATAGGCACCGGCGCGGCAGGAGGGAAGCCCGAGCCCCGCGTTGCGGAGCCGGTGCTCCACGCTTAAAGTCTCCGGCCATGGGTCTTTCCTCGTGGAGCGTCAGAAACCGCGTCGCGGTCAACATTTTCACGTTGGTCATCATTTTCGCCGGCTATTACGCGGCCGGCACGCAGTTGCAGCGGGATCTTTTTCCCGACGTCAGCACCAACTTTATCCAGATCACCACCCTGGACCCGGAAACCGGTGCGCCCGAGGACATCGAACGCACCATCACCGTCCCCCTCGAGGAAGAACTGGGCAACGTCAACTACCTCGCCGAAATCCGCTCCATCTCGCAGGACAACTTCTCCAACATTTTCATCGAGGTCGACCCCTCCATCGGGGACATCCAACCCGTCCTCAACGACGTCCGCCAAGCGGTGGACAAAGCCAAAGCCGATCTTCCCGCCTCGGCCGAGCCGCCCGTCGTCGAGGAATTCGACATCCCCTTCCCCCTCGTCACCTTCACCGTCTCGTATCCGCCCGGTTTCGACCTCCGGAAAATCCGCCCGGTCCTTGACGAGATCGAGCGCCGGCTCAAACTTGTTCCCGGCGTCTCCAAAGTCCTCGTCGACGGCCTCGAACGGCGCGAAGTCTGGGTCGAGGTCGATCCCTACCGTCTGCGACTTGCCGGCTTGTCTTTCCGCGAAGTGGCCGATGCGGTCGCGGCCAAGAACGTCAACGTTGTGGGCGGACGCCTCGATGCGGCGGGCGGACAGCGCATCGTCCGGCTCCTCGGCGAAATCACCGAGGCCGCGCAACTCGAAGACCTCCCCCTAGTCAAACGCCCCGACGGCCGCACGGTGAAAATCCGCGACATCGGCACGGTCAAGGAAACCACCGAGAAAGCGCAAACCTACGGCCGCACCAACCTCCGCCCCGCCGTGACCTACACGCTGGTCAAAAAGAAAGGCACCGACGTCATCGAATCCGTGCGCGAGGCCCGCCGCGTCTTCGCCGCCGAAGCCGCGCTCCTCCCGCCGGAGATCGAGACGCAAGTCGTCGGCGACACGACCAAATACATCAACACGCGCATCGAGACCGTGATGAAAAACGGCATCCAGTCGCTTATCCTGGTCACCGTTCTTCTCCTTCTTTTCCTCGATTGGCGCCTCGCCCTCCTCGTCGCCTTCGGCATCCCGTTCTCCTTCGCCGGCACGTTCATCGTCCTCTACATCGGCGGCTTCACCATCAACATGCTCTCGCTCTTCGGCATGATCATGGCGCTGGGCATGGTGGTGGACGACGCCATCGTCACCGGCGAAAACGTCTTCCGCCTCTACCGCAACGGCGAAAGCGCGGTCGACGCCGCGGTGCGCGGCGCCCACGAGGTCATGTGGCCCGTTTTCGGAAGCGTCAGCACGACCGTGGCCGCCTTCCTTCCCCTCATCTGGGGCGAGGGCATCATCGGAAAATTCCTCGCCGTTGTCCCCGTCGTGGTCATTTCGACCCTCGTCTTCTCGCTGGCCCAGGCCTTCCTCGTCCTGCCCTCGCACCTCGCCGATTTCATGCGCCCGCTGCGCTCCGCCGCCGCGCGCCGCGCGGCCGCCGCCCTCAATCCGCCGCGCGGCTGGCGACGCCTGCGCTACGAAATCGGTTTGTCCTACGAGGAGTTGCGCGAGGCCGTCGACCGCACGGTCAACCGCGCGGTTGAGATCTACACCCACCTCCTCAATCTCGCCCTGCGCACGCGCTACGCCGTGGTCGGCGCTTTTCTCGCCGCGCTTGTCTTTGTCGGCGCGCTCGTTGCCGCCGGCGTTGTGCCCTTCCGCCTTTTCGCCACCGATTTCGCCGACACGATCAACATCAAGCTCGAACTCCCCGCCGATTACACCCTCGACCAGACGGCCGATGTGGCCGCGCGCGTCGAGCGGTCCGTGGTCGACACCCTCCCCGAGACCGACCTCGTCGCCGTGACCACGCGCATCGGCGCCATGTTCGATCCGACCGACCAGTTCCTCGAATACGGCAGCAACCTGGCCATGCTCGTCGTCGACGTCGACGAGCAAAGCCCCGCGTGCCGCAAGCCCTCGGCCATCGAGCGCGACCTGCGCAATGTCGTCAACAGCTTCCCCGAAGTCATCACCGGCACGGCGAAAAAAGAAGAAGGCGGACCCCCGGTCGGGCGCGCCGTCAACATCGAGATCCGCGGCGCCGATTTCGGCGAACTCAGATCGGCCGCGGCGGAGATCCAGCAGAAGCTCGGCGGGGTCCCCGGACTGGTCAACGTGGGCAGCGACCTGCCCAAGGGGAAAACCGAATTCCGCGTGCGTCTCGACGAGGACCGCGCGGCCCGAGCGGGGTTGGACGCGGCGCAGGTCGGACGCGATCTGCTCGGTGCCTTCCGCGGGCTCGAGGCCTCGCGCCTGCGCTGGGGCAACGATGAAGTCATCGTCCGCGTCAAGATGGACGAACGCTACAGCCAAGACCCCGGCATCGTCGGCAACCTCATGATCAAGGGCCCGCAGGGCATGGTCGATCTCGACACCATCGCCACGCTCGAGCGCGTCAGCGGCATCCCGCGGGTCAAACGCCTCGACCAGGAACGCGTCATCACCGTTTCGTCCGACATCGACCCGCGCGTCACCACCTCGGGTCTGGCCAACGAGGAAATCAAAACGTGGCTGCCCGGAGTTCTTTCCGCGCATCCCGCCCTGCAGATCGGCCTGACCGGAGAGAACGAGGATACCGAGCGGAGCCTCGAGGCCATGAAGTTTGCCGGGTTTGTCGCCATTTTCCTCATCTACGCCCTCATCGCCACGATCACCAATTCCTTCCTCCAGCCTTTCGTCATCATGACCGTCGTGCCCTTCGGTATCGTCGGTGTCATTCTCGGACTCCTCTTCATGGGCGAACCGATGGGCCTGATGTCCGTCATGGGCACCATCGCCCTGGCCGGCATCGTGGTGAACAACTCGATCGTCTTCGTCGATTTCATCAACAATTACCGGCGGGGGCGCGATGTCTCCCTCCCGCGCGTGCGCTGGCACTCCATCCTCGAAAGCGGGCGCACGCGCTTCCGTCCGATCTTTCTCACCACGGCCACCACCGTGGTCGGCCTCTCCAACCTCGCCTTCTTCAGCAAAGGTCAGGAGCAGTTCCTCGCCCCCATGGCGCAGGCCATCGTCTGCGGGTTGACCTTCGCCACCCTCATCACGCTCGTCCTCATCCCCTGCCTCTACGCGATTCTCGACGACTTCAACCTCGCCGTGGCCCGGCGCCGGACGGCCGCGCCGGCCGACCTCGCAGGCTTTCCCTCCCGGGCCTGACCGGCTAAACTGTCCGCCATGATTTTTCCCCGAGCCCTGCTCCTGGCGTCCCTCCTCCTCGTCGTCCGGGTCTCCGCCCAAGACGGCCCGCAACAAGCTCTCGAGGCGGCCAACAACGCCTATATCGCCGGCGACTACCCGTCGGCCGTTGCCGCTTACGAAAAAGTCCTCGCCGATTATCCCACCTCGCCGGTCGTCGCCAACGCGCAGGTCCAACTCGCCCTGTCCCATTACCTCACCGGCGAAAACCGGAAGGCCCTCGAGACTCTCGGCAAATTTTTCTCCGGCCCGCCGGCGGGCGCGGAACTGACCGAACTCGCCGCCTTCCTCGAACCCCAGGCCATGTCCGGCCTTGCCGCCACGCTCCGGCCGGACGATCCCGCGCGCAAGACGAACTACGCGGAGGCCGTGAAGAAGTATGCGGCTTTCATCGGGAAATACCCGCGCTCGACCGAAGTCGAGGCCGCCTCCTACGGGAGCGCCATCGCCTCGTTCCAGACCGGCGACTTCGCCGCGGCCAAGGCCGCCCTCGAGGACAACCTCAAGCGCTTCCCCGACAGTCCCGGCATCCTCGACAGCCAGAATCTGCTCGCCCTCATCCTTGCCACCGAAGGCAGCAATATGCTCTCCGGGGAAACACCCGACAAAGAAGCGGCTTTCGCGCTCTATGCCAAAGCCGCCGGACTGCTCCGCGAGATCATCGCCCGGAAAACCGATCTGGCCCTGGTCAACGCCGCGCAATTCCAACTCGGCGAAATTCTCCTCAGCGAAGCCGCTTTCGCCCCGGAGGACCGCAAAGCCGTCCTCCTCGAACAAGCCCGCGCCGCCTTCCGCGATGTCCTGCCCAAGGACAAGATCGTCGCAATGCAGCAGGAAAAAATCGACGGTATCCCGGCCCTGCGCCGCGCCGCCCTCGCCGCACGCGACACCACCGAGCTCAAACGTATCGACCGCCGGGCGGAACGCGACCGCCGCAAACTCGCCGAGTTGCAAGCCAACCCCGACCAGACCGTCACCGCGCTGCAGAAAATCGGCGAGAGCTACTTCCAGGCCGGCCAATACGACGAGTCCCGCATCGTCCTCGCGCATCTCGAACCGCTCCTGACCGGCGATGCGGACAAAAAACGCAACCTTTACTTCCTCGCCATGACCTACGCGGTGCAGAACGCGGCCGATCCCGCCGTGGCGCGCTACGACGCCTTCCAGCGCGCGCACAAAGGCGACCCGCTCGCCGCCAACCTGCCCGTCGCCATGGGCAACCTTTTCCTCACCCACCCCGACCCGGAGGTCCGCAATCCGGAAAAAGCGGCGCAATATTTCAAGGAAGCCGCGGAAATTTATCCCGAGAGCCCGCTCCTCGGCTTGTCCGTGGTCAACGAAGCCACCGCGCGCGCGCAGCAAGGCGATTTCGAAGGCGCACTCAAGACTTACCGCGACTTCCTCGCCACCAATCCCCCGCCCGAAGTCGGCGCCGTGGCCCAACTCGGCATCGGCAATGTCTTCAAGGAGCAGGGCAAATGGGACGAGGCCATCGCCGCCTACCGCGACATCGTGACCAAATTCCCCCAAGCCACCCAAGTCGAGGAAGCCGAATTCTGGATCGCCGTCGGCACCCAGCAGAAAGGCGACCACGAAGGATCTCTCCCGCTCATCGACACCTTCGTGCAGAAATACCCGCAGACCCAGCTGACCCCAAGCGCCCTGTATTCCGCCGCCGCAGCCAAGCTCGCGCTCGGACGCAACGACGAGGCCGTCGCCACCATGGCCGGGATCGCCGAAAAATTCCCCCAAAGCCAGCCCGCGCCCTTCACCTACTTCCAGCGCGCCCAGCTGGCAGGCGCCGCGCAGAACGCGGACGAGGTGGTCCGCCTTATGACCGCCTTCGTCGAAAAGTATCCCGAGGACGACAAGGTCTTCTTCGCCTACGATAGCATCGGTCAGACCGAAACCAACCGGGGCAACATCGAAGCCGCGGTCGCCGCCTACCAGACTTTCGCGGAAAAATACGCCACCGCGCCCAAGGCCCCCGAGTCGCTGTTGAAGATCGCCGACCTCCACCGCGCCACGGCGGAAAAACTCGGACGCTACGGCGCGCTCACCCCGGGGGAGCAGGAACAATGGAAGGCAGCCATGACCGCCGCCATCGCCGCGGCGGAGAAAATGACCGCCACCTACCCGGACAGCCCGCAGCTCGGACTCGGACTCCGCTCCCTCCTCGCCGCCAAGCAGGCCGAGGCCGCAGCCGGGCTCCTCGACGATGCAGCCGTGGAAAAGTATTTCCAGGATCTCGCCGCGTCCGCGCCCGATGGCGCGAAAAACAAAGTCCTCTTCGCCCGCGCCGCCTTCATCAACGCAAAGGATCCGGCCCGCGCGCTCGAGGAGATGGGCCAAGCTTACGATGCGTCGCTCGTCTACGCGCCGTCCGATCTCGACCTCTACGGGCTCGCCCTGCTCGAGAACGGGAAGGCGGACCAAGCCAAGGCCGTCTTCGAAAAAATCGCCGTCGATTACCCGAATCCCGACGGACAGGAACCCGCCCAAGCGCCGCCTGCCATCCAGGAAGCCCAAGCGATTTCGCTCTTCGGACTCGGCCGCGTCGCGCAGGAGCAAGGAGACGTTGCCGGGGCCGGGGCCCTCTTCGAGAAATTGAAGTCCCTTTACCCGTGGTCGCCGAAAGTCCTCGAAGCCAACTACGGAATCGCCGCCTCCCTTCGCGAGCAAGGCAAAGGCGACGAAGCCATCGCCTTGCTCACCCAGATCATCCGCGCCCCCAACGCCCCGACCGATCTCCGCGCCAATTCCATGCTCCTCGGCGGCTTCATCCAGAAAGACAAAAACGAGCGCGATGCCGCCATCGACTACTTCATCAAGATCTCCGCCTTCTACGAAGGCGTGCCCGAAGCCGCCGCCACCGGATTGTGGGAAGGCGGACAACTCCTCGAGGCGCAAGTCACCGAACTCCAGTCGAGCGACCCGGCCAAATCCGAGAAGCAAAAAGCCCAAGTGATCCGCGCGTACAAAGAACTCGCCGAAAAATTCCCCGACAGCGAATTCGCCCCCAAAGCCCGAGAACGCCTCAACGCCCTCGGCCCCTCGTGACGAAAAAGTCCCGTCACCCGTCACTCGCCACTCGCCACGCTCGCGCCAGCGAGCTTCTGCGCATCCTCCGCGCCACCTATCCCGACGCCCACTGCGAATTGGACCACGAAGGACCCTTCCAACTCCTCGTCGCCACCATCCTCTCCGCGCAATGCACCGACGTGCGCGTCAATCTGGTGACTCCCGCGCTCTTCCGGAAATACCCGGACGCCCAATCCCTCGCCGCCGCGAAGCAGGAGGACGTCGAAGAACTCATCCGCTCCACCGGTTTCTTCCGCAACAAGGCAAAAAACCTCATCGGCGCCGCCCGAGCCCTGGTCGGGCTCCATCACGGCGAAGTCCCCCGCGACCTCGAACCTCTCACCCATCTGCCCGGCGTCGGACGCAAAACCGCCAATGTCGTCCTCGGCAACGCCTACGGCATCGAAGCCGGCATCGTGGTCGACACCCACGTGGCCCGCCTGAGCAAGCGCCTCGGTCTGACCAAGCACACCGACCCGGTCAAAATCGAAAAAGACCTGGTCAAAGTCATCCCGCAGGATAACTGGACGCTTTGGAGCCACCTTCTCATCTGGCACGGCCGTCGTCGTTGCCCCGCGCGCAAACCCGATTGCCTGGGTTGCGAACTTCGTGGCCTTTGTCCCGCCGCAGATCAGTTTGCCGCGCCGGGCCCGGCGGCGCGGAGTGGTTCAGGCACCCGGCGACGGAGCCGCCCCGCGGCGTGAGACGACCAGAGCGGCCAGGCGCGCCGCTTCCGGAGCGGCTTCACGCAAGGTTCCACCGCGATCCAGTCCGGCCGCCAGGGCCGCGCAGAAAGCATCACCCGCCCCCACCGGATCGACTGCTTCGACCGCCACCGCGGGCTGGTGCGTGAGCACTCCGTCCTCGTGAATCCACGCGCCGTCGGCCCCGGCGGTCAGCACGCCGCACGGGATGGCGAACTCGCGGAGCAGGCCGCTGAACAAATCCTTCTCGTCGCCCGCCGCGCCGAGCAGACGAGAAATTCCGGCCAGCTCGTCGCGGTTCAACTTGAGCACACCGCAGTGGCGCAGCGTCCAGAGCAGGATTTCTTCGTCATGGAAAGGCGCGCGCAGATTCAGGTCGGCCAGCACCCGCGCCCCGCCGCGCCCGGCCACCGCCGCCAGTTCACGGATGGCGCCGCGCGAAACCGGATGACGTTGGGCCAGGGTGCCGATGACGAGCACCCGCGCGCGGCGGGCCAGATCCAGGGCCGCCGCATCGGCCGCGATGAAGTCCCACGCCGCCGGACCATAAATGTCATAGCAAGGCCCTCCCGCGGAGTCCGGATCGACCGTCACCGTGCCGGTCGGTCGTGCGGGATCGGCGGGGCAATGGGCCGTATCCACGCCGGCGCCGCGCAGCCACTCCCGCAAACGCCGTCCGGCAGGATCGTCGCCGGTGCGGGAAATCAGAAAGGTCTCCGCACCCAGACCCGCCGCATGGAAAGCCACATTGGCCGGGGCCCCGCCCGGAAACCCGGTCCCATCCGGCCAGCGGTCGAACAGCACTTCTCCCGCGCAGACCACCGCCATGGTTCAAGGCGCCGCCGGACGGATCAAAAAGACCGCCTCAGGGGGCGGACGCGGGCGTGCGCCGCGCAAGTTCGGCTTCCGCGATCATGGCGGCCGGCGTTCCCGGATGGAGCGAACCGATGGATTGGAGAACCGCGCGGGCTTCGCCGGCGGAACCGCGCGACTCGAGCAATTTGGCCTCGGCCAGCAAAGCAAGCGGCGCGGCATAGGATGTCCGGTAGACGGAGGAAGCTCGGCGGTAGGCCTCCAATGCTGCTTCGGGTTCGCCCTGCAACTGGCGCAGTTCCCCGAGCAGGAGGCACGCGGTGCCGGCCAGCGGATAGTCCGGCTGGGAGGAAAGCAATTGGTCCAGCTCCGCGGCGGCCGCGCCCGTGTCGCCGCCGGCCCGCAAAGCGGAAGCCAGTTGCAGGCGCGCGTTGCCGGCCGGAACCGAGCCGGGAAATTTCTCCACCACTTCGCGCCATCCGGCCTCTTCCGCGGCGGCGCTGTAAAGGGCCTCGGCCGCGTGCCGCACCTGCGCCTCGCGGAATTTCCAGAAGCCCACGGCCAGGATGAGCACAACCAGGCCGGCCAAGGCCCAGAGGAACTTTTGCCAATGCGCCTGCCAGAAAAGGTCGCTGTCGGTCAGTTCCAAAGCCGGGTCGACAACCGGACGGAGAATGGAGGAGCGGTCTTGGTCCACGGTATTGTCAGCTGGCCACAGCCGCGCGCGCTTCGTCGGCCAGCGCGGTGCTCAGGTAGCGCTCCCCGGTCGAACAGGCGATGGTGACGATGAGCTTGCCTTTGTTTTCCGGACGACGGGCCAACTCCAGCGCCGCTTGCACGTTGGCGCCGGAACTGATGCCTCCGAGGATACCTTCCTCCTTGGCCAAACGGCGCGCCATGGCGAAAGCATCGTCGTTCGAAACGGTCAACACTTCGTCGACCACGTCGAGATGGAGATTGTCCGGGACGAATCCCGCGCCGGTGCCCTGGATTTTGTGCGGACCGGGCTTGACCGGCTCGCCGGCGCGGGTCTGGGAAATAACCGGCGAGTCTTTCGGCTCGACCGCGACAATTTTCACGCCGGGTTTGCGTTGCTTGAGCACTTCACCCACGCCGGTGCAGGTGCCGCCGGTGCCGACGGCGGAAACAAAGATGTCGACCTTGCCGTCGGTGTCATCCCAAACCTCTTCCGCCGTGGTTTTGGCGTGGATGGCAGGGTTGGCCGCATTTTTGAATTGCTGGGGCATCCAGCCGTTCGGCGTGTCCTTGAGAATTTCCTCGGCCTTGGCGATGGCGCCTTTCATGCCCTCCGGTCCGGGCGTGAGAACCAATTCGGCCCCGAGCATGGCGAGCAACGTGCGGCGTTCGACGCTCATCGTCTCGGGCATGGTCAGGATCAACTTGTAACCCTTGGCCGCGGCGACGAAAGCCAGCGCGATACCGGTATTGCCGCTGGTCGGTTCGACGATGACCGTGTCTTTTTTCAGAATGCCCTTCTTCTCGGCATCCTCGATCATGGCCATGCCGATGCGGTCCTTCACACTGCCCAGCGGGTTGAAAAATTCGCACTTGAGGGCCACGGTCGCGCCGGCGCCCGCGGTCACTTTGTTCAATTTGACCAACGGCGTGCGGCCGACGGTCTCCACGATGTTGTTGTAAAGTTTGCCCATGTCTGCGGATCCCGCTCCGCGGCGGGCCCTTTTGCATACGGCCAACGCCCCGCGGAAGCAACGCCGGATTTGTGTCCCTCCGGCGCGGCCTCAAAGACCCCCTCGGACCACGCGGAAGACGTGCGCGACCCGCACGGCCGGATCCAGTTCCACGTAGTTCCGCGCCCCGTGCCAGGTCCAGCGTTCCCCGGTCAGGAGATCCTCAACGAGGTAGTCCGCATCCCAGGCCAGCCCGTATTCCCAGAGCGGCCATTCGACGGCGGCGGTCTGCAGGGCGGACGGGTCGAGATTGACCACCACCAGCAGGAGGTTGCTGCCGGTCGCTTTGGCGAAAAAAAGGATCCGGTCGTTCTCCGCGGCATGGAAGCGGAGGTTGGTCAGGTGCTGGAGGGCCGGATTCGCCCGGCGGATCGCGTTCAACCGCGCGATGAGGGCCTTGATGTTGCCCGGCGCGTTCCAGTCGCGCTGCTTGAACTGGTATTTCTCGCTGTCGAGATATTCCTCGCGTCCGGGCAGCGCCGCATTCTCGCACAGCTCGAAGCCGCTGTAGATTCCGTAGAGCGGCGAGAGCGTGGCGGCCAGCACCGCGCGGATCATGAAGGGAGCGCGACCTTCCTGCTGGAGAAAGAAGGGCAAAATGTCCGGCGTGTTGGTGAAAAAGTTCGGACGGAAATAATCCGCCGACCACGGCGCACTGACCTCGGACAAATAATCAGTCAGCTCCTGCTTCGTGTTCCGCCAGGTGAAGTAGGTGTAGCTCTGGGAAAACCCGGCCTTGGCCAGCACGCGCATCATTTTCGGTTTGGTAAAAGCTTCGCTCAGAAAAACGAGATCGGGAAACTTCGCCCGTGTTTCCGCGATGAGCCATTCCCACATGGCCACCGGCTTGGTGTGCGGATTGTCCACCCGGAACGTGCGCACGCCGCGCGCCGCCCACCACAGGATCACGTCGCGAAGTTCGTTCCACAGCTCCTGCCATGACGGATTGTGGTAATCGAGCGGGTAGACGTCCTCGTATTTCTTCGGGGGATTCTCCGCGTATTTGATCGTGCCGTCCGGACGGCGGAAAAACCACTCGGGGTGCTCCGTCACATAGGGATGGTCCGGCGAGCAGTTCAGGGCGAAATCGAGCGCGATCTCGAGCCCGCGCTTCTTCGCCTCGCCGACCAGCCACTCGAAATCCTCCAGCGTGCCTAGCTCGGGTGCGACATCGCGATGTCCGCCGCCGTGCGGACAACCCTGATGCCGGTTGCCGATGGCGTATGGCACGCCCGGATCACCCGGCGCGCATTCCAGCGCGTTGTTGCGCCCCTTCCGCTTGGTCGTGCCGATAGGGTGGATCGGCGGGAAATAAACCACATCGAAGCCCATGGCTTTGGCCTCGTCGAGTCGCGCCAGACAATCGCGGAAAGTCGAACCGCGGTCGCCCCGTCCCTCGGCCGAGCGCGGGAAAAATTCATACCATGCGGCAAAGAGCGCCGCCGGGCGCTCGACCATGATGCGCCCGAACGGATGAAACTCGCTGCCAATGGCCCGGTCCGGATACTTGGCCATGATCGCGGCCAACCCGGCCCGCGCGGCAAGAGATTGCGCGGCCGCACGGTCCGCTTTGCGTAGTTCCTTGGCCGCCGCGCGCAGGGTGGAAGCATCGGCCTTCGCCGCCCGTGACGCGCCCTGCTCGAGCAGATGCACGCCCTCCAACGCCTCCGAGCGCAGATCCTCCTGCCCGCCCTCGTATTTCCGCCGGAACTCATCACGCCACGTCCCGTAAGCATCGAGCCACGCTTCGACCGTAAATTCGCAGTCGCCGATTCCGGTGACCGTGAAGGAGCCGGACCACACGTCGTTGTCACCCGGCGTCATCGGCGCTTCCTGCCATTTTTTCGCTCCGGCCGCACGCCACTTGACGGCGGCAGCTATGACATCATGCCCGTCTTTGAAGATATCGGCGGTGACATGCACCGGCTCGCCGACCAGCCGCTTGATCGCGTAGCGCCCGCCATCGAGGAGCGGGTGGACATTTTCGATGACGACAGCGGTCTTTTTCATTTCGCGGCAGCGCGGATGGCGCCGGCCAGAGGTTGCCATGCGGCATCGGACTGGCAAAGCGCGGCCAATCGCTCCGCCGCCACCGGAATGTGGGCCAGGAACGCCGTTTTGTCCTTGGTTCTACCGAGGAATCCGTAGGCCCCCAACGCCTGCATCAGTCTTTGCCGCGCCCCCGCGCGGAGTTCTTCCTCCCACGCCTTGCGGTCGGCGCGTCCGGCCAGATTGGCATAAAGGGCGGACAACTCTCCCCGCTCGTCCGGCGTCAGCGGGACATACGGATCATAAAGCAACGACGCCACATCGTAGCCGGCCAGCCCGGCGCGCATGCCTTGGAAGTCGATCAGCGTGACTTGACCGTCGTGCACCATGACATTTTGCGACTGCAAATCGCGGTGGACCAGCACGCGGGGTTGCGCGGCGAGTTGTTCCGCTTGGGCGTCCATCGGGACCGCGACACGCCACTGCGCCGCCGACTCGGAGCCGAGGAAGTTGTCGAAAAAATAATCCTGCTCCCAACGGTAAAGGGCGGCATCGAACGGTTCGCGCAGGACGTGTTCGGCCTCCGCCGTCGACAAATCGATGGCGTGCATCCGCGCTGCTTCGCGCAGGGCCTTGGTGTAAAGCTCCCGGCGGACGGGCCATGGTTCGTTCCGGTGCAACCACAGATCCTCCGTGCCGGCGTCCTCCATGAGCAAGCGTCGCCAGGCCGCATCGTGGGCCAGCACCGCAGGGACGCGGACACCCTGACGATGCAGGAAATCCGCACAATGCGCGTAGCGGCTATTCTCCGCTTTCTCCGGTCCGTAGAAAACCGCGATGAGACCGGCGGCCGGGCCGCGGCCGCGCCAGAACCGACGGTCGGAGCCCCCGTGGTTGACCGGCACCCACTCGCCGCCCGCCGCGGCGGGATGCACCGATTCCACCCAGTCGAAGAGTTCTTTCATACCACCGTGGCTTTCACCTCACCGGACGCGATCATGCCCTCGCGCACGACCGAGCCCTCCACCACCGCACCCGACTCCACACGCGAACCAGCCCAGAGGATGGAGTCGGTCACCCGCGCCCCCGCGCCGACGTGCGAATCCGGACCGCACCAATTCCAGCCGTCCATCTTCGCGCCGGCCGCCACTTCCGAACCCGGCATTCGCCATACCGGCCAACCGGACGGCGCCGTCGCGGGCGGATCGATCTTCACCGCGCCCGAGGCCAAATCGGCGTGGATGCGCATGTATTCGGCGATGTTACCGATGTCCCGCCAGATCCCTCCGTCGAGCACGACCCCGGCGATTTTTCCGCCGGAGCGCAGCGCCTCGAGCCAGACGGGCACAAAAGAAACCGGCTGACCGGACGGAATCCGCGGCAGCAATTCCGGAGCCACCACGCAGGCGCCCGTGTAGAGATAAAGCGGAGACTCCGAACCCAGCTCGCCGCGCAGATCCGTAACCTCGCTGCGCGCGGCGTCAAAACCGACGTTGCACGTTCCTCCCGCGGACCGCAGGGCCAGCGTGGACAGCGCCCCGCTCGCCGCGTGCGCGGCAAAAAGCGCCGCCAAATCCAGATCCGCCAGAATATCACCGTTATGGACCAGCACCGGACCGGGCAGCAGCAGATCCTCCACGTTTTTCAGTCCGCCCGCCGTTTCGAGCAGCACGTCCTCGTGGCGGAAGTAAACCGGCACGCCCGCATACCGGGATGGAGCGGGGTATTCGGGAAACAACCGGATGAACTCGCCCGGCAGACGGTGCGTGTTGATCACAATCCGCTCGACGCCCGCCGCGGCGATTCGCGTCAGCGCAAACTCGCACAGCGGCACACCGCAGATCGGCACCAGCGGCTTCGGGATCTGGTTGGTCAGCGGCTGCAGACGCTCGCCCCAGCCCGCGCAGAGCACGAAGGCCGTCCGCGGCACCGCACTCACGAAACGGCGCCGCCTCCCGGCGCGAGCAGCAGGCGCATGGTCACCATTTCGGACTGCTTGAACCCGTGCTTGCGGTAGAACTCGACGAGACTCCCGTCGCCCCGGTGCGTCAGGAGCGTGATGCGCAGGAAATTTTTCTCCCGGGCGAAATCGATGGCATGACGCAGCAACCGCGCCCCGTGCCCCTGCGCGCGGTGGTCGGCATGGATGACCAGATCCTCGAGCACCACGACAAAACCGCCCTCCGCCGTGCTGATGGTAAAGAGCAGATTGATCATGCCGATGATGCGAAGGTTGTCGCGCAGGACAAAGATCCGCCCGCGGTTGGGCTGCTCGAGAATGAGCCGCAGCCCGCGCATCTGCTTTTCGTAATCCGGACGGAAATCCGGCTCGTGCGAAAAAAGATCGGCCAGCAATTCCGCGAGCAAAGGCAAATCCTCGAGGGTGGCCGGTTCGATCCGCAGGTCGGGCATGGGTGCTTTGTAGCGGGGAATGCGTGCCCGGCGCAAGGCACGGACCACCTCAAGCCCGGCCGAACTTGCGGTCCAGTTCGCGCCAGGAAAATTGCAACATGACGGGGCGCCCCTCCGGATCGCAATAGGGCAGATCGCAGGCCAGCAGTTGCGTGACCAGCGCCCGCTGCTCCCGCTCATCGCGCGCGCCTTCCTCCCCCACCGCCAGACGCGCCACGGCCCGCCGCACGGCGTCGTCCGCATCCGGACCGCGCGGACGCCCGGAGGCCAGACATCCGGACGCCAATTCCTCGAGCACGCGGCGAGGATCGCGTCCGGCCAGAAAATCCGGCAAGGCCTCGACCTTCAACGCGCGTCCGCCGAAAACCTCCAGCCCGAAACCTGCCGAGACGAGCACGCCGAGATTTTCCGCCACCACCTCGTGCTCGCGCGGCGGCAATTCGAAAACTTCCGGCACGAGCAGGCGCTGCGCAGCCACCGCGCCTTTGTCCACGCCACGTTGCAACCTCTCGAAGAGCACCCGCTGGTGCGCCGCACGCTGGTCGAGGAGAACAAGGCCCTCGGCACCCTCGAGGAGCAGGTAGCGGCGCGACAACGATCCGACAAGCCGGAATTCCCCCGGGGCCTCCGCGCGCGGCGGCGGAGATTCCGCGGCGGCGGCGGCCGGTGGTGCGGCGGCGGGGAGGACGGGGCGCGGCAACTCCGGTTGGTGCGCCACCTCCGGAACCGGCGGCGGGACCGGCGCGGGCGCCTGCAAACGCGCCGCCACATGCGTGCGCAACGGTCGCATCCACTCGGCACGCGCGCCGCGCAGCGCCCCCTCGACCGCCGTCCGCACCGCTTCCCGCACGGCCGCACCCTGGCGGAAACGGACCTCGCGCTTGGCCGGGTGCACATTGCAGTCGACCGCGCGCGGATCCATGGCGAGATGCAGGTAAACCGAAGGGTGACGGCCCGGTTCGAGCATCTGGCGGTAGGCCTCGCGCAGGCCGGATGACAGAAAAACGCTCTCCACGGCGCGTCCGTTGACGAAAATGAATTGCCGCCCGCGGTCGGCCCGCGTCACCCCGGGGCGCGAAACCAAACCGGCCACGCGCACACTTTGCACCTCGGTCTCCGGCACCTCGAGCAGATCCTTGGCCTCCTCCGCACCGTAAAGATCGGCCACGCGCGGCCCCGGTCCGCGGACGGCGGCGGCACGGAATATGGTGCGCCCGTCACGCACGTAATGGAAAGCCACATCCGGCCGGGCCAACGCCGCCGTCTCGACCGCCCGGTCGAGGTGCGCCGTCTCGGTCGCCGGGCTGCGCAGGAATTTCCGCCGCGCCGGCACGTTGAAGAAAAGCGATTTCACCTCGACTGTCGTCCCCGGCGGACAGCCCGCGTCGCGCACCGCGACCAGTTTCCCGCCCCGGACCACCGCCTCGGTGCCGGCCGGAGCGCCGGCCGGCCTCGTCCGCAGGGTCAATTCCGACACGCTGGCAATGCTCGGCACTGCCTCGCCGCGGAACCCCATGGTCCGCACATCGGCCAGATCCGCCGCCGTGGCGATTTTGCTCGTGGCGTGCCGTTCCAGCGCCAAGAGCGCGTCCTCGCGGTCCATCCCCGCCCCATCGTCGGTCACCCGCAGCAAACCCGTGCCCGCACCGCGCACCTCGACCTCCAGCGCGACCGCCCCCGCATCGAGACTGTTTTCCAGCAACTCCTTGACCACGGAGGCCGGACGCTCCACCACCTCGCCGGCCGCCACCTGGCTGGCCACCTCGTCGGAGAGCACTCGTATTTTACCCACGGAAATCGCCTCCCGTTTGACTTGGACGCACCGCCTGATTTAGAGACACTTGCCTTTCTTACATGCGCAGACACCACGACTCAATGCCCGCGCGCCGGCGCCACCGATCCCATGGCTAAGCGCACCTCCCTCGGGCATGCGGGCGGCGACGACAATCTTTTCGTCTGGACCGTCTTCATCATCCTCCTCGCCCTCTTTGCGGCGGCCTGCTGGATCGGCAGCTTCTATGTTTTCGGCCACCCCGAGAACGCCTTCAGCTACCGCGTCCTGCGTTCCCTCGGCAAGGTCGACCCGCCGAAACGATTCAAACTGACCGCCGCGCCGCGCGGCCAGTTCCTTGACGCGGATAAACTCCTCGAGCGCTACGGGGACCAGTCGCCCGCGCAGCTCGACGCCGCCAGCGACCTCCTCCTGCGCAACTACCTGCGCAATTACTACCAGAGCAAAGACCGCGTCCCTTATGTCACGGGTTCCTTCAATATCATGGGTGTCTTCCGGCTCGGGCCGAACAACTTCGTCACCAGCGGCGTGGTGGCCCTCGCCCGCTCGACCGACAACCCGTCGCTGCTCCTCGAGATCATTTTTCCCGCCGAGGAAAAAAACGTGGGCAACCTCGAACGCATACTGCAAACCGGTCTCGACCTCACGCTGGCGCGAACCCTCGACCTCACCGCCGTGATCAATGCGCGCCGCCTCCCCGACGGCCGCCTCAACCTCACCGCGGTGCCGCTCCTCTACGGCAGCTACACCTCGACCGACGACACCGGCACCTTCAGCCTCGAACCCCCGGCCTCGCTCAACATCTCGGCCGGCCTCCCCGTCCTCAACCAGGCCGCCGTGGAGAAAGCCGAAGAATACTACGCCGGATACCTCGAGCGCGCCGGTCTGGCGGACGAATCCTCCGCGCCCGCGCTGATGCGCGTGCAAAAAACCGAGGCGGCCAATCCGGAGGCCGTGCCCGTTCCCGCCACCCCGCCGCCGGGCACCACCGAAATGATCGACGGCGTGCCCGTTGCCCGGGCCGTGGCCGTGGACACCGCGGGCGAAGACGTGCCCGTCGCCCGGGCCGAACCCGCCGGAGGAGACGCTCCCACCCCGACACCGGCTCCGACCGCCGCGCTGGAACCCTTCACCGCCGCCACGCCGCCCGCCGCCACACCTGCGCCGGCAAGCGGCGCGCGGAATTGGACTCTTTATGACGCGGGTCGCATGCCGCGCGGGCGGCTCCTCGATGCCAACGCCGCGCGCAACCTCGCGGGCCAAGGCGCCCCCGCCGACCCCGTCTACCTCTCCGGGGAGTTCAGCGTGGCCGGCACGGGAGGCGGACGCGCCATCCTCCGCGGGCGCCGGGCCCCGCGCAATGTGCGGATCATCGCCGACTTTCCCGCCGGTGCCACGCCGCCGGTCCAAGGACAGACCTTCCGCCGCGACTCCTCGCGCCCCTTCCGTATCGACCGCGTCGAGGAAGGAGCCGATGGATTCGTCAACGTTTATGTCCGGGAAATCACCCGGCCCTGACGGACCCGCGGACGAACTCCGCGACCGCATTGCGCGGCACGGACCCGTCGGCTTCGACGAATTCATGGCTGTCGCGCTCTACCATCCGCTCGGAGGGTATTACGCCTCGGACCGGCCGCGCACCGGGCAGCGCGGAGATTTTTTCACCAGCGTGAGCGTCGGTCCGGTCTTCGGAAAACTTCTCGCCGCGCAGTTCCTCGAGATGCGGGAACAACTGGGGAACCCCGGCGACTTCACTCTCGTCGAACAAGGGGCCGACGACGGACAGCTTCTCGCTGACATCCTCTCGGCATGGAGCGGACCATTGCCTCGCGTCCTCGTCGTCGAACCCCTTCCCGGCCTCCGCGCCCGCCAGCAACAAACGCTCGCCCCGTGGGCCGGTCGCCTCACCCACGTCGCGCACGAAGAGGAATTGCCCGCGTTCAACGGCATCTTCTTCGCCAACGAACTCCTCGACGCTTTCCCCGTCAAAATCCTCGTTCGCGAGCAAGCCATCTGGCGGGAGCGACGCGTCGACCATGACGGCACGGGTTTCGTCTTCGTCGACGCACCTTGGTCCGGCGAAACGCCGCAGGTGCCCGAAGAGATTCCCCGATTCGTGACCGAGATCTGCCCGTCCCTCGCCCCATGGCTGCAGGCTGTTGCCTCGCGACTGCAAAGCGGTTGGCTCCTCCTCGTCGATTACGGACATCCGTCCGCCATCCGCCACCAACCCGCCCGCGCGGCCGGATCCCTCGCCGCTTACCGCGGGCACCGACGCCTCGATGACCCCCTGGCCGATCCGGGTTCCCAGGATCTCACGTCGCATGTCGACTTCACCGCAGTGGCCCGCGCGGCGGAGCGGGCCGGGCTCTCCCTCGCCGGATTCACCGACCAGCACCACGCACTCACCGCCCTCGCCGCGCGGGTCTTTCCGGGTATGCCCGGGAAACAACTGGGCGAGGAGGCGGCCCGTGAGATGCGCGGACTGCGACAACTTCTACATCCGGAAAGCATGGGCACCTCGTTCAAATTTCTCGCCCTGGCCAAAAACTCCGCCGCGTCCCTCGCCGCTTTCCGCTTTGCCCGGGAGGCGCGGCATGAACTTTTCGCATGACCCCGCCGGCACCCGGACAACGCGAAGCCGCCCGCCACCCCGGACCCACCCGGCGTGCCGTCATGCATCAGCGCTGGGAAAATCTTCTCTTCCTCCATTGGTCCCTCGACCGTGATCTCATCCAGCGGACGCTCCCGGCCGGACTCCACACCGACACCTTCGATGGCGCCGGTTGGCTCGGCATCGTGCCCTTCGCCATGCGCAGCGTACGTCCCGCCGGACTGCCCGCTGTCGGGCCGCTCTCGAATTTTCTCGAACTCAATGTCCGCACTTACGTGCACGACGAGCGCGGCGTGCCCGGCGTCTGGTTCTACTCGCTCGACTGCAACCAACCGCTTGCCGTCCTCATCGCGCAGAAAATTTTCCGCCTTCCCTACCGCCACGCGACGATGCGGGCCGACTTCGGGGACATCATCGACTATCGCTCGACCCGGCGCGGCACCGGCGCGGAGTCGCGTTACGTTTGGAGCCCGCACGGAGAGCGGCGCACGGCGGCGGAAGACAGCGTGGAGTTTTTTCTTCTCGAGCGTTATCACCTCTATGCCTCCCGCGGGGGCCGTCTCTATCGCGGCACGGTGGCCCACCCGCCCTACCAATTCCGCGAGGCCGGAGTCCGCGAACTCTCCACCACGCCGGCAACCCTCGATGGTTTTCCCGGTCTGGATCCGCAACCCCGGCACGCCTGCCACGCCGACGGGGTCGATGTTCGCATCCTCGCTCTCGAAAAACTCCCATGAAACTCCACGGCCTCCACCACGTCACCGCGATCACGGCGCGCGCCCGCGACAACCATGATTTCTACACGCGCACCCTCGGGCTGCGCCTGGTCAAGAAAACGGTCAATCAGGACGACGTCTCGGCCTACCACTTGTTTTACGCCGACGGCGCTGGCACGCCGGGAACCGACCTGACTTTTTTCGACTGGCCCGCCGCACCCGAGCGCCGCGGCGCACGCAGCGTGACACGGACCGGACTGCGCGTCGGCAGCGTCGCCTCGCTCGAATGGTGGCGCGACCGGCTGGGTCTGCAGGATCCCGTCACCGAACGCCACGGGAGGCCGGTCTTGGATTTTGAGGACCCGGAAGGACAACGCTTGAGCCTCGTCGCCGACGAGGAACCCGCGGCCGCGGCGTGGGAACGCAGTTCCGTTCCCGCCGGGCACCAGATCCGCGGTTTGGGTCCCCTGCTCCTCAGCGTGCCGACCTTCGAGCCGACCGACCGCGTCTTTCGTGAACTGCTGCAACTGCCGAACACCGGCACTTACACGATGGACGGACGCGATGTGCACGTCTACCGGATCGGCGCGAGCGCCGGAGCCGCCCGCGAGCTTCACCTGCGCATCGATCCGGACACTCCCGCCGCGCGCCAGGGCGCCGGCGGCGTGCATCATCTGGCCCTCCGCACCACGCTGGCGGACTACGATGCGTGGGCGCGGCATCTGGCCGGATCCGGCATGCCAAACAGCGGGCCGGTCGATCGCTACTGGTTCCGCAGCCTCTATTTCCGCGAACCCAACGGCATTCTCATCGAAATCGCCACCGACGAACCCGGCTTCACCGCCGACGAACCGCTCGAAGCGCTCGGATCGGAACTTTCCCTTCCCCCGTTCCTCGAGCCGCGCCGGGAGCAAATCGAGTCCGGCCTCGTGACCTTGCCGGCTTCCGGCTGACCAACCCACACCGGGCCGGTCAATAAAGCAACTGCCGCGACTCCTCCGCGAGATGGAAAGTGGAATTGACCACGAGGAAGCGCCATTGGTCCTCCGCCCATGCCGCCATGCTCACCGCCGCATTGTGAAACCGGAACGCGCGCGGGATATGCTCGCGCGGCGCCGGGTTCCCGTGTTCGAGCATGTGCGTGTGCAACGCGTTGAGCGCGCCGCCATGACTGAACAAGGCCACGTGCGCCTGCGGGCCGGCGGCAATCTCTTCGAGCAGTTCCCGCGTCCGCTTCATCAAGGCACGCCGCGACTCCCCGCCCGGCAGCGCCGCGTCGAAATCCCCGCTGCGCCAGCGCGCCACCGCCGCCGGGTCGATCAATTCGCACTCGCCCACGGTTTTCCCCTCGAGGATCCCGAAACTCAGCTCGCGCAAGCGCGCGTCCGGTTCGACCGCCAACCCGAGCGCACCGGCCAACGGCTCCGCCGTCGCCAAAGCCCGCCCGAGATCGCTGCTCACGATGCGTTCGATCGGATAGCGCCGGAGGAACTCCGCCGTCTGGCGCGCCTGATCGAGTCCGCGCGCGTTGAGCGGAATGTCCATCTGCCCCATGGCCCGCCCCTCGGCATTGTGATCGGTTTCTCCATGGCGGATGAGGTAGATGGTCTTCATGTCCTTGCGCGAGCGCGGGTGATTCCCTATAGACGGCGTCCGGCCAATTGCAACCCGCGCGGTTCGCAGCCTCTCACTTTATGCACAAACTCGTATTGCTCAGGCACGGCGAAAGCACGTGGAACAAAGAGAACCGCTTCACCGGGTGGACCGATGTCGATCTGACCGAACAGGGCCGCCGGGAAGCCAAGGTGGCCGGGGAAGTCCTGAAAAAGGACGGCTACTCGTTCGACCTCGCCTACTGCTCGGTGCTCAAGCGCGCCTTGCGCACCCTCTGGATCGTCCTCGACGAACTCGACGAGCTTTGGATCCCGGTGGAAAAAACCTGGCGCCTCAATGAGCGCCACTACGGCGGATTGCAGGGGTTGAACAAATCCGAGACCGCCGCCCAATACGGGGAGGACCAGGTCCTGGTCTGGCGCCGCAGCTATGACATCCCCCCGCCGCCGCTGGAAAAATCCGACGAGCGCTACCCCGGTCACGACCCGCGCTACAAGGATGTCCCGGCCGCCGAACTTCCGCTCACCGAGTGCCTCAAGGACACCGTCGACCGCTTCCTTCCCTACTGGCACGAGGTCATCGCCCCGCAGGTCAAGGCCGGCAAAAAAGTCGTCATCACCGCCCACGGCAATTCGCTCCGCGCCCTAGTCAAATACCTCGACAATTTGTCCGAGGAAGAAGTCCTCAAACTCAACATCCCAACGGGTGTGCCGCTGGTTTACGAACTGGACGCCGACCTCAAGCCGCTCAAACACTACTACCTCGGCGACCAGGAAGCCATCGCCGCCGCCATGGCCGCCGTGGCCTC
Organism: uncultured Chthoniobacter sp.; assembly: GCA_964516705.1. Taxonomy (GTDB): domain Bacteria; phylum Verrucomicrobiota; class Verrucomicrobiia; order Chthoniobacterales; family JACTMZ01; genus JACTMZ01. Next base: position 29,290 of record CAZEYV010000078.1, read on the forward strand.
GCAGGGCAAAGCCAAGTAGGCTCCCGCCATGAAACGTCCCGCGCCGGAAAACTGGTCCACCCGGATCGGCGTCATCCTCGCGGTGACCGGCAGCGCGGTCGGCCTCGGCAACTTCCTCCGCTTCCCCGGCCTCGCCGCCAAATACGACGGCGGGGCCTTCATGATCCCTTACTTCGTCGCGCTCATTTTGCTCGGACTCCCCCTCGCCTGGGCCGAATGGTCGATGGGGCGCTACGGCGGGACGCGCGGACACCATTCTTCGCCCGGCATTTTCCGGCTCATCTGGAAAAACAAAGCCGCCCCCTACCTCGGCGTCCTCGGACTTATCGTGCCCGTCGTCATCTACATGTATTATGTCTTCATCGAGTCATGGTGCCTCGGCTACGCGTGGCATTACCTGACCGGTGCGATGGATCTCGGACGCGATCCCGAAGCCTACAAGGCCTTCTTCGCGGGCTACACCGGACTCGAAGCCGACGCCTCCATCTTCGCCGGCTTCCTCGGCACGCCGCTCGTTTTTCTCATCATCTGCATTGCCCTCAACTTCATCCTCATCAACCGCGGTCTGACCCGCGGCATCGAGCTTTTCTGCCTCTGGGCCATGCCTGCGCTGGTCATCTGCGCGCTCCTCGTTCTGGTGCGCGTCCTTACCCTCGGCACCCCCGATCCGTCCAAGCCGGAACTCAATGTCCTCGCCGGACTCGGTCAGATGTGGAACCTCGACGCCGGCGGGAAATCGATCTGGGAACAACTGGCCAACGGCAAGATGTGGATGGAAGCCGCCGGGCAAATCTTCTTCTCCCTCTCGGTCGGCTTCGGCGTGATCATCACCTACGCCAGTTACATGCGCCGCGATGACGACATCGCCCTCAGTTCGACCACCGCCGTGGCCGGCAACGAATTTTTCGAAGTCTCTCTCGGCGGCATGATCACCATTCCCGCGGCCTTCGTCTTTCTCGGCGCAGCCGGCGCGGTCGGCGGCACCTTCGCCCTCGGCTTCAACACCCTGCCGCTCGTCTTCGAATCCATGCCGCTCGGACGCTGGGTCGGCTTCCTTTGGTTTTTCCTCCTCTTCCTCGCCGCCATCACCAGTTCGCTCTCCATGCTGCAACCGGCCATCGCGTTTCTCCAGGAAGGACTCGGACTGACCCGCACCCGCGCCGTTGCCCTCCTCTGCGGCGTCGGCACGGCCGGCACCCTGCTCGTTGTCTGGTTCAGCAAAAACCTCACCGCCATGGACACCCTCGACTTCTGGGTCGGCACGTTCTGCATTTATCTGCTGGCCAGCCTGCAGACTTTTCTCTTCGGCTGGGTCTTCACCCCGCAGCGCGGAATCGAGGAACTCGATCGGGGCGCCGACTTGCGCATCCCGCGCGTGTTCGGGTTTGTCATTAAATACATCTCGCCCGCCTACCTCTTGGCAGTCTTCGTCGCCTGGGCCGTGCAGGACATGGGCGACCGGATAGATGCCTTCACCTCGGACCCCGCCGTGCGCTGGTCCATGCTTTTCCTCCTCGGCGTTTTCCTTCTTTTCCTCTGGTGGATCCGGATCGCGGTCAAACGCTGGAACATGGAGGAGCAAGCCTCATGACGACCAGCGGCTGGATCATCATGCTTCTCTCCGTCGGCGGCACCACCGGCTTCTTCGTCTGGTGCATCCGCCGCGTGCTCGGTCCGCCCGACAAAACCGCCAAAATGCGCGGCGTGCTCGATACCGAACTCGAAATCGAGGAGGAGGAACGCCGTCGGAGGCGCGAGGAACGCGGACGCTAAACCGGCCCCCGCAGCACCGGCGCCTGCCCGGGATGCCATGGATTGACCGCGAATCCCGCCGCTTCCAACTCCCCCGCCGTGGCCACCGCCACTGTCACTACCTCCGCGATGATCACGCCCTCGTATTGCCCCGGCAAAGACCCGAACAATTCCGCCGACCGCCGGAACAACCGCGCCGCCGGACGCAGCCGGCGTCCGTGGATGCGGTGGTCAGGCTCGCGATGATGGTGCTGCAAGTGCACATACCCGCCAGCGAACTGGATCAGCGCCTTGTAGAAAAGATACCGTTCGCCGTCCGACCCCAACCAGATGTGCTCCAGCACATCGTGCGCCTGGTAATAGGACTGTGCGTTGAAGAGACGGAAATATTCGAGGTAGCAAGGATGGTAGCCCCCACGCGCGTCCAACCCCGCTGTCCGTGCCGCGATACGGTCGTGCTTGCCCATGGCATCCATCATAACAAGCTCCGCAACTTTTCGTTCATTTTGTAGCGGCGGGGTATTACCCCCGGGGCAACCCCCCAAACCAACACCCCACCCTACACCCCCCAACACTCCACCAACCTCACACCCCCTCTCCCCCCCAAACCCCCCCCCA
>CAZEYV010000079.1:0-6912 GCA_964516705.1 uncultured Chthoniobacter sp.
CTCCTTGGAGACATGGAGGAAGAACTTGCGGACGAGCACGCCGTTGCGCGAGAGGTAGCGTTCGAAGGCGCGGATGTCCTCGAAGCGTTCTTTCCAGAGATCTTGGCCCAGCAAGGCGCGCGGGATTTTCTGTTTGGCCAGAATTTGCGGATGCACGCGGACGACGAGTGTCTCCTCGTAATAGCTGCGGTTGAAGATCCCGATGCGTCCGCGCTCCGGCACGCGCTTCGAGCAGCGCCAGAGGAAATCATGGTCGAGTTCCTCGCTGGTCGGGGCTTTGAACGAATGCACTTCGCAACCCTGGGGATTGACCCCGGACATGACGTGTTTGATCACGCCGTCTTTGCCCGCGGCGTCCATCGCCTGGAAGATGAGCAGCACGGCCCATTGGTCCTGGGCGTAGAGTTTGTCCTGCAGCAGGGAAAGCGCCTGCACCCCTTGGGCCAGCGCTTTCTTGGCGCGGTCCTTGTCTTCGCGGTCGAATCCGGGCGTGTCCCCCGGGTGGTAATCTTTGAGGCGGAAGTTTTTTCCGGAGGCGACGCGGAACGGTCCGGCGAGGTCGCGGGCGCGCTTGGCCAATTTGTCGGGCTTCATAGGGGAGTGCCAGTCTGCCTCCACCTTGGTCGCGGCCTCAATGGCAATCGGGCGAAATTAACAACGAAGCCGTTTGACCCTTGTCCCGGCCTCCCTATAATCAGGCTCTTAATCATGAAAGCATCACAATCCAACTCCACCCCACTGAAACACCGTATTTTTGCCTCCTGCGCGGCATTCCTTTTCGCGGCCTCCGTCGTGCAGGCCGAAGAGGCGACCGCCACGGCTGAAGCCGCGACCGAAGCCAAAGCCACCGCAGGCGAGTGGGCCAGCAAGACCGGCCAGGACGCCGCGGGCACCGTGACCGGAACGGCCGACAAGGCCGGGACAACCGTGATGGATGCCGGCAAAGGTATTTTCGACACGGCCAAGAGCGCGGTCGAAGGCGTCGGCAACACGGCGAAGTCCGTCGGCGAGACTGCCGTCGACACGAGCAAGGCCCTCATCAACAAGAACCCGGCCGAAGGCTTGGGCAACGCGGCCAAGGCGCTCGGCACCGGCGTGGTCGACACCACCGGCGCCGCTGTGGGCACGGTGACCGACACGACCAAGCAGGCCGTGGACACCACCGCGGGAGCCGTCGGCGGCACCGTGGGCACGGCCGCGACGACCGTTGAAGGCACCGCCAAGACGGGCGTCGATGCGGCCAACACCGCCGGCGCTGCCGTGCGTGATGGAGCCAGCGCGGTGAAAGACGCGGCCACCGGCCAGAAAGCCGAGTAATCCGTCCGCATTTCCAAAAGAAGGGGCTCCTGCCAGGGAGCCCCTTTTTTTTGCGGTCAACCGCGCGGCACGAATCCGACCGCCCGCATCCCGCCCCACACCGCCGCCACGCACAGCACCACGCTGGCCAGTGCGTAGGCCACCGCCGGGAACACTTCGCCGCGCCTCAGCAGGTAGACCGTCTCCAGTCCGAAAGCCGAGAAGGTGGTGAATCCGCCGAGCAGGCCGGTGAGCAGCAAGAGGCGCAGTTGCGGGGTGAACCATTCGAGGCGGGTGGCCAGTCCGGAGAGGACGCCCATGACGAGGCATCCGAGCACATTGACGGCCAGCGTGCTCCAGGGGAACCTTGCCGCCGCGGTCTGGTGCAGGATCCATCCGCCGGCCAGGTAACGTGCGACCGCGCCGGCGAATCCGCCGGTGCCGACGATCAGGATGTCCGTTAGGTTGCTCACGATGACGCGTTCGTGCCGTCAATCACGACGGATGAAAGCGGGAACGTGGACGATCATGAGGACGAGGGCGGCGGCGGCCAAGGGCGTTTTCCATGCTGAGCCGAGGATGAGGGCGAGGAAGCCGCCGGATTCCGCGAGGGCGAGGCCGAGGATGAAGAAAAGGAACTTCTTCGGCGGTGCAGTGACACGGGGCAGCAGGCCGAAGCGGATGAATGCCGAGGCGATGAACAGCGGGAGGACGACGAGGGCTGTCCAGGGCGGCGCCCCGGTTCGGATCGCGGTTGTTTCAAAAATGCCGACCGCGGCAAAAAAAGCCGCGGTGATGGTTGCCCAGATGAGCCACCAGACGGGAGGTGCGGGTGCTTGCTTGTTCATGGAAGTGGTTGCCAGGGAATCCGGGTGAGCAAATCGTCGAAACCGAAGCCCGTGCCCGGCGGGGGCGTGGTGACGGGACCGCTTGTTTTGATTTGTCCGCTGAACGCGTCGGGTTGGTAAAGTCCGGCAGCCTGGAGACCTCCCTCGACCAGAAGGCCGCCGTGGCGTTGGCGCAGCCGCATGGCCGTCCAGAGCGCGACGGCCTGGCCGAGGGGATGGTCCATGCTGTGGGTGACGACAATTTCCATCCCGGCGTGCGCGGCGGCGAGGGCGAGCGGGAAGGCGTCTTGGGAGGCGGGCTTTATGACAAGGATTCGCGCGCCGGGCCAGGGCGGCGGGGAGGAGGGGAGTTCCCAGTCGAGAGCGAGGGGGAGTTTTTCGTGTTCGGACAGGGCGGCCCACGCGTGCGCCTCGTAGGCAAAAGGGTCTTCGAGGAATTCGAGGTTGATGCGGATATCCGGAGTCAGTTTGGTGAGGAAAGTTTCGATCGATTCGCCGCCGGCCGTTAAACTTGCATTCGCATCGAGACGCCAACGTAGCGGCAGATCGGACAACACATTCAGCGCCGCGGCTTCTCGCTGTGGGTTGCGTCCGATCTTGAGCTTTACGGCGCTGTAACCTTCGGCCACGCATTGCTCGAATGCGCTGCGCGGAGCAGCGGCCCAATCGGTGAAAAGCGCATGGCTGCGCACTTCGGGGAGTCCGTCGAAAAGCGAAAGACCGGCGCGGCGTGCGGCGGCATCGGTGCGCGCGTGACGCAAAGCCAGATTGGCCAAGGCTGTCGCTTGGTCCGTGCCCAGTGAAGCCATATGCTCGGGAAGCGAAGCGTGCCCGAATTCCTCCCACGGATGCAGGTCGGCATAGCCGATGGTTTCATCTTCGAACTCGACGCGGAGAAGTGCGCCCTTTCGCGGACTGCGTGCGGCGCGGGCCGGATCGGATCCGGGCTGCAGCGTGTAGTGGTGCGTCCAAATTTTCACGGCAGCAGGAACCCGAGGGCGAGGAGCAACCCGAAGGCGGCGTGCAATGCGGCGGCTTGGGCCAGCAGTCGGTTGACGGAGCGGTCGGGTGCGGCGGCGAGGCACGCGCGGGCCAGCCACCAGGCGAGCGGAAGTGTCATCAGCGGGAGAAGGAAAGCCCAGAGGTAGCCGAGCGGCAACCAGGCGATGCCGGAAAAAAACGGCGCCATGACCAGCGCGGCATTCTCCCTCCGGGCGAAAGTCAGACCGAACCGCGCTGCCAGCGTGCGCTTGCCAGCCGCGCGGTCGGACTCGATGTCACGCAGGTTGTTCACCGCGAGCAACACGCTCGAATGCAGTCCGATCTGTAGTCCCGCGAGGACGGACTCCCATGACCAGGCGAGCGTGTTGAGATAAAAGGTCCCGGCGACGGCGATGATGCCGAAGAAAAGGACCACGAAGATTTCCCCGAGTCCGAGATAGGCCAGGGGGAAGGGCCCGCCGGTGTAAGCGTAGGCGAAGAGGAGGGAAAAAAGTCCGATGACCACGATGGGCCATCCGCCGTGCAGGACGAGCGGGACCGACAGGAGGACGGCCATGGCGAGGCAGACAGCTCCGCCGCGCATGACGGCGCGGGGCGCGAGCAGTCCCGCGTTGGTCACCCGGGTCGGGCCGATCCGCGCCGCGGTATCCGCTCCCTTGGCGTGGTCGATGGCGTCATTGAAATAGTTGGTGGCGATCTGGATGAGGACGGCGCAGGCGAGGATAAGGATGGTGGTGAGCGGATCGAGCGAGCGGGCCGCGAAAGCGAGGGCGGTCCCGGCGAGCACAGGCACGACGGCGGCACCGAGCGTGCGCGGGCGGGCGGCGAGGATCCACGGGTTCATCGGGGTTGATGGCACGTGGACGGGCTGCGGAGGTCAATCTTTTGCGATGGAGGGATTGACCGCAGAGGGCGCGGAGGGCACAGAGGAGGTGGATGAAAGGACCGGTCATTGGCTTTCTGGCGGCGCTGCTCTGTTTGGATAACGCAGTGGCCGGGGGCACAATCGAAGCGATGTTTGTCGAGTCGGACGATGCTGTCGTTCCCTCGCGCGAGGTGCGGGTCTGGTTGCCGCCTGGATATGAAGAAGGGGATGCGCGGTATCCGGTGGTTTATTTCCACGACGGGCAGAATGTGTTCCGTCCGGGCGGACCCTTCGGCTGTTGGTTCGCCGAGGACACGGCGGCGGAAGAAACGAAGGCCGGCCGCGTGCGCGAAGCGATCATCGTGGCCGTGCCGAACAACGAGGCCGACCTCGGGAAGGCGCGGGTTACGGAGTATCAGCCGCCGGACGACGCGAATCCGCGCGACCCGTCGCGCGGCCCGGGACTCTGCGATCGCTACGGAAATTTTCTCGTCGGCAAAGTGAAGCCGGCCATCGACGGGAAATACCGGACGCTTCCGGACCGGGCGAACACGGTGGTGGCCGGTTCCTCGATGGGCGGACTCGTTTCGCTCTGGCTGGGATTGAACACGGATGTTTTCGGAGCGGTTGGTGTTTTTTCGCCGGCGTTCTGGACGAGTCCGAATTTTACCAAGGCCGTGATGCAGGGGGCCAACAAGGACGGATTGCGAATCTACATGGACATGGGAACGCGGGAGCGAGGGAATCTGAACGGCGATTACTGGCAGGATGCCCTGACGGTGCGCGAGGCGTTGCTCGAACAGGGCTACCAAGAGGAGAAAGATTTTCTGTGGAATCCGGGCGAGGGCGACGAGCACAACGAGAAGGCGTGGGCCAAGCGGTTGCCGGTGGCGTTGCGGTTTTTGCTGCCAAAGATGTAGCGTCGGCGTCCCCGCCGACGGATCGGCTGAAACGACCGGCGACGTGGACGTCGCCGCTACAAAAGGTGGATCGCGCTCTCCGAGCTTCGCTGCGCGAGGTAGGGACACGCGGCCCGCGTGTCGGTTGGTGAAAGAGCGGACGAGCGGGCCGCTCGTCCCTACCCCGGAAGGCTGTTGCCGCGAGGATAGTCCGGGATGTCCAGGGCGGCGGCGATGGTGCTGGGCGAATTTCCTTCGAGGCGGTTGTTGATGAAGAGGTAGCTGGGGCGTGGGGTGGGCGATGTTTTGCTGCGCTGGATGAGGGTCTTGATCGCGGTGCGGGCTTCTTCGTTTGTTTCCTTGGTCTCGGCGTAGGGCTGGAAGCTGTCGACGGCTTGCTGGTAGGCGCGGCCGGGACGGAGGAGGAAGCGCGCCGCGGAGAAATCGGCGGTGAAGGCCCCGGGCAGGGCCATCTGTTCCTCGACGGAGGGCATTTTGGTCCAGCTGTTGAAAACGTGCGCGACGTTGTGCGCGTGGAGGACGTCGAAGTATTCCGGACGGAGGAGTTTGGCGTTGCGCACCTCGACGCCGTATTGCCAGTCGGCGGGGAGTTGTCCGAGAAAATCATCAAGCACGGTGATGAAGTCACGCAGGCGCTCGAAGTGCGTCGGATAGAATGCGGAAAATTCGAAAATGAGCACGCCGGTTTTTTGCCGGTGCGGGGAGAGCGGACCGAGAAAGGCGTCGATGAACAATTTGGCGTCGAGGAAATGCGTGTTGTCCGTGCCCGCGCGGTCGCCGAAGCGGTCCAGCTTGGGAAATTTTTTCACTGTGATCTCGTCGGTCACTTTGAAGGACAGACGGAACCCGTCCGGCACCTGGGCGCAGAGGTTGGCCAGGTATTTTTCCGAGGGAAAACGGTAGTAACCGGCGTCGACGCAGACCGAGGGGAAAATCTCCGCGTATTCCTCGAGGCACTCCGTCTCGAAGCGTTTGGTCGAGAGTTTCCCGCGCGTGAGATAGCGCTGCCCGTCGTAGATCTGACCGAGCCAACCCTCGTATTTCCACGAGGACGTGCCGATGAAGAAGTTGCATTCCCGCGCGAGGCGGGAAGTTTCGCGGGCGAGTGCCGCGGGGAGCGCGCGGGAAGTTGAGGGTTGAAAGTTGAGGGTTGAGAGATCGGAGGAAGAGGGACTGCCTTTTCCCTCAACGCTCATCGCTCAATTGCCTGCGGCCGTCTCCGCTTCGCTACGGCTCTCAACTACATCAAAGCCGTGAGCTTTGCGGTCAGATCGGCTTCGCTCTGGAGGCCGACGACTTGTCCGTGCACTTCGCCGTTTTTAAAGAAGAGAAGCGTCGGAATGGAGGAAACGCGGAAGCGGCTGGCCACGCCGGGGGCTTCGTCGACGTTGATCTTGGCCACCACGGCCTGGCCGACGGTGGCGTCGGCGATTTTGTCGAGGACGGGCGCGATCATGCGGCACGGTCCGCACCAAGGGGCCCAGAAATCCACCAGCACCGGAGTGGCGCCTTTGTTGATTTCGCTGTCGAAGTTGCTGTCGTTGAGGTTGAGGACGTTGGCGCTGGCCATGATGGTGGTAAGGCGGGTTGGTTGGTGACGGGTTGTGGTGATGTGTTTAGAGGAACATCCAAACTTGCATACCGAGTGCCGCGAGGGCGAGGAGCGTGGCGGCGATGGCGAGGATGCCGGTCATGGAGTCGGCGGATGATTCCACCGCTTCCGGTTCGGCCACCTCCGCTTTCTTCAAGGCGGGGGCGGGAGCCGCGGCTGCTCCGGCCGCGGGGGCGGAGGCGATTTTTACCGTGGCTTGCGGGGCCGGGCGCGCCGGGGGAGTGACTTCCACCTTGGCGGTGGATTTTTTCGCTTCGGCGCCGGGGGCAGCCGGTCGCAGCGCGGCCGGGGGCGCCACGGCGGGCTTGGGCGCGGACATGGCGGGCTTTGGGGGGGGCGGCGGGGGGGGGGCGGCGGGGGGCGGCCTCC
>CAZEYV010000080.1:0-3350 GCA_964516705.1 uncultured Chthoniobacter sp.
GCGCGACTTTCTCCTGCACGATCAAAGCGGGCGGCAGCTCGCGCGCTTTGACCCTGCAGGAGAAAGTCGCGCGCCCGCCGGCCACCTTGTAAAGCCTCAGGCCGCGCCCCTCCTCCGCGTTTCCGCCCCATGACCACACCCACCACCTCCTCCCACCTGCTGCGCATCACCCTGCTTTCCAGCGTCGCCGCCCTCGGCGGCTTCCTCTTCGGCTATGACAGCGGGGTCATCAACGGAACCGTCGGGGCCTTGCGCCAAGCCTTCAATACGGACGCGGTCGGCAGCGGCTTCAACGTGGCTTCGATGCTGCTGGGCTGCGCGGCCGGCGCTTTCCTGGCCGGACGCATCGCCGACCGCTTCGGCCGGCGCGCGGCGCTGTTCATGTCGGCGATTCTTTTCGGCGTCAGTGCCTGGGGTTCCGGCATCGCCACCGGCTCGCTGGAATTCGTCATCTACCGCCTCATCGGCGGTTTCGCCGTTGGCGCGGCCAGCGTGATTTGTCCGGCTTACATCAGCGAAATCGCCCCCGCCCGCTACCGCGGTCGCCTTGCCACCCTGCAGCAAATGGCCATCGTGCTGGGGCTGTTCTTCGCGTTTCTCTCCAATTACCTGCTGGCCGGCGCGGCCGGTGGCGCCTCGGAGGTTCTCTTCTTCGGTTACCGGGCGTGGCAATGGATGTTCTGGATGGAACTGCTGCCGGTCGCCTTGTTTTTCATCGGCCTGATTTTCATCCCCGAGTCGCCGCGCTACCTCGTCGCGGCCGGCCAAGCCGCGCAGGCCGAGGCCGTGCTGGCCGGACTTTCCCATCCGGCCGACGCCGCGGCCAAAGTGGCGGAAATCCGCGGCACCCTCGAGGAGAACCATCGCCCGAGCCTGCGGGATCTCGTCGATCACGGGACCAAGCGCCTGCACCCGATCGTCTGGGTCGGCATCGCCATCGCCGCGCTGCAGCAACTGGTGGGCATCAATGTCGTCTTTTACTATGGCGAGGTTCTGTGGCGCGCGGCCGGGTTTTCTGAAGCGCACGCGCTGCTCATCAATGTGATCGGCGGCATCATCAATGTTAGCGCTACCGTCGCGGCCATCCTACTGGTGGACAAAGTAGGTCGCAAACCGCTGCTCATCGCCGGTTCGATTGGCATGACGCTGTTTCTCGGCATTCTCGCCGTGGTGTTCGGCACGGCCGAGGTCGGCGCCGACGGGAATTTGCTGCTCGGGGACACGGCGGGTCGCGTGGCGTTGGTCAGCGCCAATCTTTACATCGTGTGCTTCGGCATCTCATGGGGACCGGTCATGTGGGTGCTCCTCGGCGAGATGTTCCCGAACAAGATCCGCGGCGCGGCCTTGTCCCTCGCCGGACTCTCCCAATGGGGCACGAATTTCCTCGTGACCATGACCTTCCCGATCCTCCTGGCCGGCATCGGACTGGGCGGTGCCTACAGCCTCTACGCCATCTTCGCCGCCGTCTCCGCTTACTGTGCGTGGAAATTTGTTCGCGAAACCAAAGGCCGCAGCCTCGAGCAAATGGAACTGTGAGGTAGCGCGCGCGACCCGATGCACCCGCCCACCGGTCAATCTGTCTCCGGCGCCGAACCGCACGGCCCGCACGTCGCGGAGGAATTCGAGCGCGAGGCGGTTCCGGCGCGGGCTCTCAAGGGAGGGAAGTCGTTCTGGGGCATGTATGCCGGCGAGCATGCGGCCGGCACCGAGTTCATGATCGGTCCGCTCTTTCTGCTGGCGGGGGTCAGTCTCAACGACATCTTCTTCGGACTCTTGCTGGGCAACTTCCTCGCCGTGCTCAGTTGGCGCTACCTCTGCGCGCCGATCGCGGTGCATGCACGACTGACGCTTTACTACCAACTGGAAAAGATCGCCGGCTCGGGATTGGTCAAGGTCTACAATCTGGCCAACGGCATCCTCTTTTGTTTCCTCGCCGGCGCCATGATCACCGTCTCGGCCACGGCCGTGGGCGTTCCCTTCGGACTGCCCATGCCGTCCTTCGATGCCGTCTATCCGGAAAGCATAACTTTCGTCGCCGCTGTGCTGGTGGTCGGCGCGGTCATCACCGCGGTCGCGGGCCTCGGTTACGACACCGTGAGCCGTTTCGCCAATGTGGCCGTGCCGTGGATGGTGCTGGTCTTTTTCGCCTGCGGCGTGGTGGCGCTCAAGGAACTGGGGGTGGATTCGTGGGTCGGGTTGGAGGCGGTGTGGACCGAGTCCATCGACTTCGCGCAGGGCAATGGCGGCGGGGAGCAGACCATGGGGTTCTGGTCGGTGGTGCTCTTCGCGTGGTTCTGCAACTCGGCCATGCACCTCGGCATGTCGGACCTTTCCATTTTCCGCTACGCCAAAAAAGCGTCCTATGGTTGGGCCACCGCGGGCGGGATGTATGTCGGGCATTACATGGCGTGGATCGCCGCGGCCTTCATGCTCGCGGCGCAGATCAAGGTGGCGCAAAGCGCCGTGCCACTGCCCGGTCCCATGGCTTACCATGTCACCGGGGTGGCGGGGATCATTTGCGTGATCATCGCCGGATGGACCACAGCCAACCCGACGATCTACCGCGCAGGTCTGGCTTTCCAAGGCATCTTTCCGCGCTCCAGCCGCCTGAGCATGACCTTGCTCGCCGGCGCGGTGGCGACGACGGCGGCGGTATTTCCCGCGCTGGCTTTCAAGCTTCTCGGGTTTGTCGGGCTTTACGGCACGATCCTCGCGCCGGTCGGCGGGATCATCTTCGCCGATTGGTATCTGGCGCGGGGGGCCGGGGGGGGACAAATCCCCCCCGCGCGCCCCGGGGGGGAACAATTCCCCACGGCGCGCACTGGGGAGAAATACAATCTGGCCGTGCTCTTCGCGTGGCTGCTGCCGGTCGGTGCAGCGCTGTGGCTCATCACGGTGCATGGGGTGACGACGTGGTATTTCCCGCTGCCGGCCTGGATCGCGTGCGCGGCGCTCTACCTTCTTTTCCGCAAATGGACAGCCCCTGCGGCCGCACGCCCATGAAGACATTCCTCAAAATCCTTTCGGTCATCGCCCTGATCGTGGTTCTCGTGGCGCCGTTCCTTTATTTCGCCGGATGGCTGACCATGGCTCCGCTGCACGCGTGGTTGCTCGGCGCCACGATTGTCTGGTTCGTCTGCGCGCCGCCTTGGTTGTGGGACGGGAAATCATGAAAATCCCGCTCATCGGCCAAACTCCCGACTGATGGCCATGCCCGAAGCCGAGACTTTGACCGCAACACCCGAACGCCGCTTTGCTCCCGAGGCGGGGGATCCCTTGCGCGACAACGGCTACGTCACGGCCATGTCGCACTTCTACCGCGGCGAAGTGGGGCGCATCATGGTCTGGCG
>CAZEYV010000081.1:0-6046 GCA_964516705.1 uncultured Chthoniobacter sp.
CTTTGATGAACTGGCAACCGAGCCAGCGGAACACGTAGTCGGTGATGCTGCTGGCGTTGCGGATGTCGGGGTTCTTGGTGAAGCCGCTGGGTTCGAAGCGCTGGAAGGCGAACTTCTTCACGAGGCTCTCGAGCGGGACGCCGTATTGCAGCGAGATCGAGGTGAGGGTCGCTACGGTGTCCATGAGGCCACCGATGGTGCTGCCTTCCTTGGCCATCTGGATGAAGAGTTCGCCGGGTTGTCCGTTCTCGAAGAGGCCGACGGTGATGTAGCCTTCGTGTCCGGCAATATCGAACTTGTGGTTGAGCGCGACGCGGGTGTCCGGCAAACGGTTGCGCGGGGGTTGGTCGAGCTTGGCGCGCAGGGAATCGAGATCGTTTTCGAGTTCGATGATGCGCTCCTCGAGTTCGTTCTTGGTCGAGAGTTCTGCTTCGAGTTCTCCGTTGCCCGTGCCGTGCTTTTTCTTGTCGGTCACGACGGGAGCGGAGCGCTTGGAGCCGTCGCGGTAGATGGCGATGGCTTTGAGGCCGAGCTTCCAGCCTTCGACGTAGGTGTCGATGATGTCTTCGACGGTGGCGTGCTCGGGCAGGTTGACCGTCTTGGAGATGGCGCCGGAAAGGAACGGCTGGGCGGCGGCCATCATGCGGATGTGCGCGTGGTAGCCGAGGCTGCGTTGTCCGCGCATCGGCTTGAAAGCGCAGTCGAAGACCGGGATGTGCTCGGGGCGCACCCCGCTCTTGATCTTCTGGCCGTCCTCTTCGACGTCCTCGATGGTGTCGTATTTGTCGATGTGGGCGATGATGGACTCGATGTCCGTCTCGCTGTAACCGAGCTTTTGCAAGGCGGGACGGACGGTCTGGTTGACAATCTTGAGCATGCCGCCGCCGGCGAGGAGCTTGTATTTGACCAGGGCGATGTCGGGTTCGATGCCGGTCGTGTCGCAGTCCATGAGGAATCCGATGGTTCCGGTGGGCGCGAGCACGGTGACTTGGGCATTGCGGTAGCCTTGCTTCTTGCCGAGGCGGAGGGCTTCATCCCAGACCTGACGGGCTTCGGCGCGGAGGTGCTCGAATTCGCCGGCTTTCTCGATTTTTTCCACGGCGTCGCGGTGGAGTTGCATGACGTTGAACATGGGCTCGACGTTGTCCGGCGCGACGGGTTTCTCCACGCCGCTGGCGCTGGAGTCATGGTAACCGGGGAAGGGCCCGGTGATGCCGGCGATGCGGGCGCTCTGCTCGTAGGCGTGACCGGTCATGATCGAGGTGATCGATCCGGCCAGCGCGCGGCCTTCGGGGCTGTCATAGCCGTGGCCGTAGCTCATGATGAGCGCGCCGAGGTTGGCGTAGCCGAGGCCGAGGGTGCGGAAGATGTGGCTGTTCTCCGCGATGTATTTGGTCGGGTAGCTGGCGTTGTCGACGACGATTTCCTGCGCGGTGATGTAGATGCGCACGGCGGCTTTGAATTTTTCCACGTCGAAAGAGCCGTCCTCGCTCTTGAACTTCATCAGATTGAGCGAGGCGAGGTTACAGGCCGTGTTGTCGAGGAAGAGGTATTCGGAGCAGGGGTTGGTCGAGTTTTGGCGCGCCGTGCCTTTGCAGGTGTGCCATTTGTGGATGGTGCTCTCGAACTGCATGCCGGGGTCGCCGCAGACGTGGGTACCTTCGGCGATCTTGCGCAGCATGGTGCGGGCGTCCTTCTTCTCGCACGGCTTGCCGTCGGTCACGCGGACCGTGGTCCACTCGCGTCCGGCGAGGGCGGCTTCCATGAATTCGTCGGAGACGCGGACGGTCAGGTTTTCGTTCTGATACATGACCGAGCCGTAGGCTTCGCCGTTGAAAGATCCGTCATAGCCCTGCTCGATGAGGGCCCAGGCTTTTTTCTCCTCGCGCATCTTGGCTTCGATGAATTCCTCGATGTCGGGGTGCCAATCTTTGAGGGTGTTCATCTTGGCGGCGCGGCGGGGTTTGCCGCCGCTTTTTACCACCCTGGCCACCTGGTCGTAGACTTTGAGAAAGGAGAGCGGGCCGCTCGGCTTGCCGCCGCCTCTCAATTTTTCGCGGGTCGAGCGCAGGGTGGAGAGGTCGCTGCCGGTGCCGCTGCCGTATTTGAAAAGCATGGCTTCGCTCTTGGCGAGGTCGAGGATGCTTTCCATGTTGTCATCGACGGACTGGATGAAGCAGGCGCTGGCTTGCGGGTATTCGTATTGCGTGGGGGCGCGCTCGGCTTCGCCGGTGAGGTGGTTGAAGAAGTAGTTGCCGAGGCCGGCGTTCTTGCCGATGCCGTATTGCTGGGCGAGGCCGACGTTGAACCACACGGGGCTGTTGAAGGCGCCGTGCTGGTGGAGGCAGAGCCAGGTGAGGTCGTTGTAGAACGCTTCCGCGCTGGCTTCGTCGGCGAAATAGCCGTCGCGCTTGCCGAAATCGGTGATCGTGCGGGTGACGCGGTGAATGAGTTGGCGGATGGAGGATTCGCGTCCGCCTTTATGCGGGTCGGTGCCGTTGGAGAGGTCGCCGTAGAAATACTTCGAGACGGCGATCTTGGTGGCGAGGGCGCTCCAGCTGCGGGGGACTTCGACGTTTTCCTGCTTGAAGATGACTTTGCCGGAATCGTCGTTGATTTCCGCGGTGCGCTTGTCCCATTCGACGTGGTCGAAGGGCGTGCCGGCTTGGGTGTGGAAGCGGGGCTCGAATTGGAGGCCCTTGGTCTGGCCGGCACGGGGGCGCTCGGTGACCGGTTTGGTGACACGCGAGGCGGCGGTGCGCGGGGTGGACGACTTGCGGGTTTTGGAACGGAAGGATGATTTAGTTGCGATCATAGAATCTTGTCTCTTTCTGGGGAGGGTTTTGCGCCAACCAGTCAACCCCTGGGGGAGATCACCGGCAGGCCCGACACCACAAGATGTGGGCGAGCCCGCCTATAAAGCCACAATCCGTGGGGGTGGAAAAGGGATTTTTTGTGACAAAGCGCGAATTTTTTTACGCTCTGAGTATCAGCGTTTTACGCTCAAACGGGTATTTGATTTTACCGCGCCCCGCAGCACTTATTCACATTCGGATTGTCCGCGAGGCCTTTATTTATCGGACTTGGCAAACGCGGCCGCCCGCGAGGCCAGAAATTGAGCCACTTCGCGCTTGGTGGCGAAATGGACGGGCGGCAGGTCGTCCGCCAGGAGACCGAAGCCTGGTCCGTAGGCCGCGCCATTGATGATGGTGGCATCGGTGTGATTCGACGCGAGCTGGGCGCGGGCGGTTTCGATGGCATCTTCGCGCGTGCCCTCGAGTTCGTATTTCCACCCGGTGATCCAAGCACGGGGGAACCAGTCGCGGAGGCGCGGGAGGACTTTGGCGGCGGGTTCGAGGACGAGCTGGATCTGCGGGAGGTCGCCGGGGATTTTGCGCGTGCCGGCGAACGAGCCGTCGGGTCCACGCACGGCGGCGACGGCATAATCGGAAAGTGCGGCGGCGTGGAAGACGGCGCGGACATCGGGGGCGCGGGTGCTCGAGAGTTCCTCGAGGCCGCGGGCGAGATCGTGGTTGGTGGTGAACTCGCGGAGCAGTGCGCCGTCCGGAACGGCGGTGTGCATGGCGCCGCGGGCGCGGAAGAGGAGAGTTTCGAAGCCGTGGACGGCAAGGGATTCGGCGAGGAGAGCACCGATTTCGCCGGTGGCGAAGTTGCTGATGTGGCGCACATCATCGATCGGCGCGGCGGCGGGTCCGGTGGTGATGACGGCGAGCATGTGGGGAGTTGAGGGTTGAAGGATGAGTGTTGAGAGAGTAGGGCGTGTTGCGGGATCAGGCGATGATTTCGCTCACGGCGGCGAACATGTCGCGGGCGGCGACGTAGCCGAAGTGGCCTTGGGGGCTGGTGAGGAGGCGGGTGGTTTGCCATGCATCGGCCAGGGCTTTGACGCGGTCCGGCGGGGCAATGCGGTCGAAGGAGCCGATGGCGAGGATGATGCGGTCCGGGTCGGTCGTGGGACGCACGTGGAGGGGTGAGCTCAAATGGGCGTGGCGCTTTGTCATAGCGCTGTCGATGCCGTTGCGGTGCAAGAGGCGGCGGATGGTGGCGCCGGCGGGGCTTTCCCAGATGGCGTGCTCGACGTCGGCGATAGGCTGGAGGAGGGCGATGAACGAGATATCGTCCTCGAGCGAGGCAAGGAGGGCGCCGGTCCAGGCACCGTAGCTCGTGCCGTAAATGCCGAATTCGCGGCAGCCGCGGTTGCGGAGCCATTGCATGAGTTGGCGGAGTTCGCTCACGCCTTGACGCAGTCCTTCGCCATTGCGGATGAGGTCGGCGGTGACGGCGAGTTCGCCGTTGAGGTAACCGGGCGGGCGGCGGTCGTAGTGGAAGGGGAGATGAAGAAAGACGGCGTTCCAACCGAGGGCGTTGAACTTTGCGGCAAGGCGGCGGTAGCCGAGATCGTTGACCGACATGAGGGCGTGGAGGATGAGGACGGTCGGGGCGGACCATCCGCGTTCGCACGGCTGGAGCCAGGCGGAGGCGCGGTCGTTTTGTTCGAGTCCGCTGGGGTGGGGTGTCGGCCAGACGAGGTGGTGCGGGGATTCCTCGAGGGGTTCGAGGGGCGGGGCGGCGTAGAATGTGCCGGCGCTGAGGGGTTGGCAGTCAGCGAGGTAGGTTTCGAGTTCCTCGCGTGTCGTGGCGAGGCGTCGGTGACGCCATTGGGCGAGGTTGAGCAGGGCGCAGGTGGATGTGTCGGTCACGCGGGCCCAAGGACGGCGAAGGTATTCCACTTTAGTCGCGGCCCTTTCGTTTTTGCGGGGTCTGGGGAAGGCAGTCTTCCGGAATTTTTTCTTCGCGCACGGTGACGGCGTAGAGTTCACGGATTTTGTCGCCGAGAAGTTTTTCGAATGCGTTGCGCGCTTCCGCTTTGTCGCCGGTGGTGGCCGGAGGCGCGAGGGGGGATCCGAAGACAATCCACACGGAGGTGTTGCGCCACGGGAGCCAGCGACGCGGGTTGTAGAGCGCATCGGTTCCGATGATGGCGCAGGGGATGACGGGGGCTTGGGTCATTTGGGCGAGGGCGGCGACGCCGGGTTTGAGCGGGGCGCCTTCGAGAACGGAAGTCGGGCCGGTGCGGAGTCCGCCCTCAGGGAAGACGCCGACCACGCGTCCGCGTTTGAGGCGGTCGATGGCGGTGCGGACGGCGGCGTAGTCCATTTTGCCACGGCCCACGGGGAAGGATCCGATCCAGTGGAGGATGCGGGCGAGGAGGGGGTTTTGAAAAAGTTCCTCCATGGCCATCCAGTCGACCTGGCGCTCGGCGCTGATGCCGAGGAGGGGCGGGTCGAAGTGGCTGATGTGGTTGGGCGCGAGAATGGCGGGGCCGGTGGGCGGAAGGTGGTGCTCGCCGAGGACGCGGCGGCGGGTGAAGGGAGCGAGGACGATGCGGAAAAAGTGCGCGCCGAGATAGTAGCCGGTGGCGGAAACCATGCGCGGATCTTTCAGCTCAGGAAGCGGAACGGAAAAAGCCGCGTTGTTTTTCCGAAATGGGCAGGCCGAGTTTTTCCATGACAAGGAGCATGTCCTCCCAGACTTTGCGTTTCTCGGAGAGGGAACCGTTGCGCAGGAGGTAAGACGGGTGGTAGGTGGGGAGGAGCGGGATGTTTTCGAAGCTGAACCATCGCCCGCGCATGGCGCCCATGGATTGGTCGGCGCCGGTCAGTCCGGTCATGGCTGTTTTGCCGAGGGCGACGAGGATGCGCGGTTGGATGATGGCGATTTGTTCGCGGAGGTAGGGGAGGCAGCGTTGCATCTCGAGGGGTTCGGGCGGGCGGTTGCCGGTGGCGCCTTTCGGCATGTCGGGACGGCATTTAAGGACGTTGGCGATGTAGACGTCGTCGCGGGTCAGGCCCATGGCGGTGATGATTTTGGTCAGCAGTTCGCCGGCGGGGCCGACGAAGGGCACGCCTTTTTTGTCTTCGTCGAAGCCGGGAGCTTCGCCAACGAACATGAGGTCGGCGTTGGGGTTGCCGGTGCCGAAGACGGTCTGGGTGCGCGTGGCGGCGAGGTGCTCGCATTGGCGGCA
>CAZEYV010000082.1:0-3328 GCA_964516705.1 uncultured Chthoniobacter sp.
CATCGACGGACAAATCCCCGACCTCCCCGTCCTGCGCCGTGTCATATCCGCCCGGGACGGCTACCGGGGCTACGCCAACTCCAGCGCGGGCGGCGGCACTTTTCCCATCCTCGGTTCGCCGGCCGAGGCATACACCGTCCCGGCCGGTTCCTACTTCGCGCTCGGCGACAACAGCTACCACAGCAGCGACAGCCGGTTCTTCGGGCCCGTGCCGGAGAAAAACGTGGTGGGACGCGGACTCGTCGTCTACTGGCCGTTCGTCGGACGCTGGGGGCTCATCCACTAAGGCCCCTGTCACTGCCCCGCGGCCGCAAAGTGCCGGATGGCATCTGCCACGCCCTCGCCCCAGGGATGCGGCGAAATGTAACCGCCACCGGCCCGGACCACGCGCTTCACCTCGTCCACCGCATTGGCCGGACACGCCACCATGGCCGCGGCCGCGCCGTCGAGCATCGGGATGTCATTGTGATGGTCCCCGATGGCCAGCACCTCCGCGCGCGGAATGCCGAGCAGGCGCGCCAGTTCGGCCAGCGACGAGCCCTTGTGGATCTCGCGATGCGCGAAACGCATCCACACGTGGTTGCGGTTGAAAGAAAACTCGGGCACGTCCGCCGCCGTCTCGCGGATGCGCGCGGCCACCACGTCCATGGTCGCCGGATCGGGCGTCATCAACCCCGCAACGCGCCCGTTCTCGTAAAGAATCTCGATGCCGTCCCCGCCGTCCGCCATCGCGCCGATCGCCTCGAGCACCCGCTGCGCCCGTTGAAAAAGATCCGTTGTCTGCGCCTCCGTCCGCGCATTCCAATCGCCGAAGGCCTCCCAGTCCCCCTCCCCGGCGCGGCGGAAAATATCCTTCTCGCTGCTCAGGACGAAGTCGGGATCGTGCGGCAAGCGCGCGTGTTCGAGGCCCTCGAGGGCGAACCACAACTGCCGCCCCGTGTTGACCGCCCACACCGCGCCGCGGGCCCGCAGGCCGGCCAGCGCTTCGGCCAAGGAAGCGGCCGTCCGCGCGTCCGGCTCGTGGCCGATCAAGGTGCCGTCGAAATCCGTGCTCAACAAACCGATGGGCATGGGTTAGGCATAACGCAATCCGGCGTGCCCCGCCAGCTGTCTGCACCGTGAAATCCGCTTACGAACTCGCCATGGAACGCCTCGAGGCCAAAGACCCGGGCCTGCAATTGACCGACGGACAAAAGGAACGCATCGCCGGCCTCGAGGCCAAATGCCGGGCGGATATCGCCGCGAGGGAACTCCTCCTCCGTGGTGAAATGGCCAAGGCGGAAGCGGCGGGGCAAGCGGACGAAGTCGCGCAGTTGCAGCGCCAACTGGCCGACGACATCCGCCGCCTCGAGGACAAGCGCGAGCGGGAAAAAGATGCCGTGCGGGCATCGCCCGCTTCATGAACGACCCGCGCCGGACCGACGCCGCGGACGAGCAATTCATGCGCCGCGCCATCGCGCTGGCCGAGCAGGCGGCCCTCGTCGACGGCACCGGTGGTCCCTTCGGGTGTGTCATCGTCAAAGACGGCGTGATCATCGCCGAGGGATCGAACCACGTTGTCTCGGAGAACGACCCGACGTGGCACGGCGAAATGGAGGCCATCCGCTCCGCCGCGAAAAAACTCGGCACCTTCGACCTCTCCGGTTGCACCCTCTACAGCACCGGCGAACCGTGCCCGATGTGCGCGGGCGCCATTTTCTGGGCCAGGATCGACCGCGTGGTCTACGCCTCGACCATCGCCGACGCGCTCCGCTACGGGCAATTCGACGACCTGCCGATCTACGAGGACCTGGCCAAACCGATCGCCTCCCGCCTCGTCCCCGCCGCGCAGTGCCTGCACGACGAGATGATCGGGCTGTGGGAACGCTACGAGGCCAAGCCGGACAAAATCCGCTACTGAGCGGCCTCGAGTTCGCGGAATTCGCGGTCCATGATGCTGCCCGCCTCGAAGCCCATCTCGCGGCGCGCCTGCTGCAGCACGCGTTCCGCGTCTTTGCCGCGGTCCGCCGCGCGCAGTTGCCGGACCAGCGGGCGCACCACGTCGTAGAAAAAGTTCCCGCCCCCCGGACCGGCCAGCTTCCGGGCCAGCGAACGGTATTCCCGCAGGGCTTTGTCATAGTCGCCCGCCGCCACGAGCCTGGTCAGCGATTCCGCGGCCGCCGCGGTGCTCAGGTCGGTGCGCCCGCGGCGGTTGTCCGCGACCATGCGATTCTCCAACCGTTCGGCCACCCGCACGTCCCCGCCCTCCCGCTCGAGGTCGGCGAGGCGCGCTTGGTAGCGTGTCTTGAGGTCCTCCTCGCGGCCGAAATTGCCGATCGCCCTGGCGTAAAGCTGACGCAAGGCCCCGCGGTCCCCCGCGGCGGCCAGCGCTTCTTCCTGCGCCTCCCACGCCGCAACCATCTCCGGCGCGAGATGCACGGCGCTGCCGGCCGCGGCCAGACGTCCCGCCGTGTCGCCGCGGCGGGCGAAGAGTTCCGCCATGGCCAGATCGCCGAGGGCGGCGTCGACGTTGGGCTGACGCGCGGCGCGTCCGGAGAACTGGACCAGTTCGTGGTCCGTGATGGGCAGCCAGGTCTGCGGATCGAGGGCCTGGCCGACCGTGTAGTTCTGGTTGAGGAAGCGCCCGGCATCGAGTTCCCACTTGTCCGGTCCGCGCAGGTAGCCGAACCACGCGTGACCGCCATCCGTCCCCTGCCCGGCGAAATAAATCGTCGGAATCCCCCGCGCCTTGCCCGCGAGGCAGGCGAAATAGGCCTGGTCGGTGCAGATGCCGCCGAGCCGCGCGATCTCGGAAAGGTGGTAGGATCCATGCGGCCAGTCGAAGACCCCCTCTTTGGCCCGGCGCTGGTCATAGGAGACGACACCGAAGGCGCGGTCGAACTGGGCGCGGCCGAATTTGACGTTCTTCGCGGCCCACTCCAACTCGGCCCGCGGCACCGGCGCATCGACGACGAACTTCAACTCCTCCGCGGAAAGCCGACGCAGGTCGTAGTCGAGTTTGCCCGTGTCATTGCGTTGGACGTAAAACCCGAAACGTCCGGCCAGGGGTTCATCCATGGCCGGCACCGCGGACGCCGCGACCTGGTGGTGCGGCCAGAAGGCCGGCGGACGCTGGTCGTAAACCAGCGCGTAAGCCAGCATGAGCGAACGGTAGGCTGACCACTTTTCCGGATGCGCCGCAAGGAGTTGCCCGAGGCGGGTCAGCGCCATGGGCGGAAAGTCGTCCGGCCTCAATTGCCGGAAAAACTCCCGCAAAAATTCCGGGTCCGCCGCCAAGCGTGCGAGGAATTCCTCGGGGAACCTCGACGCCAAGGGGCCGTCTTGCGGC
>CAZEYV010000083.1:0-17435 GCA_964516705.1 uncultured Chthoniobacter sp.
GCATGAGGCGCGCAAGTCCTCCACGAACTCCTCGGCGGTCTGTCCGGCGCGGGCCGCATCGAAGGGCAATACGGCCAGGTGCGTGACGCCCTGCCGGCCGAGCAGAAGTTCCTTGTGCCGCGGGCTGGAGAGTCGCAGCGGCGGCTCGGCGCGCTGGAAGAACATCATGGGATGCGGTTCGAAGGTCATGACCACCGCCGTGCCGCCGGTCTTCCTCGCGTCGGCCTGCGCCTCCCCGATCAGGGCCTGGTGTCCGCGATGCACGCCATCGAAAATCCCGATGGCCAGATAGACCGGCCCGCGCAACGCCGACAGCGCCCCCAGATCGTGCAGGACCTCCATGCGGATCACACCCCGCGCAGACGAGAAACCTCCGGCAGGCTCATGACGCGGGCCATGACTTGCTCGAGCGGGAGGGTGCGCAATTCCTCGACGGTCAGGACGCCGTCCGCGCGGAATTTTCCGGAAGCGGTGCGGCGCAGCGCTTTCAAATGTCCGCCGCAGCCGAGGATCTGACCGATATCGTGCGCGTAGGTGCGAACATAGAACCCCTTGCTGCAGACCACGCGGAACTCGATCTCGGGCAGCTCGACTTTGATGATCTCGTGCCCGTAGACGTGGACCAGGCGCGGTTCGCGTTCGATCGTCTTGCCTTGCCGCGCCAGCTTGTAAAGCGGCACGCCGTCTTTCTTGATCGCCGAGACCATGGGCGGCGTCTGGTAAAAGTCCCCTTGGAACTGGTTGAAAGCCGCGTCGATCTCTTCGCGGGTCAGCGCGGGCACCGGCTTTTCCTCCAGGATTTGACCGTCGGCGTCCTGGCTGCCGGTCGTCTGCCCCAGCCGGATCGTCCCCACGTATTCCTTGTCCTCGCTCATGAGGAGATCCTGGATCTTGGTGCCGCGGCCGATGGTGATGATGAGCAAGCCCGTGGCCAGCGGATCGAGCGTGCCGCAGTGGCCGACTTTGCGGGTGTTGAGGACGCGGCGCGTGATGGCCACCACGTCATGCGAGGTCATACCCGGCGCCTTGTCGATGAGCAGGACCCCGTCAATCGTTGATGCGGACTTCATGGCAAATGGCTTGCAAGACTTTCTCCTCGGCGGAGGCGAGCGGTCCGGGCAGGCGCGCCCCCGCGGCCTGGGCGTGGCCCCCGCCGCCGAAGAGGCTGCAGATCTTGCAGACATCGAAGCGGGGTTCCTTCGAACGCATGCTCACGCGGACTTTGTTCTCCGGGAGTTCCTCGAAAAAGACGGCGACCTGGACCCCTTCGACGGCGCGCAGGTGGTCGATCAGCCCCTCGTTGTCTTCCGGAAGAACGGCGAGAGATTGCGCTGTCCCCATTGCCAGGCTGAAACTGGCCACCCGGTCGTCGCAATCGAAGCGGGCCGAATTGAGCAGGGCCTTGAGCAATTCGAGCCGGCGGCGCGGGTGGCTGTCATACATCTTGCGCGACAACTCGGGGACATCGACCCCCTTCTCGACGAGGTCCGCGGCCAGACGGAAGGTGTGCGGGGATGTCTTGCCGTATTGGAACGAGCCGGTGTCGGTCGAAATCGCCGCGTAAAGGTTGTCCGCCATGGCCGGGGTGATCTCCGCGCCCGTCTCGCGGAAATAATCGTAAAGAATCTGCCCCGTGGCCGGCGCACTGTCGTCGATGAGGTTCAGGTCGCCGTAACGGTGGTTGCTCACGTGGTGATCGAGATTGATCCATGTGGTGACATTACCGGTCGCCTTGAGGACGCGGCCGAGGCGTTCCTTGGTCGAGGTGTCGAGGGCGAGGAAAACGTCGAAGTCGCGCTTCCCGTGCTCCGGCGGGAGTTCCACCAGGTCGCTGTCCGGAAGGTAACGGAATTTTTCGGTCATCCCCTCCTCGTTCCACACGGTGACATCCTTGCCCAGCGCCTTGAGATGCAGGGCCATGGCGATGGCCGAGCCGTAAGCGTCCGCATCGGGACGCACATGACTGGCCACGATAATGCGCTCCGCCGCGTCGAGCGTGTGCTTGATCTGGCCGAACGTGGCGTCGAGTCCGCGGCTCATGTGCCCGACTCCTCCCCGTCGGTCCCGAGTTCCTCGAGAATGTCGAGGACGCGCGAACCGCGCTCCACGGACTCGTCGAGCCTGAAATGCAAATGCGGGGTGAACTTGAGCACGACGCGCTTGGAAACCTCGGCCTGGAGGACACGGCGATGGTGCTCGAGGCGCTCGAGGGCCGTCCGCTGCTGCGCCGCGGTGCCCAGAACGCTGACGTGCACGGTGGCGTTGCGCAGGTCGGGCGAGACGTCGACGGCGTTGACCGTGAT
This sequence comes from uncultured Chthoniobacter sp., assembly GCA_964516705.1. Taxonomy (GTDB): domain Bacteria; phylum Verrucomicrobiota; class Verrucomicrobiia; order Chthoniobacterales; family JACTMZ01; genus JACTMZ01. Next base: position 2,304 of record CAZEYV010000083.1, read on the forward strand.
CAGGGCGCCGTCGGACTGCACTTCGCGCAGGATGACGGTGCTCAGTTCGCGCTTGAGGATTTCGCCGACGCGGATGAGGCGGTGTTTCATGGCGTTGGTTGGGAGTTGAAAGTTGAGGGTTGCGGGGAGCGGGATCCCGGCAACGCCCGACTATTCGAGCTTCTGCGCGACTTTCTCGAGGGTGTAACCCTCGATGATGTCGCCGGCTTCGTATTCGTCGTAATCCCCGAGCTTGATGCCGCATTCGAAGCCGTTGCGAACCTCTTTCACGTCGTCCTTGAAGCGGCGCAGGGTCGAGATGCCGCCGTCGTAGATCGGCTGCTTGCGCCGCAGGACACGGGCCCGCGCGGTGCGCAGGATGCGTCCGTCGGTCACCATGCAACCCGCCACCATGCCCTTGGTCAGGTCGAAGACCTGGCGGACTTCGGCGTGGCCTATGACGTTCTCGCGCAACTCCGGCTCGAGCATTCCGGCCATGGCCTCTTTGATCTGGTCGATCAGCTCGTAAATGATCGAATAAAGTTTGATCTGCACACCCTCGCGCTTGGCCGCAGTGGCCGCGCTGTTCTCGGTCTTGACGCCGAAACCGACGACGATGGCGTCCGAAGCGGTGGCCAGAAGGATGTCGGACTCGCTGATCGGTCCGACCGCGGCGTGGATGACCTCGAGGTCGATCTGTTTGGCTTTGATTTCGCCCAGGGCCTGCAAGAGGGCCTCGAGGGACCCCTGCACGTCGGCCTTGAGCACGACGCGCAAGGCCTTGCGCTGGTCGGCGGCGAGGTTGTCGAAAAGGCTTTCCAAGGTGGCCCGTTGCGGCGCGGCCAACTTCTCCTGCCGCTGCTCCTCCTGCCGCTCCTCGCTCAAGGTGCGCGCGGCACGTTCGGAATCCATGACCATCAATTCGTCGCCCGCTTTGGGCAGGCCGTCGAAGCCGAGGATTTTGACCGGCATGCCGGGGCCGGTTTCCTTGACCGGTTTGCCGAGGTCGTTGATCAGCGATTTGATTTTGCCCCACTGCAGACCGCAGAGGAAGGCCTGGCCGACCTTGAGGGTGCCCATCTTGACGATGAGCGTCGCGGTGGGGCCGCGTCCGGGTTCCATCTCGGCCTCGATGATGGTGGCGCGGGCCGGAACTTTGGGGCTGGCCTTGAGTTCGAGCACCTCGGCTTGCAAGGCCATCATTTCCAAGAGGTGATCGATGCCGGTGCCTTTGGTCGCCGAGACGGGACAGACAATCGTCGATCCGCCCCAATCCTCGGGCGAGAGGTCGTGCTCCTGCAACTGCTGCTTCACGCGGTCGACATTGGCCGTGGGCAGGTCGGTCTTGTTGACCGCGACAATGATGGTCACACCCGCCGCTTTGGCGTGGCTGATGGCTTCCTCGGTCTGCGGCATGATGCCGTCATCGGCCGCCACGACGAGGACCACGATGTCGGTCACGTTCGCCCCGCGGGCCCGCATGGCGGTGAAGGCCGCGTGGCCCGGGGTGTCGAGAAAAGTGATTTTGTGCCCGCCGTGCTCGACCGAGTAGGCGGCAATGTGCTGGGTGATGCCGCCCGCTTCGCCCGCGGCGACGCGGGCCTTGCGGATAAAGTCCATGAGCGAGGTTTTGCCATGGTCGACATGGCCCATGAACGTGATGACCGGCGGGCGCGCTTCGAGTTCCTCCCTCGCCACTTCGACTTCCGGTTCGGAAGGCGGGGCCACGACCGGTTCGGCCTTGTGCACGCCACCGCCGGCCTGGCGTTTTTCCTTCTCGAAAACGCAACCGTGCTTCTCGCAGACCAGCGAAGCGACGGAGGGCTCGATGGTCTGGTTGAGGTTGGCGAAAATGTTGGCCTCCATCAGGTCCTTGATGACCACGAAGGGCTTGAGTCCGAGCGCCGCGGCGAGGTCCTTCACCACGATCGGCGGCTTGATGTTGATGATTTTCTTCCCGTCCTCGGTCACCTCGGGTTCCGCGGCGGCCGTCGCCTCGGGTGCGGCGGGTGCGCCGGGCTCGGGGACGACCGGCGGAGCGGCGGTCACTTTTTTCGGCTTCTCGTCGATCAAGGAGAGCACCTCGACCGGCGCTTTGGGGGCGGCCTTCGGCTTGGCGGGCTTGGCCTCGGCCGCCGGTTTGGCCGCCAACGCCGCCTTGGCCGCGGGTTTCTTCGCGGCGGGCTTTTTGGTGGCTGGCGCTTTGGCGGGCATTCGGGGCAGTCGGGGGAATTATTCGGCGGCGGCGACTTCGACCGCCGCCGCGGGTGCGGATTTCTTGGCTTCGAGGCCTTTGGCCAGTTCGACGATCTCGGCGGCCTTCGCCTCGTCGATGCCGAGCATGCCGACCAGGTCGGCCGCTTCCACCCCGCCGGCCACAAGGTCCGCCGGACTCGGAATGCCGTTCTGCACGAGCTTGGCCGCGGTCTCTTCGTCGAGACCCAACTGTGTCTTGAATGCCTCGGTCGCGCTCGTCACCTGGTTCTCGAAGGCCTGCTCTTTGGAAGCGTCCTTCTCGATGTCTACTTCCCAGCCGGTCAGTTTCGCGGTCAGCCGCGCATTCTGGCCCTTTTTGCCGATGGCGATGGAAAGCTGGTCCTCGTCGACCGTGACCCGCACGCGTTTGTCGGCCTCGTTGATCTCGATGGACTTGATCTTGGCCGGCTTGAGCGCCTCGACCACGAATTCCTTCGGCTCGTCGCTCCACTTGATGATGTCGACTTTCTCGTTGTTGAGTTCGCGGACGATATTCTTGACCCGTGCGCCGCGCATGCCGACGCACGCGCCGACCGGGTCGACTTTGCTGTCCGCGCTGGCCACCGCCACCTTGGTGCGGACGCCGGCCTCGCGAGCGATGCCTTTGAGTTGCACGGTGCCGTCGGCGATTTCGCTGACTTCCAGTTGGAAGAGCTTGCGGACGAAATTCGGATGGCTGCGCGAGAGGATGATCTGCGGTCCGTCTTTCCCGTTCTCCACGGCGACGACGTAGGCGCGCAGGCGGTCGCCCACGCTGTAGTCCTCGGTGACCACGCGTTCGCGCGAGGGCATGACGGCTTCGAATTTTCCGAGGTCGAAAATGACATCACTTTTGACGAAGCGCCGCACCGTGCCGCTGACGATATCGCCCGCCCGGTCTTTGAATTCCTCGTAAATCCGCTCCTTCTCCACGCGGCGGATGCTCGACATGATGGCGTTGCGGGCCACGCCGGCGGCAATGCGGCCGAAGGCGGCGGGCTCGACTTCCACCTCGAGGGTGTCGCCGGCTTGGATGCCCGGTTTGAGGACCTGCGCGCGGGCCAGGAGCATTTCCTCCTGGGGATTGGTCACTTTGTCGACGACGAGAACGTTGGCCACGCCGCGGATTTTGCCGGTTTTCGGGCTGATCTCGACCCGGAGCTCGCGGGTGTAGCCGCCGAACCCCTTGCCTGCGGCCTTGATGATCGCTTCCTGCATGGCTTGCAGCAGGGTCTCGCGCGAAATCCCGCGTTCGCGCTCCAGATATTCCAGCATTGTCAGCAGCTCGTTACTCATGGTGGTGGTCTCTTGTAAGGATAAAAAAAAGTGGGCCGGAACCCACTTTTCGTCGGAAAAGGTTGCCAAAAACCTACTGAAGCGGTCCCGGAGTGTCAAGACATGCGCGATGCAGGGTTCGAACCTGCGACATCTTGCGTGTGAAGCAAGCGCTCTACCACTGAGCTAATCGCGCGAAAGAGGCCGAGTATTTGCCACGACGACCGCGGGCCGTCAATCACTCTGCCTACCGGACAAGCAGGCGGTCGCCCGCGGACAAACCCTCGAGCACGGGATAAAAACCGTCCAATTCCTCCCCGACGCGTACCCGCACGCTCTCGGGTCCGCCTTCGCCCGGCGCCACGCGCAGAACGGTCGCCCCCGCCCCCTCGAGGCGCACGCAGGCGGTGGGAATGAAAAGCTGGTCCCGGTAAAGACCGACCCGGGCTGTGATTTCCCCGGTCAGGCCGCCCCGCAGGGCCAGATCGGCATTGGGCAACTCGCCTTCGACGCGAAAGAGGCGTGTGGCGTCATCGGAGGCCCGGGCCGCATGAACGACCGGCACGTCGAAGACCTCACCGGGCGCGGCGGGCAGGCGCAGCCGGATGGTGGTGCCGGGCGGGAACGACGCGATGTCCCGCTCGTTGACATAGAAAACGACGCGCAGGCGACTGGTGTCGACCATGCGCGCGACCGGTTGGTTGACATTGACCGCCTCGCCCACCTGCACCAGACGCTCGACGATGGACCCGCCGAACGGCGCGCGGATCGTGTGGTCATCCAAGCGGGCCCGCGTGGCATCCTCTTCCGCATCGGCTTGCCGCGTCTCGGCGCGGATCGCTTCCACCTGCGTGCGCGAGACCACCCTGCTGCGCCCCAGCGTCTCGGCTTCGGCCAGCAGGCGCTGCAATTCCAGCAGTTTGGCCTCGGCCCGCCGGTAGTCGCTCGCCGCGATTTCGTCGTCGAGCAGCACCAACTCGTCGCCCTTCCGCACGACCGAGCCCGGTTCGACCTTCACGGCGGACACCCGCCCGGCCACCTCGGCCGGGACGTCGGCCACCAACCAGGGATCGACCGCCGCGGCGTAACGGCGTTCGCGTTCCACGGTGCGCGGCTCGACCGTGAGGATGAAATCATCGCGCTCTTTGAGCAGCGCCTTCTCCTCTTGCAGGCGCCGCTTCTGCTCGACCGAGTCGAAATAGCGCCCGACCGAAGCCAGGATCACCGCCACAAGCAAGGCCAGGCCGGCGAACGCGAGAATGGCGCGCTTGGATCGGCGGGCGAGCATAGCGGGAGCTTACACCGCGGGAAGGCCCGCGTCACGCGTCAGGCATCCAGCCGCACGACGCACTCGATCTCCACCAGCATGTTCATCAGTTGCGCGCCGACCGTGGTCCGCGCGGGATAGTCCCCCTGGAAAAACTCTTTGTAGACCGCATTCATCTCGGCAAAATTTTTCTCGGTGAGCTGGGCAAGGAACACGCGGCAACTGACCACATCGGTCAGTTTCGCGCCAGCTCCCTCCACCACCTTGCGCATGTTTTCCAGCACGACGCGCGTCTGCTCGCCGACCGGGCCTTGGTGCATCTGGCCGGTGGCCGGATCCATCGGCGTCATGCCGGAAACAAAAAGGAATTTCCCCTCCGCGGCGACCGCGAGGGAATAAGGACCGATGGCCGCAGGACCGCCGGGGACAGAAGTGAAACATTTGCGCATGCCTGACCTTTCTATCCGGTGCCGCCGCGAAATCAACGCTGGCCGGCCGCGCGGCGCAAAGAATCGATCTCGCGGGCCGAAAGTTCCCGCCACGAGCCGCGCGGCAGCCGCCCGAGCCGCAGGGGGCCGAGTCGCGTGCGCGTCAGGCGTTTCACCTTGTAGCCGAGGGCGGCGAACATGCGGCGGATCTGGCGGTTGATGCCCTGGGTAAGGACAACGCGAAGTTTGTTCGCACCCTCGATGTGCACCTGTGAGGCCTTGGCGCGGCCTTCCTCGAGATAAATGCCTTTGAGCAGCTTGGGCACAAGTTGCGTGTCAAAAGAACGGTCCAGCACGACCTCGTATTCCTTCTCCACGTGCCGCGAGGGATGGGTCAGCGCCTGGGCCAGGGCGCCGTCATTGCTCAGGAGGAGCAAGCCCTCACTTTCCGCGTCGAGACGCCCGACATGGGGCAAAGTCGAAGCCTCGGGCGGCAGCAGTTCGTAGACCGTCGGCTTGCCGCCCTGCGACTGCCGCGAACTGAGACAACCGGAAGGCTTGTGCAGGACGAGGTAACGCGAGGAAGCGGGGCGCACCACGCGTCCGCGCGCGACCACCGTGTCGCCGGGTTCCACCATCGTGGCCAGTTCGCGCACCGGCCGGCCGTTGACCCGCACGCTGCCCCCGAGGATGATTTCCTCGCAAGCCCGCCGGGAGCCCAGCCCGCAAAGGGCGAGGTAACGGTTCAGGCGCATGGGCCGGCTCCGGGCGCCGCGGGACGGCGCGCCGCGAGGATCACTCGTCCGGCTTGGTTTTCTTCAGCCCGAGGACGCTCTGGCCCTCCTTGAACTGACCGCGCTTCTTGAGCACTTCGACGCGCTCGAAACGCTTCAAAACATTGCGCTTCGCCTTGATCGCGCCCTGACCGCGGAGACTTCTGTGCTGACTCATAATGCGCGGAAGAATAACGGCCCGCCGCCCCGAGGCCAGACAAAAGAGGTCCGGACGCCTTGTTCCTGACGAAGCCGGGCCCTCCCCTTCCGCCCCCCGGAGGAAAATCAGCCCGTTTGCTTCTCGTAAAGCCGCCGGAAGACCGGCTCGCGCATCATGGTTTCGAAATCACCATCGGCGGCGATGCCTCCTTGATCGAAGAGCAGGATCCGGTCCGCGATCCTGATCGTGCTGAAACGGTGCGCGACGATGAAGACGGTGCGGCCCCGGCACAACTTCGCCAGCGCCTCCTGGATCTTTTGCTCGCTTTCGGCATCAAGCGCCGAAGTCGCCTCGTCCAGGATCAGAATCGGCGCATCGCGCAGGAACGTGCGGGCCAGGGCCAAACGCTGACGCTGGCCGCCGGAAAGCCTCCGCGCGTTCTCGCCGACCATGGCCTCATAGCCGCCGGGCAATTCCGTGATAAACTCGTCGGCGTAGGCCGCCCGGGCGGCTGCGACAATTTCCTCCCGCGTTGCCTCCGAGCGCCCGATGCGGATGTTTTCCAGGATCGTGGTGTTGAACAGCACCGGGGATTGCGGCACGAGCGCGATCTGACCGCGCAACGCCGCCGGATCCATGCGACGCACGTCCGTCCCGTCGATGGTCAACGCCCCCGCGGAAACATCGTAAAAGCGCGGAACGAGCTTGGTGAAAGTCGATTTGCCCGCGCCGCTCGGCCCCACCAGCGCGCAGACCGTGCCCGGCCGCACCGTGAGGTCGATGCCGTGCAAGGCCGGGACCCCGTCGCCGTAGGCAAAGGCCACCTTGTCGAAACGCACTTCGCCGTGGAACCGGCCGACCGCCACGGGATGATCCGGCACCGGCACCGTCTCGGGTTCGTCGAGGATCGACTCGATCCGCTCGAAAGCCCCGGCCGACTTGCTCATCTCGTTGGCCACCCGGACGAGCCGTTTGCAACCGTCGATGGTGAAAAACAAGGCCGCCCCGATGGCCGCGAACGTCTCGAACGGGATCTGCCGGCTGTAAGCGGCGACAAACATCGCGGCGATGGCCGCGGCCGCGACAAATTCCATCAGCGGTTGCGTCGCCTGGTTGTATTTCACCGCCTTCATCGAGGCTCGGTGGAACCGCGCCAATTCCCCGCGGAACCGCGACCGCTCCGCTTCCTCCAGATTGAATGCGCGCACTTCCGCGGCCGCCAGCAGGTTCTCCGACAAGGCGCCGGTCAACTCGCCGAGGGAACGCTGCGTCTGGCGTCCGCGATGGCGCAGATGCCTCCCGATGTAGAGCACCGGCAAAGTCATCAGCGGCACGAGCAACAGCAGCACGAGCAAAAGCGCCGCGTCGCGGTTGGTCAGCCCGAGGTAAACGAGATATCCCACGCCCCCCAAGACAACGAAGGGCTGGAGCAGGATTTCCCGCGTCGCCGCGACCAGCGCATCCTGGATCTGCGAGGTGTCCGCCAGAATCCGCGCCAGCAGGTCGCCGGAACGCTTGCGGTCGAAGTAGAGCAGCGGCAACCGCTGCAGTTTGTCGAACAACTGCTGCCGGATCTCCCCGAGCAGACCCAAGCTGACCGCGTTGAGCAGGTATTGGTTGAAGTAAAGCGTGATCCCGCGCAGCAAAAAGACCAGCGGCAGGAAGGAAGCTACCAGGACCACCTCTCCGAAGGACCGCCCCGCCCCCGCCTCGAAGATCTCACGGAACACTTTCTGCAAAAAGAACGGCAGGCCGAATCCGCTGGCCGCGCCGGCCAGCGCGCCGAGCGCGACCGCGCCGAGCAGCATCCCCCGCTGCGAACGCAGCATCCGCAGATAGCGCGCATGACGACCCATGGCCCACCATCAACATCCCTCCCCCGCGCCGCTGGCAAGCCATCTTTCGCCGCCCGGACCGGCCGCCGCGCGACCGGCCGTCGTCCGGCCCGCGTCCTCCTACTTCGCGGGCGCCTCCACCCAGCGCCCGTGCTCCCGGATCAGATCGACCAGACGCCCGACCGCTTCCACTTCGGGGATGTTGAACTTCACCGCCTTCTTTCCCACGTAAAGATTCACCTTCCCCGGCGCTCCGCCGACATAGCCGAAATCCGCGTCGGCCATTTCCCCCGGACCATTCACGATGCATCCCATGATGGCAATCTTGACGCCTTTGAGATGCTCCGTCGCCGCTTTGATCCGCGCCGTTGTCTCCTGCAGATTGAACAGCGTCCGCCCGCAACTCGGACACGCCACATAGTCGGTCTTGAAAATCCGCGCCCCCACCGCTTGGAGGATGTTGTAGGACAATCGCAAGGTCTGGCCCGGTGCGTCCTCGGTGCGCAGCAGCACGGCGTCGCCGATCCCGTCGCAAAGCAAGGAACCCAGCCGCGCACCGGCCGCGAGTAAAGTGCGCACGAAGGGCGTTTGCGGATCCGGCCGCGGGTCGAGCGAATCCTTGAGCAAAACCGGATGCCGTGGATCGACCCTCGCCGCCAGCAAGCGGAAAGCGGCAATGACCGGCAAGCCGACGCCGTCTTTCACCGTGACCAGACAAGCTTCGGGACGCGCATTCACTTGCTTGACCGCGAGCTCATCGCGCGGGTCGATTTCCGCCACGGCCAGATCCTCGTAAACCAACTCGGGCTGGAAATCTCCCAAACCATCCAGTTTGTGCGCCACCGCGTCATAGTGCCGGCGCGTCACCACGACACGCGGCACTTCATCGCCGCCCAGCGCCACGCCGTGCAAAGTCAGTTTCCCGCTCGCCCGGCGCGCGTAGGAGAAAGGATCGAAGGATACGTCCGATCCGCCGGTCCATCCCTCGCAGTTCCCGGCAAAAAGCGCGGTCAACTCCTTGGCCACCGGAATCTCGTGCACGCTGTCCTCGGTCAGGCTGACCCGGATCGTGTCCCCGATCCCGTCGGCCAAAAGCGACCCGATGCCCACCGCGCTCTTGATCCGCCCGTCCTCCCCGTCCCCCGCCTCGGTCACACCGAGGTGGATCGGATAGTTCCAATCCGGCCCCTCCGCGGCCAAACGCGCGACGAGCAGGCGGTAAGCGGCGATCATCACTTTCGGATTCGACGCCTTCATGGAGAAAACGAAATCGTGGTAATCCATCTCCCGCGCGAGACGGGCGAACTCGAGCGCGCTCTCCACCATGCCGAGCGGCGTGTCGCCGTAGCGGTTCATGATGCGGTCGCTCAGCGAGCCGTGGTTCGTCCCGATGCGCATGGCGACACCGCGCTCCCGGCAGACCTTGACCAACGGCGCGAATTTCTCCCGGATGCGCCCGATCTCCGCCGCGTATTGCTCGTCGGTGTATTCGCGCACCGCGAACTTTTTCGAGTCGGCATAGTTGCCCGGATTGACCCGCACCTTGTCGACCCACTTGGCCGACTCCAGCGCGGCATCGGGCTTGAAGTGGATGTCGGCGACCAGCGGCACATCGCAACCGCGCTCCCGCAAACCGTCGCGGATGGCCCCGAGGTTGCGCGCATCCTTCACCGTCGGCGCCGTGATGCGCACGATCTCGCACCCGACATCCGCCAGCGCGACGGAATCCCGGACGCACGCGTCCGTGTCCATCGTGTCGCAAGTCAGCATGGACTGCACCCGCACCGGATTTTCCCCGCCGATCGCCGTGACGCCCACGCGGACCGCGCGGCTGCGCCGGCGCTCCGGGTAAAACGGAAGCGGAAGCTCGCTGCTCATCGCGCAAATCCGTCGGCGGGCACGCCGACGCTACATTCCCGGAGCGGTGCCTTCCCCGGCGCCGGCCTTATCCGGAGCCGGCGTGAATTTCAGCTCCGCCGGCGGTTCCTCCGCCTTCCCCCGCCACGGCAGATCCTGCACGTCGAAAAAGGTGACATAAAGCATGTAGCCGATGATGAGGAAGGCGAAGCCGCTCTGCACGATTTCCAGAACGCGCACATTGATCGGCTTGCGCCGGATCGACTCGATGATGGCCAGCATGATGTGTCCGCCGTCGAGCACGGGGATGGGCAAAAGATTGAGCAGAGCGAGGTTCACGTTGAGCACCACGCTGAACCAGAGGGCCAAACGCCATCCGTCCGGCGACTCGAAAAGCAGATAGTAGATCCGCATGATCCCGACCGGACCGCTCAGATGCTCGGCCTTGATGTCGCTGCGCGGCGAAAAGACCGCCGAAAGCGTGTCGACCATGGTGCGTACGCTGCCCACGACGAGTTGCAGCGGATTTGGGTGCTCCAGCACGGTCGGACCCCGGTCGTCCCACTGGATGCCAATCCGCGGTTTCTTCTCGCCCTCGGGCAGCAAGGGAGTAACGGCCAGTTGCAGCGTTTCTTCACCGCGCTGCACGGTCAAATCAACCGGCACACCCGCCTGATGCTGGTCGAGATACTCGGAAAGCGACGGGAGGCTGAGCAAGGGTTGCCCGTCCACCGCGGTGATCAGGTCGCGCGGACGGATCCCCGCCACCGCGGCCGGGCTGTCCTTGAAGACCTTGGCCACCATCGGGGTCATGGCCGGCAGGATGCCGATCTGGCGGAGGGGACGCCTTCCCCATCCCTGACGCTCCGGCACCGTCGGCTCGACTTCGACCGTCTGCACCGCGCCATCCCGCTCGATCTTCACGGGAATGAGCGGTTCCTCGCTGCGCACCACGTTCCACATCACGCTTTGCCGCATGTTGCCCATGCCGGCGAATTTCGAGACCGGGTGACGGTTGACCTCGAGAATCTTGTCCCCCGGCTGCAGGCCGGCCCGGGCCGCGGGGCCCTCCGGCACCACGTAGCCGATCACCGTGCCGGTCTCGGCCTGGCTGACCGGACGTCCGACGAACCAAACGATCACCGCGCAAAGCAACGCCAGCAGCATGCTGGCCACCGGACCGGAGAGGGCCACGATGATTTTGTCCAGCGCGCTGACCGGGGGAAGCGATGCGCGATCGTGCACACTTTCGCCCTCGACCGACTCCATGGGAGCCAATTGCGGCAGCGCGACAAAACCGCCGGCCGGGATCGACCCCAGACTGTACTCCACGCCGCCGATCGTTTTCTTCCAGAGCGGCTTGCCGAACCAGATGCCGAACTTTTCCACCACCAAACCGCGCCAGCGAGCCGCCACGAAATGGCCCAATTCGTGGGCGATGATGATCAGGTTAAAAAGAACGAGGACCTCAAGCAGGATCCCGGCAACTCTCAGGTAATCGGCCATAAACGGAGCAACGTAGCACAAGCGGCGGCATCTTCACGCCCAAAAGCCGCCTCAAGCCCGCCATCCCGGCACCGATACCATCTCTTGTGCGCGCCGCTGGAGGGTCTGCGACGGGGTCTCGCCGAACATTTGGCGGTAGCGCACGGCAAAGCGCCCGAGTTCGCTGAAGCCGAGGTCGCTCGCGATATTCGTGACCTTGCACCCCCGTGGATCCCCGCGCAGCAGCACGCTGCGGGCGTGATTCAGGCGCCGACGAAGGAAAAAGGTGTGCGGCGTCACGCCGGTAACCGTCTTGAAGGCGCTTTCCAGGGTGCCGGGGCTGACCCGCAACAAACGGCACAGCGTCGCGACCGGCACCGGTCCGCGCGGTGTGTCGGCAATCTCGATCGCGCGCCGCACCAGCACCGCGCCCGGCGGACGCCCCGCCGGCAGGTCTTTCACGTCCAGGATGGACAGCGTCTGACCGTAAACCCATTCCTCGAATCGCGCCGCATCCGCCTGCAGTTCGCCGATCGCAGCCAGGCGCAGCAAGTGCTGGAGCCGTTGGGAAAAAGATGCCACTGCCTGCGGCTTCGCGACCAACGGCATGGTCTCGCGCCCGCGCCGCAAGGCGCGCTGCACCTCCGCCGGCAAACCCGCTTCCTCCGCCAGCTGCAGCAACCGCGCGTGTTCGAGCAGGACAACAAATTGCTTCAAGCCGCCGGCCGCATACACGTCCATTTCCTCGCCGGTCATGGCCGAAGCCAGCCGCGAACGCTTCATTTCCTCGCCGGCGAACTTCAGACTCGGCCCCTGCACCGGCAAGGCGAGCCCGAACCGGTTGCTCAACAACTCGCCGGTCAAATGCGTGCGCACCGGATAATGCTCGCGGTAAAGAAACGTGTTCCCCGCGGCGATGAAGTCGATCCGGCAATGGAACGGACCGGGTTCGAGTTGCACCGCTTCCAAATCGAAAAACTGCCGCACCGCGCCACTCATATCCTCGATGGCGTCCCGCCGGATCACGCCGCTGAAAACCTGCCCGGCGCTCCCCGCTCTCTGCGAATTTTGCATACTGGTAGTAAATCACATGCTCCGACCGCCAGCGCGAAGCAAGTCCTCACTCCGCACCCTGCCGGTTTCTGCGATTTTTGCATAGCCGCCGGATTCCCGCTCTCCCAGAGTCGCACCTCCGAAATTTATGAACATCATCCGTATTCTCCTCCTCGCCGCCCTTGCGGCCGTCCTCAACGCCTCACCCGCCTCTGCGCAAGAGGCTGCCACCAAGAAACCCAATATCCTTGTCATCTGGGGCGATGACATCGGGCAATTCAACGTCAGCGCCTACAACATGGGCATGATGGGTTACAAAACGCCCAACATCGACAGCATCGCCAAACAGGGCGCGCTCTTCACCGATTGGTATGGACAGCAATCCTGCACCGCCGGACGCGCCGCGTTCATCACCGGGCAATCCCCCATTCGCACCGGCCTGACCAAAGTCGGCCTGCCCGGCGCGCCGGAGGGTATGAAGAAGGAAGACCCGACCATCGCCACACTGCTCAAAGCGCAGGGTTATGTCACCGGCCAGTTCGGCAAGAACCACCTCGGGGACCGCGACGACATGCTGCCGACCGCCCACGGCTTCGATGAATTCTTCGGCAACCTTTACCACCTCAACGCCGAGGAAGAGCCCGAGCACCCCGACTACCCGAAGAACGCCGAGTTCAAAGAAAAGTGGGGACCGCGCGGTGTCATCCACAGCTTCGCCGGCGGCAAGATCGAGGACACCGGCCCGCTGACCCGCAAGCGCATGGAAACCATCGACGAGGAAGTCAACACCAAGGCCCTCGACTTCATGGAGCGCGCGGTCAAAGAGGACAAACCCTTCTTCCTCTGGTGGAACTCCACCCGCATGCACATCTTCACCCACCTCAAGGACGAGTCGGACGGCAAAACCGGACTCGGTATCTACGCCGACGGAATGGTCGAGCACGACGGCCACGTCGGCCTCGTTCTGGCCAAACTCAAGGAACTCGGCATCGAGGAGAACACCATCGTCATGTATTCGACCGACAACGGCGCCGAGGCCTTCACCTGGCCCGACGGCGGCACCACCATGTTCCGCGGCGAGAAAAACACCCAGTGGGAAGGTGGCTACCGCGTGCCGGCCATGATCAAATGGCCCGGCGTCATCCAACCCGGCACCGTGATCAATGACATTGGTGCGCACGAGGACATGCTCCCGACCTTGGTCGCCGCCGCCGGCAACCCCGACGCCAAAGAGCAACTCCTCAAAGGGGCCAAGCTCGGTGACCGCAGCTACAAGGTGCACATCGACGGCTACAATCTCCTTCCCGCCCTCCAAGGCCAGGGCGCCTGGCCGCGTCGCGAGTTCATCTACTGGACCGATGACGGCAGCGTGGCCGCCCTGCGCTATGACAATTGGAAGATCACCTTCCTCGAGCAACAGGCGCATGGATTGCACGTCTGGCAACAACCCTTCGTCGAACTCCGCGCCCCCATCCTCAACAACCTCCGCATGGACCCGTTCGAACTCGCGCAGGACATCGGCATGGACTACGGCCGCTGGTATCTCGAACACATGTTCGTCATCGCCCCGGCCACCGCTTACGTCGGCCAGTGGTTGCAGAGCTTCAAAGAGTATCCGCCGCGCCAGAAGCCCGGCAGCTTCAACCTCGACCGCGTGATGGAAGCCGTCACCAGCGTCCAGCAGTAAGGCGAAACGCGACCTGTATCGACTGTCAGGGCCCGCTCCAGCGGGCCCTGACCGTCTAAAATCCAAGGACACCGACTCACTCAAAACACCACCAACATGATCACCCTCGCCCAAGCCACCCCTGATGCCCCGCCGGCCGTCGTCCATGACGGACAGGAAATGCTCACCACCGCCTCCAGCTGGGTCGCGGAACACGGGCTCTCCTTTGCCACATCCCTGGTCGCCGCCATCTTCGTTTACCTCATAGGCGCGTGGATCGCGGGCCTCATCCGCAAGATCGTTGTCAACTCGCTTAACCGTCGCGGCACCGACCAGACTGTCGTCACCTACATCGCCAACATCCTCCACGGTCTCATTCTCGTGCTCGTGATTGTCACCGCGCTCGGACAACTCGGCATACCCACCGCGCAGTTTGCCGCGCTCATTGCCGCCGCCGGCTTGGCCATCGGCCTCGCGTTGCAGGGCAATCTCTCGAACTTCGCCTCCGGCTTCCTCCTCGTGTTCTTCCGCCCCTTCCAACGCGGCGACTATCTCTCCGCCGCCGGCACCGAAGGCACCGTCGAGGAGATCGGTATCTTCACCACCACCCTCCACACTCTGGACAACAAAAAGGTCGTGGTGCCGAACTCGGCCATCACCGGCGGCAACATCACCAACTTCAGCGCCAATCCGAAGCGGGTCGTCATCGTGCCCTGCACCGTCGCCGGCACCAATGCGCCGGACAAAGTCCGCGCCACCCTTCTCGGCGCAACTGCCGGCAACCCGCACCTCCTCGCCGATCCCGCGCCCGTCGCTGTCCTCACCGCACTGGGCGAAAACAAATACACCATGGAACTGCGCGCCTGGTGCGAGCCTGACCAATACTGGCCCGCGCAATTCACCCTCAACGAGGCCGCCAAAAAGGCCCTCGATGCCGGCGGCATCAGCGGACCCCTCCCGGCCATGCGAATCGTGCAGAGCTGATCCGACCGAATGCACGACCGCATACCCGTCGCCGGCAAGACCGGCTTCGCCCCCCGGGTGGCCACCCTCCTCGCCCTGGGGTTCGCCATGGCGCAGGCGGAAAATGCGCCGTCCTCCGGCCAGCCGGACTACGAG
>CAZEYV010000084.1:0-5788 GCA_964516705.1 uncultured Chthoniobacter sp.
CTGGCAGCGCGAGTGCATGTTCGACCGCGGTTTCCAGCCCGGTCCGGCGCAAGGCAACAAACTGGCCGCGACCAACGCCCCGCTCTACCAGCACATCAAAGTCCTCAACGAAGCCCGCGCCAAGCACCGCAGTCTGACCCGCGGCAGTTTTCAACAGCGTTGGGACTCCAACGGCTGGGGCCCTTACGCGTTCAGCCGGGTTTTCAACAACGAAGAGTCCCTCGTCGCGCTGAACACGGCCGACGGCAACGTGAGTCTGCAGCCCGCGGTGGGCAAACCCAACGGCACCGTTTTCGTCAACACCCTGAATCCCAGCGATACTTTGACCGTCACCGGCGGCACGCTCAACGTCAGCCTTGCCGGCAAAGAAACGAAGATCTACGTCGTCGGTGTCTCGCAGCCCTCGGAAGTTTCCGTCTCCCGCGACGGCAACAACTTCACTTTCACCTACCGGCCCAACGAGGGCCCGCTCAAAGGCGCGGCGTCCATCACTCTGCAGATCCGTGCAGACAACGGCAGTTTCGTCCCCGTGGTCATGACCAACAACGCCGGCGTCTTCACGGCCACCTACACCATGCCGGGCGGCACCGATGCGCTGACCTACTACTTCCAGAGCGGCTCGACCATCGACAACAACAACGGCGGCAACTTCACGCTCTCCACCGCCCCCGGCTTCGTTATGGACGGCGAGTTTGACAGTCAGAACTTCATCGTCTCGGACAATGGCATGCGCATCTACGCCGCCATCCGCGGCAACAAACTCTACACTGCCACTTGGTCGACCAAAGACGGCGTCAACGACCATTTCATCTTCATCACCGACGAGTTCGGCAACCCGGTGAACCATCCGTGGGCCAAGGCCGGCCGCATTTTCATGAACACGGCGTCCAAGCCGTGGATCGGCGCGAATCCGACCGATGCCTATGCCAATAATTTCGGCAGTTCCGGCCGTTTCTTCCTCGGCGACGGCGGCAAAGCGCTCGAGACCGAAATTGACCTCCTCCAAGTCTTCGGCAAAGTGCCCAAGATTCTCTACTTTGCCGTGGGCGCTTACCCGCGTGCCAATGGCGGCAACCTCCTCTCGCAAGCGCCCGCGTCCTTTGGCAACTGGGCCGACGACATCGAAGTCGCCGAATTCCAAGCGGTCAACACAGCGTCCATCCGCGATGAAAACATCGATGGCCATTTCGACACCGGCCGCCCCGAGATGCGCACCCAGGTGAATGGCAACGACCGCGACGGCAACTACGACCTCCGACGTTTCTATCTCGACGAACTGGCCAACGAGTCCGCCCAGATCACCGTGCGCTTCAAGCCTAACGCCGCGCCCGGCGCGTCGGTCACCGATGTCGAAGTCTTCACCAACCTCAACCGCCGCGACCATGCCGTGCTCGAGGAAGATCCGGCCACCGTCACGACCAACTCGGACACCTACTTCCGCGCCTACCCGATGAGCGGTCCGGACGGGCAGGGGTTCTACTCAGCGACGCTGCCGGTCAACCTCTGCGGCGCCTACCGCCTGCAGGTCCGCTACAAAATCAACGGCGTCAACGGAGGAGACTACATCTACTACACCGACAGCGCCCAGCGCCGCGACTTGGCGGTGGTCGTCTCGCCGAAAAAAGCGCTGACCGTCAACATGTATGAGGTCAATCCGCTCATCGTCGAAGCCAAAGACACCAGCTTTGCCGGCCGCAGCACGTTCCTCGATCTCGTCAACGATCCCGACCTGCCCGGCGAGAGCGGCGGCTATGACGGTCGCCCCGATGCGCTCAACAAACTCCATTACTCCGCCCTCGGTGTAAACATGCTCTGGTTGCAGCCCATTCACCCGATCGGTGTCGATGGCCGCGATCTCAACCCCGAGACGCCGGGTCTCCCGTTTGATCCGGGTAGTCCCTACGCGGTGCGCGATTACTGGTCGGTCGCCCCCATGCTCGGCCGCGGCGCCGGCAACAGCGCCTCGACCGCCATGGCCGAATTCCAAACTTTCGTCAGCCGTCTCGACGAGTGGGGCGTTGGTGTGATGATGGACGGGACCTTCAACCACAGCGCGCCCGACGCCATCATGGGGCAGGGGGCCGCCGACCTCGGCTTGCCTTACGCGCCCTCCGCGCAGATCCGCAACGCCAATCCCGGTTGGTTCGCCAAGCAGGGCTTCCCCGCGCAACCGGCGGCCAACGCCGCCGAAATCGCCATCGCGCCCGACCGCAACGACTTCGGCGATTGGACCGACGTGCGCGAGCTTTATTTCGGAAACTATGACACCTTGGTCAAAGCCAAGGGCACGCAGAACGCGGACAAGACTTATCCGGACAACGCCCACAAATTCGAATTCCTCCTCGAGCGCGACGAATTCTTTGGTCACACCGAGACCACGCGCCAGGTTTGGGAATACTTCGCCTACTACCCGATCTATTGGCTCGAGCAGTCCGGCCACCCGCGCGGCACGCCGAAGAACGAGTCCTACAAAGGCATCGACGGCCTCCGTTGCGACTTTGCGCAGGGTCTGCCCTCGCAGTTCTGGGAGTATTGCATCAACAAGACCCGCAGCGTGAAGTGGGACTTCATCTTCATGGCCGAGTCGCTCGACGGCTTCCGTGATGTGGCTGGCAGCAAGCGTCATGGCGTCGGCTACCGCTCGGCTCGCCATTTCGACATCCTCAACGAGAACATCGTCTTCTACTGGCGCGACAGCTTCTTCGGCTACCCGGCCAACGGCGGTCCGGGTAACGCCCGCAATCCGAAGACGGTCGAGACTTGGCAGGCTTACGACGACCGCCGCAACGCCTTCGACAATGTCACGCTGCTCAACAACCTCGTCAGTCACGACGAAGTCTTCCCGCACAACGACGTCTTCAGCATCGCCTACGCCTACGCCCAGGTCGGGGCCCTCGATGGCATTCCCATGCTGATGTATGGCCAGGAGGCTGGCGCGCAAAACAGTGCGGCCGCTTACAGCGCAAGCGTCGGCTTGTTCGGTCCGATTGACGCAGCCAACAACTTCGCCAAATACGAATCGAACTTCGGCAAAAACATCCCGAACTTCAAAGTCTACAACCAGATGTCCCAAATCTGGACCGGCCGCACCGGCAGTGACTGGGCGTTACAGAATTTCTACGGCCGCATCAATCGCGCCCGCCTCACCGCCTCGGCCCTGCAAAGCCAGAACGTCTACTTCCTGAGCAAGACCACCGGCGGTTACGACGACAACATGTTCGCCGTGGGCAAGGTGAAAGACCTCGGCGCCAACGCCGGCGCACCCGGACAGAGCGTGGTGTTTGCCTTCGTCAACAACAACTACCGCGGCAATCCCTCGGTGGCCTCTCTCTTCTCGCTCAACGCCCCGCTCGGCGCGGGCAACTACTTCGGCATCCAGCGCACCCGCAGCTACAACGTACGCGATCTGCTCTCCGACACGCCAAACGCCTTCGTCTGGGGCACGGACCGCACCGGCGCCGATCTCATCGACAACGGTCTTTACGTCGGACTGCCTTACCAACCGGCGCCCAACGCCGGCGGCTACCACGCGCACTACCTGCAGCTGGTCGACATGACTGCGCCGACGATCACTTTCACCCCGGCCGCGACCGCCTCGTTCGGTTCGGTCGTCACGCTGAGCGCGTCCAACACGGCCAACGCATCCGTGACCTACAGCGTGGTGGGCGGTGACACTGACAAAGTCACGCTGAACGGCAATCAGCTCACGATTGGGGCCGGTGCAGGCTCCGTGGTCGTACGCGCCACGGTGGCCGAGACCGCCGACCGCGCCGGCGCGCAGTCCGATGCGACCATCAACTTCACCAAGGCGGCGCAAACCGTCACCTTCACGCTCGATCCGTCGACCGGCACAGTCGGCACTTCGCGTGCCTTGGGTGGCACCGCGTCGTCGGGTCTGACCGTCTCCTACACCACATCCAATCCGGCCGTGGCTACAGTGAGCGGCAGCACCCTCACGCTCGTCGGCGCCGGCACGGCCACCATCACCGCGGTGCAGAACGGCAATGAAAACTTCGCTGCAGCCAATTCCGTGGCCCGCGAGATCACGGTCACCGGTGCCGGTGTCTCCTTCGACAGCGTCTTCGGCGGTCAGGCGCCCGACAGTGACCTCAACGGTGACGGCGTCGTCGCTCTGCTCGAATACGGACTCGGCGGCCATCCGGCCAGCAACAATTCCGGTATCCTGCCGCAGATGGAGCGCAACGACGGCAAACTCACCCTTACTGCGCTCATCCGCACCAACGATCCGGTGCTGACCAACCGCGCCGTCTGGTCGACCAATCTCGCCGCGCCTGATGCGTGGCAGACGTCGAATATCACGTGGACGGTCCACACCAACCAAGAGGACGTGACAGAGGGCTTCCAACGCCGCGTCTTCTCGGTGGATGAAAGCGGTAACAGCGAAATGTTCCTGCGCCTGATATTCGAGCTGCAGAACAACTGATCCGTGCCGCGCGTGGGATTCCCTCTCCGCAGCTGCCTCGCGGTCACGGCGGCGGCCACTTTGGCCGCCTGCCGCCCGCCGACGCCACCCGCCAAATCACCGGAGCCCGTGATATCGCCCGAAGAACACGCCGCTGAAGAGCGCCGCTACGAGGAATTGCCCCCCCGCTTGGCGCCCGCCGGTGAACAGGCCTTGGCGGGATTGACCTCCGCCGCGGATCCCGCCCACGGGGCGGTGTCCTATCAAGCGCCGGTCGCGGCTTCCGGTAGCACCGCTTATCTGCGCTTCGTGCAACTTGGCCAAGGCGGCGCTCGCGCCGTGCGCCTCGTCCTGCGCTACGAGGGCACCGATTGGATCGACGCCGGCGAATGCAGTGTCACGGTCGATGGCGCCACGGTCGGAAGTTTTCGCCCCGCCAAAATCAGTGCCGAGAAAACCAGCGACGGGGTGGTCGAGTTGCTGGACGTGGACGCTGACACCATTCGTCCGATCATGACGGCGCTGCTCGAAGGCCAGGCCGCGGAGATCATCCTGCGCGGTGCCAAAGGCTCCACGGTGATCGCGCTGGATGCTGCCCAACTTGCCGCTATGCAAGAAGTCTTCGCGGCTTCGCTGCATGTGGCGCCGGCCCAACCCTAACCGTGGTGGTCCCAGTTTATGTAGCGGCGCCGTCCCCGGCGCCGAAGCGTTGCCACTACAGCGGTTTAATACCAAACACCGAAAGGTCGTGGACTTATCGGGAGAGAGTTTTTGGTAGGGCCCGCTGGCTCAGCGGGCCGCTGCCTTTCTGGTGGATGCGTGCGGTCGGCTGGGCCAGCCGACCCTACCGAGGGGTGTGAAAAGCCGAAAAACTTTTCGTGATTGGTATAAGATTTTCTGTAGCCGCGGCACTCTGTGCCGCGGCTACACCAAACGGCTACGACATTTACGAAACCGCTCTAGACAAATTCCGCGGCGATTTCGTCGGCGAGCAAGCGGCCGCGGGCGGTGAGGCGGACGCGGGGGCCGTGGTCTTCGAGGAGGCCTTCGGTGCGCAGGCTGGTGACCAGATCGTGGTTGGCGGCCAGTCGGGCGGGGTCGAGGCCGGCGTTCATGCGGAGGCCGAAGGCGATCTTTTCGGCCTCGCGGGTGGCGGCGGGGAGGATTTCTTCGTTGGTCAGCGGGCGCACGCCGGCTTGGACGGCGCGGACGTAAGCCGCCGTGTCGGGAATGTTTTGCCAGCGGCGGTCGCTGATCGTGGACCATGCGCTGGGGCCCAGGCCGAGGTAGTCGGCACCTTCCCAATACGCGAGGTTATGGTGGCAGGTGCGGTTCTCGCGCGCGTAGTTGGAGATTTCGTATTGG
>CAZEYV010000085.1:0-11414 GCA_964516705.1 uncultured Chthoniobacter sp.
AGCGGGCCGCTGCCTTTCTGGTCGATGCGTGCGGTCGGCTGGGCCAGCCGACCCTACCGAGGGTGTGAAAAGTCCAAAAACTTTTCGCGATTGGTATAAGACGGACGCTTGCCGCGCCTTACTTCATCACCGCCAACAAGGTGTCGGCGATGGTGCTGGGTGTCTCGGCCACGGCGATACCGGCCTCACGAAGAGCGTCTTTTTTCGCCGAGGCCATGCCTTTGCCGCCCGAAATGATCGCGCCGGCATGGCCCATACGGCGTCCGGGAGGTGCGGTGGCTCCGGCAATGAAACCGGCCACGGGCTTGTCGCAATGATCCTTGAGCCACGCGGCGGCTTCTTCCTCGGCGCTGCCTCCGATTTCGCCGATCAAAATGATCCCGTGCGTGTCCGGGTCGGCGGCGAACAATTGCACCGCGTCGAGCGTCGTTGTGCCGATGATCGGATCGCCGCCGATGCCGATGCAGGTCGATTGGCCGACACCGCGGCTGGTCAGTTGCCAGACCGCCTCGTAAGTCAGTGTGCCGGAGCGCGAGACCACGCCGATGTGACCCGGTTTGTGGATGTATCCGGGCATGATGCCGATCTTGCACTGTCCGGGCGTGATGATGCCGGGACAGTTCGGTCCGATCAGCCGCGACTTCGCGGCCTGGAGCATCTCTTTGACCCGCATCATGTCCATGACCGGAATGCCTTCGGTGATGCAAACGATCAGCTCCACTCCCGCATCGGCCGCTTCCAAAATGGCGTCCGCGGCGAACTCCGGCGGGACGAAAATCATCGTCGCATTGCAACCGGTCTTCTCGCGCGCCTCGTGCACCGTGTCGAAGACGGGGACTTTCTCGTCGAACATCTCGCCGCCGCGCGCGGGCGTGACCCCGGCCACGACATTCGTGCCGTATTCCATGCAGTTGCGCGTGTGGAAGGCGCCGGACTTTCCGGTGATGCCCTGCACGACCAAGCGGGTGTTTTTATCGACGAGAACGGACATGATTAGGATTTGGCGAGTTTGACGATTTCGCTCGCGGCGCTGTCGAGATCGGTCGCGGTGACGATAGGCAGTCCCGAGTCGGCCAACAACTTGCGGCCTTGCTCGACGTTCGTCCCCTCGAGCCGGACGACGAGCGGAATGCCGAGTTTCACCGACTTCACCGCGTTGAGAATGCCCTGCGCGATGACGTCGCACTTCATGATGCCGCCGAAAATATTCACGAGGATGGCTTTCACCTTGGCATCCGAGAGCAAAATCTTGAACGCTTCGGTCACCTGCTCCTCGCTGGCCCCGCCGCCGACGTCGAGGAAGTTGGCCGGTTCGCCGCCGTGGTGCTTGATGATGTCCATGGTGGCCATGGCCAGTCCGGCACCATTGACCATGCAGCCGATATTGCCGTCCAACCCGATGTAGCTGAGGTGATGCTTCGAGGCGGCGACTTCGCGGGGGTCTTCCTCGGCCACGTCGCGCAGGTCGACGATGTCGGGATGACGGAAAAGCGCGTTGTCGTCGAAAGAAAATTTGGCATCCAGCGCCAGCACCTCGCCGCCTTTGGTCAGGACCAGCGGGTTAATCTCAACCATCGAGCAATCGCACGACGTGAAGCAGCGGTAGAGCGCGGCGAACAATTTGCAGGCACCGCGCATCTGGGCCGGTTCGAAGCCGAGTTCCCGGGCCAGCTTGCGCGTCTGGAAAGGTTGCAGCCCGAAAGCCGGATCGACCGGTTCGCGGAGAATTTTTTCCGGACTCTTCTCGGCAACTTCCTCGATGTCCATCCCGCCTTCGCGGCTGGCCACAATCACCGGGGCGCCGGTGGCGCGGTCCATGAGGATGGCGAAATAAAACTCTTTCTCGATCTCGACCGACTCGGCGACCAGCACTTGGTTGACCACGCGGCCTTCGGCTCCGGTCTGATGCGTGACCAATGTCTGCCCGATCATCTTGGCCGCGATGTCGCGGGCCTGGCCGGCCGTCTTGCAAAGATGTACGCCGCCCTGGAATCCGTTGGTGAAACTCCCCTTGCCGCGTCCGCCGGCGTGGATCTGGGCTTTGACCACGAGGGAATTCGTCCCGAGTTCTCGGGCCACTTTCTCCGCCTCGGCCGCCGTGCGGGCCACCGCGCCGCGCGGATTGTCCGCCCCGAACTTGGTCAGAAGTTCCTTCGCTTGGTATTCGTGGATGTTCATGCGTGGTGAGCGTTCGTTCCGTCGGCGGGGACGCCGACGCTACAAAATGTAGCGGCGCCGTCCCCGGCGCCGGTCGTCTTGCCCTATGCTGCCTCCGCCGCTTTCATCGCGGCAAGCGTGGCTTCCTCGATTTCCTTGTACAAATTTTCGTCGGCCTTGAGCGCTTCCTTGGCCGCATCGCGACCTTGGGCCAGCTGGTTGCCTTTGTAGCTCATCCAGCTGCCGCGTTTTTCGAGGACGCCTTTTTCCAGGGCGACATCGATGAGCGAGCCGACATTGCTGATACCTTCGTTGTACATGATGTCGAACTCGGCCTCGGTGAAGGGCGGGGCCACTTTGTTTTTCACCACTTTGACCCGCGTGCGGTTGCCGGTCACGACGCCATCGGTCTGCTTGATCGCGCCGATGCGACGAATGTCCATGCGCACGCTGGAGTAGAATTTCAGCGCCTTGCCGCCGGGCGTGGTCTCGGGGTTGCCGAACATCACGCCGATCTTTTCGCGGATCTGGTTGGTGAAGATGCAGCACGTGCGGGCCTTGGCGATCAGCGCGGTCAATTTGCGCATGGCCGCGCTCATCAGGCGGGCCTGCGTGCCGACCGTGGAATCGCCGATCTCCCCTTCCAATTCCTGCTTGGTCACCAGCGCGGCGACGGAATCGAGCACGATGACGTCAAGGGCGTTGGAACGGACCAGCGTTTCGCAAATGCGCAGGGCCTCTTCGCCGGAGCTGGGCTGGGAGACGAGAAGGTCGTCGAGATTGACCCCCAGACGTTGCGCATACTTCGGATCGAGGGCGTGCTCGACGTCGATGAACGCGGCCAAACCGCCGCGACGCTGCGCTTGGGCGATGATGGTGAGGGTGAGGGTCGTTTTGCCCGAGGACTCGGGGCCGTAGATCTCGACAATGCGGCCGCGCGGCACGCCGCCCACGCCGAGGGCGCGGTCGATAAGGATGTTGCCGGTCGGGATGACGTCGATGTTGGTCTGCGAATGGTCGCCGAGACGCATGATGGCGCCGTCGCCGTAATCTTTCGCGATCTGCTGCAGCGCGAGGTCGAGGTTCTTGTTGCGCTGGGCGGACGTCTTGTCGACGGCGGTTTCGGTTTTCGGTTCGGCTGATTTGGCGGGCATCGGGTGGGTTGGGTTAGACGTCGAGGTTGCGGACGTTGAGGGCGTTGTCCTCGATGAAGTGGCGGCGCGGTTCGACCACGTCGCCCATCAGGACGGTGAACATTTTGTCGGCCTCGACGGCGTTGGTTTCGTCGAGCCGGACGCGCAGGAGCCGGCGTTTCTCCGGATCCATCGTCGTCTGGAAAAGTTCTTTGGCGTTCATTTCGCCGAGACCTTTGAATCGTTTGATCTGCACACCGCGGCGGCCGATTTCTTTGACCAGCTCGAGGATGCGCGGGATGGCGAAGACCTCGTGCTTGTTCTCGCGCTCGCCCTCGCCTTCGACCAGATGGAAGATCGGGTTGTCCGTCGCCGTGTAGTGGTCGATCTCGAGGCCTTTCTTGGAAAGTTCTTTGATCAGCTTGTCCACCGCGACCGACTCGTGGATCTCGACGAGACGCGCGCGGCGGCGGCGGGCGGCGGTGCTTTTTTCTTTTTCCTTCGGCACGGCGTCGCCGTTCGTGCCCTCGGGCGCCTCGGCGGCTTCGTCCTCGAAAAGATTGAGGTCGCTGTTCTTTTTGGCGAACGACTGCAACTCGGTCTCGTCGTGAAAGTATTCGACCGACTCCGTGTTGCCGTCGCGGATCTTGATCAGATACTCGGGCAGCTTGTCGCTCTTCGTGTCGCGTGCCTCGAGGTAGCTCTCGAAATCACCGCCCAGACGCTTGATCGCGTTGCTGTGCTTGTTGAGGCGCTCGAGCAACTCGAGGATTTCTTTGAGCTGCGTCTCGCTGAAGGTCTTTTTGTTTTTCAGGTGGACGAGTTTCACGTCCTCCGCGCCGAGCGAGATGAGGATCTTGGTCAGCTGCGCGTCGTCATCGACGTATTCCTCGCGCTTCTTGCGCTTGATCTGGTAGAGCGGCGGCTGGGCGATATAGACGCAACCGCGGCGGACCAGTTCGGTCATTTGACGGTAAAAGAAGGTGAGCAACAGCGTGCGGATGTGCGAGCCGTCCACGTCGGCGTCGGTCATGATGATGATCCGCCCGTAACGCAGCTTTCCGAAATTGAAGGATCCCTCCTGGTCGCCTTCGCCGATGCCCGTGCCGACCGCGGTGATCATGGTCTGGATCTCGGTGTTCTGCAGGACCTTGTCCAAACGCGCTTTCTCCACGTTGATCAACTTTCCGCGAATCGGAAGAATCGCCTGGAAGCGCCGGTCGCGCCCCTGCTTGGCCGAGCCGCCGGCCGAGTCGCCCTCGACGATGAACAATTCGGTCAACGAAGGATCGCGCTCCGAGCAGTCGGCCAGTTTGCCGGGCAACCCGCCGCCGGTCAGCGCGCTCTTGCGCACCGTCTCGCGGGCCTTGCGCGCCGCTTCGCGGGCGCGCGCGGCGGTCATCGCCTTCTCGAAAACTTTTTTCGCCACCGGCGGATTCGTTTCGAAGAAATCCATCAGCCCCTCGTAAACGATCGAGCTGACAATGCCGTCGACTTCCGGGTTGACCAGTTTGACCTTGGTCTGGCTCTCGAACTTCGGGTCGGGGTGCTTGAGGCTGAGCACGCAAATGAGGCCTTCGCGCACGTCGTCGCCGGTGATGGCGGGGTCCTTGTCCTTGGCCAGCTCGTTGGCCTTGGCGTATTGGTTGATCGCGCGGGTCAGGGCCGAGCGGAAACCGGTCATGTGCGTCCCGCCGTCCGGGTTCGGGATCGAGTTGGTGAAGCAGAGGATCTGGTCGGTGTAGCTGTCGTTGTATTGCATGACGCAATCAACGAAGACGTCCTCCTCGACGTCGTGGCCGTCCTTGTCCTTCATCTTCGTCTTCCGTCCGCCGGTGATCTTGATGACCTTCGGATGGATGACCTGCTTGCTCTCGCCGAGTTCTTTGACGAATTCCTCGATGCCGAGCTTGTAGACGAAAACCGTTTTCTTCGGCTCCCCGTCGACGCGTTCGTCGGCCAGCCGGATTTCCAGGCCGCTGTTGAGGAAGGCCAGTTCCCGCATGCGGGCGCCGAGGCGCTCGAAGACGAATTCGGTCGTGGTGAAAATCTCGCCGTCCGGCAAAAACGTGATCTGCGTTCCGGTCTGCTTTTTGTTCTTCAGCTCGCTGAGAACTTTGAGCTGCTGGGTCGTCTTGCCCTTGGCGAAGGACATGAAGTAGACCTTGCCGTCGCGGTAGACCTCGGCCTTGAACCACTCGGAGAGCGCGTTGACGCATTTCGCGCCGACGCCGTGGAGACCGCCGCTGAATTTGTAAGCGCCCTGGCCGAATTTGCCGCCGGCGTGGAGGTTGGTCAGCACCAGCTCGATGGCCGGGATCTTCCACTTCGGGTGCATGTCGACCGGAATGCCGCGGCCGTTGTCGCGGATGGAGCAGGAGCCGTCCGCATGGATGGTCACGTCGATGTGCGTGCAAAATCCGGCCAGGTGCTCGTCGATCGAGTTGTCGAGGACCTCGTAAACGCAATGGTGCAAACCGCGCTCGTCGGTGTAGCCGATGTACATCCCCGGCCGCTTGCGCACGGCCTCCAAGCCTTCCAGTTTGTCGATCTGGGCCGCGCCGTATTCCGCGCCCTTGGCCGCTTGCGCTTCCTCGTTTTCCTTCGCTTTTGACGCCATAAAAATCGTGCTTATCCCGGGGTGCGACCGGTTCAGCCGGCGCAAACCACCAAGCTATCCCGCCCCGCGCCCTGCTCCAGTCTTTTTTCGGATTATTCGGGTCATAAAGCGATCGCAGGGCATTCTAGAGCAGACAGCGGAAGCCCGCTTTTTCGAAGTGCCGATCCTCGGTCAAGACATCGGACACTCCGAGTTCGTTCATGACGATGAAGCTCGTCACGTCCGTGAACGAGTAGCCCTGATCGCGATGCTTGAGCAGATGCCCGCAGGCCTCCCGGAACCGCCCCGGACCGACCGGCGTCAAGGTCAGCGCCGTCGAATGCTCGATGAGTTCGAAAAACTCCCCGAGCACTCCGCCGGCCCGGCGCGCCATCAGCAAAGTGGCTGTCTCATCCACCACGTAGTCGGTCGTAACCAACGACCGGCGCATTTGCCCCCATTCGGCCATCAACCGGGCGGCCAACTCGTGCTGCGCCTCGCGACGGTCGAGCAGGCAAGCCCAGCCCATCGTATCGATGAAGACCGGTTTCACCGGCCGTAAACAATTCGGTCAATCTCGCGGGAGTCCAGACCGCCTCCCAGATCCTCGGCCCTCTCAGCGATGCGGTAGACCGGATCATCCGAGCGGATTTCATCGCTCACCTCGGGCGGAAAAAGCTCGCCCACCGTGCGGTTGCGATAGGTGATCCGGAAACTCTCCCCGCGGCCCAATCTTTCCACCAGACCCTTGGCATTACGGCGTATCTCAAGCATGGAGATCGTTTCCATGCCACTCAAGTGACACTTCAAGTTGAAGTTGTCAATACTGCGATCTGGCCAACCGGCCGACTCCTCCCCACTATCTTCCTCCTGTGAAGCGACCCGGGTGGATTTTGGCGCGGACGGTGGTTGCCTCTCTGGCACTTGCTACCCTTTTCCTCGCCGCCGCCACATGGAACCGCACCCAGGTCTTCGTCCCGCGCTCCGACGGCGGCTTGCTCGTCATTTATGCGGACGGCGATTGCCACAGCCGCATGCAACGCGCGGCCATGGTGGCGGAAAATCCCGGAACCATCATCCGCTCGCACGATTTCGAAAATTTTCCCCAGGGCACCGTCCCTCACACCACCGCACCGATGGACTATCTCATTGCCGCGCTGGGGGTGATCATCCGTCCTTTCGACGCGGCCGGGGCGTGGATCTCGCCGCTCCTCGGCTTGGCCACGTTGCTTTTTCTTTTCTTCTGGTCACGCAGCCTCGATCTGCGCCCGCGCTGGCCGATGCTGGTTCTTTTCGCCGTCTCGCCCGCCCTGACCCATGCCTTCGCCCTCGGGCGCCCCGACCATCAGTCACTGCTCGTCGCGCTCACCACCGTCGCGCTGGCGTCGAACTTTGCGTTCGTCCGCACCGCACGGCACGCATGGGCCTGGACCTCCGGCGCAGCGTGGGGTCTGGCGCTGTGGGTCTCGTGGTTTGAACCGCTGATCCTGCTCGCCGCGCAAGAAATGGCCCGCGCTCTCGTGCTCCGGCGCGCGGCCTGCCCGAAAATTTGGCGCCATGCACTCCTGCTTGCGGCGGGCATCGCCCTTGTCGCGTGGGCGCTGGAAGGTTTCCGCTCCCCCTGGCCCGATGCAACCGTGCGCGAATTCTTTCCCCGCTGGGCCGCGCTGCTCGGCGAACTTCAGGGCGCCACGCCCGCCGCCATGTTCGCCTGGACCGGATGGCTGCTCGTGCCCGCGCCGCTCTTGCTCGCGTGGGATTATTTCCGGCGACGCGATTCTCTCGCCCTCATCGTTCTCCTCCTTCTCGTCGCAGTCACTGCTCTGACCGGATGGCAGGCGCGTTGGAATCCCTGGCAGACCGCCATTTTTTGCCTCGCCCTGCCGTGGATGCTCGCGCCGTTGCGCAACGCTTGGGTCATCGGAGCCGTGTTCGTGGTCAGCCTCTGGCCGGTGGCCTGGGCCTGGGATGCGCGACTCTTTCCCGCACCGGCCGAGCAAGCCAGACAGCAGGAAAAAATTCTCGAAGCCGCCCTGCTCGAGCAAACCGCCCGGTTTCTCCAAACCCAACCGCGCGGCGGCGTCCTCGCACCATGGTGGATTTCGCCCGCCCTCGCGCGCATGAGCGGACAACCCATGGTCGGTGGCACCTCCCACCAAAGCCTCCCCGGCTCGGTCGACACGGCGCACTTCTTTCTGTCCGATGATGACAACGCGGCCGCCGCGCAATTGTCCCTGCGCGATGTGAAATATATTGTCACCGATGCCCCCGAGCACGTCATCGCCACTTCCACCGCGCTGCTCGGCGTTCCCTCTCCGCCGCAGCCGTTGATCACCCGCCTGGCCGGCGCAAGCGACCTTCCCGACTTTCTTCAACCCGTGTTCGCCAACCAGTTCTTCCGCGTTTACAAAGTCCGGGATGAATGAATTCGATTTTGTCGTGGTCGGCGGCGGCAGCGCCGGCTACGCCGCGGCGCGCACCGCGGCGGGAGAAGGTTTGCGCACCGCCGTGATCGACGGATCCGCGGAACTCGGCGGCCTTTGCATCCTGCGCGGATGCATGCCGAGCAAAACACTCATCGAGTCGGCCAACCGCCTGCAGGACATGCGCGAAGCGGACGAGTTCGGACTCCGAGCCAAGGACACCTGTTTCGATGGCGCGAAAATCATCGGACGCAAACGCCGCCTCATCGCCGAATTCGCCAAATACCGCGCCGACCAATTGGCAAGCGGCAAATTCACTTTGATCCGCGGACACGCCCAGTTCACTTCGCCCCATGAACTCACCGTGCGCCTGCGCGAAGGCGGCGAACAAAACGTCCGCAGCAAATTTATCCTCGTCGCCACCGGCTCGGTCATCCGTCACCCCGACATCCCCGGACTCGCCGAAGCCAAACCGCTGACCAGCGACGACGTCCTGGATAACGAGCATCCGCCCAAATCCCTCATCGTCCTCGGCGCCGGGCCCGTCGCCCTGGAAATGGCCCACTACCACCGTGCGCTCGGCGCGGACGTCACCGTCATCCAACGCAGCAAACAAATCCTCAGCTCGATGGACCGCGACGTGGCCGACGCCGTGCAGCACGGCATGGAACGCCACGGCACGAAATTCATCCTCGGACGCCACATCGTCGGCGCCGGCACCTCCACCCGCGGCAAATGGGTGCGCGTCGCGCGCGAGGACGGCGAGGAGACGATCGAGGCGGACGAAATCCTGCTCGCCCTCGGACGCGACCCCGCCACGGCCGGCCTCGATCTGCCGCAGGCCGGCCTTGAGGTGACGCCCGGGCGTCCGCTGGCCACGACCGACACGCAGCAGACTTCCGTCGCGCACCTTTTCGGCGCTGGTGACATCACCGGGAAATTGGAAATTGTCCACATCGCCATCGAGCAAGGCGAGATCGCCGCCCGCAACGCCGCGCGCCTCCTCCGCGCCAAGAACGAACCGCTCGAAACCATCGACTACCGCCTCCGCCTCTTCGCCGTCTTCACCCAACCCGAGACCGCCATGGTCGGGCTGACCGAACGCGAAGCCGCCGAACTCGGCCTCGACTTCGCCGCCGCCACCTACCCGTTCGCCGACCACGGCAAATCCATGGTGCACGGCAAAACCGACGGCTTCGTCAAACTCATCGCCGACCGCCCCCGGGGCGAAATCATCGGCGGCGCCGTGGTCGGACCCCACGCCTCCGAGTTGATCCACGAAGTGGTCGTCGCCATGCGCTACCGCGCCACCGCCGCCGAATTCCTCAAAATCCCCCACTACCACCCCACCCTGAGCGAAATCTGGACCTACCCCGCCGAAGAACTCGCCGGCTGACGCTCCCTCCTCCTCCCCGCTCCACGCTCCACGCTCCAAGCTCCAGACTCCCCACTCCCAGCTGCTTTCGTTTTGACACCCCGAACCCAGCCGGTAACGTGGGCATTCCATCAATCAATGAACCTCAGCAATATCGTCAATCCCATGAGCGAATCACCCACCGGCGGTAGCAACCGCAACCATCTTTCCAGCGACGTGGAAATCAAAGGCACCCTCAAATTCCAGAACGATCTTGTTTTCGACGGAAAAATCGAAGGCGAAATCCAATCCAACGCCACCCTCACCGTCGGCAAAAGCGCCAACGTGCAAGGTGAAGTGAAATCCAAGTCCGTCATCATCCACGGTTCCGTGCAGGGCAACATCGACGCGGCCGAACGCGTCGAGCTCAAAGCCACCGCGCAACTCATCGGCGACCTCCGCGCCGGCCGGATCATCATCGAGGACGGCGCCACGTTCGTCGGCAAATCCGAAGTCAGCCCGAACAAAACCGCCCTGCAGCGCGCCGACGCCGCGCGCCCGTCCGGCGCACCCGGCGGCGAACCGAAAAAAGGCCTCCTCTAAAAAGGCGGAGCCGTCATGCCGCCCCGCCCCGCGACAAAGGCGGTCACCTGCCCCCAGTGCGGCGTCAGCCAGCAGGAATCACCGGGCGTCATCAGCACGTTCTGCCGGGCTTGCGGACAGCACTTCGAGCTGGATGACCGGAAGCCCGCGCGCGCGGACGTCGCCGCGCCCGCCTGGCGGGAAAAGCTCGCCCCCCTCGCGGCCCGCCTCGCCCCGTTCAAAGAACGCGCGCTGCGCCGCGCCGAACCGTGGCTCCTCCGCTACGAGCCGGAGATCGCCCGGCTGCGCGAATACTACGAACGCTGGCGACCGCCCGAATTCAAACGCGTCCGCTGCCACGAATGCGGACGCCTCCACGAAGTCCCCCGCCTGGCCTCCTCCACTTCCTGCCCGAACTGCAACGCGCACATCGACCTCTATGACGCTCTGATCGAGAAACGCGTCAGCCGCGTCGTCCGCACGCGCGGCAATCTTGTCATAAAAAAATTCGGCTACCTCAACAACCAGCTGACCATCTGCGGGAATGCCGACATCGGCGGCGGGGCGGCGGGAAAGATTTTCTGCGACGGCGAGACGCGCATCCGCACTTCCGGACGCCTCAACTGCGAGATCGGCTCGCGCCGCGTCCGCGTCGAGAAAGGTGCCGACGTCATCGTCGCCCACCCCATCCGCGTCCATGACATGGTGGTCCGTGGCAAGGTGACCGCCCGCATCTACTGCAACGGCACCCTGCGCATCCTCAAGCGCGGCTTCCTCAAGGGCGAGGTCCACGCCCGCTCCATCATGGTGGACAAAGGCGGACTCCTCCAAGCCGAGCTCAACATCGGCCGGTTCGACGAACTCGACCCCGAAATCCTCGGCACCCTGCAGGAACGGACCTGCTACATGGCCCTCGAAGAAGCCGTCCTCCCGCAAAAACAGGCCACCTTGGGGATCTGACCGGCCCCTCCTTTTGAAATCTCCAATCTAAAATCTCGGATCCTCCCTCTCCCCGGTCCGGCCCCGGTTCTTCATCCGTCGTTTCCCCCTTTCCTCCGGACGCGCGCCGCGTCACACTGCGCCCCATGGACGTCCCGCATGCCCCGGCGGAGCAAACCGCCGGTGACCTCACCCTCTCCCGCGCCGTCATCCTCGCCGTCCTGGCC
>CAZEYV010000086.1:0-3778 GCA_964516705.1 uncultured Chthoniobacter sp.
GATCCGCCTCAAATAGTGGTAATCTTCCGGTCGCATGAGACCGGATCGTTTCACCCAGAAGATGCAGGAGGCGCTCAGCGCCGCCGCGGACCTCACCAGCAAGCTCCACCAGCAGGAAATCGGCAACGAGCAGTTCCTGCTCGCCCTCCTCGACCAATCCGAGGGCGTGGCCGTCCCGCTCCTGCAGAAAGTGGGCGTCTCCACCGCGCGCCTGCGCGAGCAACTCGATGCCGAACTGGCCCGGCGTCCGAAAGTCACCGGCGGCGCGCAACCGCACATCGGCAGCGACCTGCGCCAGACCCTCGACGCGGCCGAGGGCGTCATGGAGAAGCTCAAGGACGAATACCTCAGCGCCGAACATTACCTGCTCGCGCTCTCCCAGGGGTCCGACTCCGCCGCGAAATTGCTCAAGGCAGACGGCGCGACGCACGATAAGCTGATGAAAGCGCTGGTCGAGGTGCGCGGATCGCAGCGCGTGACCGACCAGAATCCCGAGGAGAAATACCAGGCCCTGCAGAAATACGGACGCGACCTCACCGAATTGGCCCAGCGCGGGAAAATCGACCCGGTCATCGGCCGCGACGAGGAAATCCGCCGCACCATGCAGGTCCTCTCGCGCCGCACGAAAAACAATCCGGTCCTCATCGGAGAACCCGGCGTGGGCAAGACCGCCATCGTCGAAGGCCTCGCCCGACGCATCGTCAGCGGCGACGTGCCCGAATCGCTCAAGAACAAGAAAGTCATCGCCATGGACATCGGCGCGATGATCGCCGGCGCGAAATTCCGCGGCGAATTCGAGGAGCGGCTCAAGGCGTTCCTCAAAGAAGTCACCGCGAGCGAGGGAAAGATCATCCTTTTCATCGACGAGCTGCACACCATCGTCGGAGCCGGCGCGGCCGAGGGCTCGGCCGACGCCTCGAACATGCTCAAGCCGCAGCTTGCGCGCGGCGAACTCCGCACCATCGGCGCCACCACGCTCGACGAATACCGCAAATACATCGAGAAGGACGCCGCCCTCGAGCGGCGTTTCCAGCCGGTCATGGTCAAGGAGCCGAGCGTCGAGGACACCATCGCCATCCTGCGCGGACTGAAAGAACGCTACGAAGTCCACCACGGGGTCCGCATCCAGGACAGCGCGCTGGTCGGCGCCGCTGTGCTGAGCGACCGCTACATCAGCGACCGTTTCCTGCCGGACAAAGCCGTCGACCTCATCGACGAAGCGGCGTCGCGTCTCAAGATCGAATTGGATTCCATGCCGACCGAGTTGGACAAGCTCGAGCGCGAGATCATGCAGGGCGAGATGGAGCGAACCGCGCTCAAGAAGGAAAAAGACGCCGCGAGCAAGGAACGCCTGGCCAAATTGGAAAAGGAATTGGCCGACTTGAAGGAGCAGGGTTCGCAACTCAAAGCGCAGTGGCAGAACGAAAAGAAGCAGGTCACCGAGTCACGCAAGCTGGCCGAACAGATCGAAGACCTGAAGAACCAGCTCGAAGTGGCCCAGCGTCAGGGCGATTTCGCCAAGGCCAGCGAAATTCAATACGGACAGATCCCGCAACTCACCGCACAACTCGAAGAGCACAACAACAAACTGGCCAAGGAGGGTGGGGGACAATTGTTGCGCGAGGAAGTCACCGAGGATGACGTGGCCAAAGTCGTCGCCACATGGACCGGCATTCCGGTCACGCGCTTGCAGGAAGGCGAGCGGCAAAAGCTGGTCAAAATGGAAGAACGCCTCATGGAGCGCGTGGTCGGACAAGGCCAAGCCATCAAATCCGTGGCCAACGCCGTGCGGCGCGCGCGGGCCGGATTGCAGGACGAAAACCGTCCGATCGGCTCGTTCATGTTCCTCGGACCCACCGGCGTGGGCAAAACCGAGTTGTGCAAAGCACTGGCCGAATTCCTCTTCGACAACGAACAGGCCATTGTGCGCCTCGACATGAGCGAATACATGGAGAAACACACCGTGGCCCGGCTCATCGGCGCGCCTCCGGGGTATGTCGGCTATGACGAAGGCGGACAACTCACCGAAGCCGTCCGCCGCCACCCGTATTCCGTCGTCCTTTTCGACGAAGTGGAAAAAGCCCACGGCGACGTGTTCAACGTCCTCCTGCAGGTTCTCGACGACGGGCGCATCACTGACGGACAGGGCCGCACGGTCGATTTCAAAAACACGGTCATCATCATGACCTCCAACATCGGCAGCCAATTCATCATGGAAGACCTGCCGGTCGAGGAGCGGAACCGCCGCGTCATGGAAGCGTTGCGCGGACACTTCCGTCCGGAATTCATCAACCGCATCGACGAAACGATCATCTTCGACCGCCTGACCGATAAGGAGATCACCAGCATCGTCGACATCCAGCTCAGGCGCCTGCTCAAGCGCCTCGACCAGCAGAACATCCGCCTCGAGCTGACCGACAAAGCGAAAAAATTCCTGGCCAAGGAAGGCTACGATCCGGCCTACGGGGCGCGTCCGCTCAAGCGCGTCATCCAGCAGCAAATCCTCAACCCGCTCAGCGTGGCCATCCTCGACGGCCAGTTCGGCGAAGGAGACAAAATCGTCGCCGACCTCGACAAAGACCACCTCGAGTTCCGCAAAAAGTAGAAGCGGCGAGGCGAAGTCAGGAGCGGCGCACTGTAGCGGCGGCGTCCCCGCCGTCGGTAGTTCTCGAAACGCCCGTCGCCGGGGGCGGCGACGCTACATCCGGGCATGAGTCGTCAAGCGCCTCGAACGCCCGCCGCATGGCTATGACATACTCCGCGGGCAACCCCCGCTCGATCGCGCCTTCGATCAACGCCGCGCGGTAAACCTCCGAAGGCGCCACATGCCCGCGCGGCGCGCGCACGAAGTAGCACCACGCCTCCGCCGTATGCTGCCCGCCTTCCCGGGTCACCGTCACCGCACGCCGCACATAACCATCGGCCTCGCCCGGCCCCGCCGGGTCGAAACCCTCGTAAGCATCGAGCGGCGCCAGATCCGCCTCCGGGAGGCGGTATAGCGCGCCCCAGATTTCGTCGCCGGGTGAGGGGACGGCATCGGCCACCCCGCCTTGCCATTCACGGTCGCGGAGAGTGAAAGCCAGCCGGTGACCGGCCAAGCGCGCCAGCCCGAGGTATTCGTGGCCCGGACACAGCTTCTTCATTTGCGCCGCGCGCAGGTTCGAACCGTAGGCGAAATAGAGTCCGCTCACCAAGCCGGCCAGGTTGGCAGGGCGGCCGGACCCGGCCAAGCCCCGATCGGCCCGCGATGATGGTTGCCTTGACGCGGTGGCTTGTTCATCTTCATGCATCTGTCCTGCAACCGATGATTTTCGTTTCCGCCAACGGTGAAGTGATCGGCCAGTTCGAGGAGTCTGATTTGCCTTCCGCACTGGCCGCGGGGAAATTTCCCGCCGATGCCCATTTTTGGCGTGAAGGCATGCCGTCCTGGCGTCCGCTGCGCGACTTGCCTTTGCCGCCGAAATCCCCTGCGTTTTCGCCCGAATCCAAACTGAAGCTCGCCGCGCCGTCCGGCGCCCCCGTGGTACGCAAGCCTTTTGTCCCGCGGCCGCGCCAAGGTGCCGCGCCATCCGGCGATGCCCCGGCGGCGGACTTGCCGCCTGTTAACCCTGCGCCCGCCGTGGCCCGGCGCACCGTCCTGCCTGCCCTGAAGCCGGTCCAGGAGCGCGGCAAGGCGGGCCCCGTCCCGTCCGCCGTCCCCGCAACCATTGTCCGGCGCGATGCGGTTCCCCCCCCGGTGCTTGCCGAGCCCGCCCCGCCCGTTGCTCCCCCCGCGGAA
>CAZEYV010000087.1:0-7216 GCA_964516705.1 uncultured Chthoniobacter sp.
ACGAATGCGGGCGGGTTTGATGACCCTCATTGAATACAAGGTGTATGCATGGGGGCGCTGTGTCAAGCGGTGGACTTGGGGAGGTATGCGGCCGGCTGGGCCGCGCCTTATACCAACGTCCCCAAGCTTTTGGACGTCTGCCTAAACAGGGGTAACGGGCGTCCCGCCCGTTTTCTTTCAGACTGCACGGGCGAACCGGAGTCCCAACTTGCCGGGACGGAGATAGCCCGAGGGTAAACGCCCGTGCACCCTGTCCAAACCAAAAGTCTGCAAGCAAAGGGACGTTCATCGGCATCCTGCCGATGGGGTTGGGGTCTTCATTGGCAAGGCCTCCAACTCGTAGAGCTTACGGCTCGGAGAGATGCCAACGCCACGCGGCTCTCGCTGTCCTTTCTTCGTGCTCTCCGTGTCTCCGTGAGTCCTCTCCGCAGTAAACGAAGGGAGCCAGAGGGTCCGGGCATGGATCTCACCAAGACACGAAGGTCACGGAGAGGAAATGGCCGGAATTTTTTGAACATAAGTTCACGAGCACCGGAGCGCACGGGCGCTCGGGGCAGATGGCCACAGGCCACCGCAGGCGAGATGAGCGGGAGCGAGGGAGTCAACGGAACGAAGGGGGGCACGGTAACGCCCGGCCCGATTGGCGGCGGGCCGGCGCGTCGTCCGCCTTGGAGAGATGCGCTGCCGACCGACAGGCTGCTCGCCCTCCACGGGGATGTGGTTTATTGTTCCCGCCTTGTGAAAGTCGAGGAACCAGCCGCCGGATATCCGGTCCGCATCCCGATCGCGCCCGCAGTGGCGCGGCGGGCCATGGACTTGGTGCGTCAATTTCCCGGGTGCTTCTGGTTCCGCGACGAAGAGGCACAGGTGTGCTATCGCGACGATGTCGAGTTGGTCGTCAAGCACCTGCGCGAATACGGCGACAAGACCGCGTGGGAAGCCGCGAAGGAGTTGCGCCGATGCCTCTAACGCCTTTTCAAAAGCAAGTGATGGCGGTTCTCTCGGCCAACCGTTCCGAGACCAGCCATGTGGCCGGCGGTGCGGTGATCAATGCCACCGATGATTCGGCCCGCTTTTCCAAAGACTTCGACATCTTCCACGACAGCGTGGAGGAGTTGGCAGAGGCCAGCCAGCGCGACGTTGCTTCGTTGCAGTCAGCCGGTTTCGAGGTGGAGAAAATCGAACATAATGACGAATGGAAGCAGCTCGCATCCTTTCGCAAGGCGCGCGCCAGCCGCGGCTCCGACTCCGTGGAGATCGACTGGGCGCACGACTCGGTGTTTCGATTTTTTCCCGTCGTGAGGGACGAACTTCTCGGATGGCGGCTCCATCTTTTCGACGTCGCGGTCAATAAATCCCTCGCGCTCTCCGCCCGCACGCAGACGCGTGACTACATAGACATTGTCGGGTTGACCCGGCGCTATCCGCTCGAGTCTATCCTCTGGGCTGCTTGCGGCAAAGATCCCGGCTTCAATCCCATTTCGCTCTTCACCATGGTCATGCGCTTCGCCCGCGTTGACCCGGCCACGCTCGACGAAATCAAAGCCCGTCACCTCGATCCGGTCGCGCTCAAGCAGGAATGGATCGCGGCGAGCGATCGCGCGCGCGAAGAAATGACCGCGCTGGCCGACGAGCAGCCAGATACGCCGATCGGCGTGGCCTTCGTCGATGCCCGAGGCGAGCCCGGGTGGATCCGGCGTGATCCGTCACTGCGCGTGCATCACCCGAGCCTGCGTGGATGCTGGCCGGTCGTGCAGTAGGCAAGGCTGTCCGGATTTTTTACAAATCACCGGGGCGCACGGGCGCTCGGGGATGATCCCGCCCAAGCGGGACCCGCAGGGCGACATGAGCGGGAGCGAAGGAGTCAACGTAACGAAGTAAACGAAGAGGGGTTGGACAGCCACCGACCCCCGGTCGTGGCAATCTTACTCAGGTTTGCCTCCGGCCATCTCCGCTCCGCTTCGGTTCAGGTTTCCAGTCTACGTCTTGGGCTTGTAGGCTGCGGACCATGAAAAGTTTGCTCCTCTCCCCGTGGTTGATGGTTTTTGTCTGCGCCGCCCTCAGCACCCTGGCCGACACCCTCGGCACCGTTTGGTGGGAGCAAAGGAGGATGTGGGTGCTGGTGGCCGTCGTGGGCATTGCGCCCTTCGTCTTTCTGGCGTTCGGTTATGTCGGTTCGCACTTCGGCCTGGCCAAGGCTTCCAGCCTGACCAACACGCTGGTGGTCATCGGCCCGATCTTGGTCGGCATCTTCTTCCGCGGGGAACTTCGCCAACTCTCGGCGGTGGAACTAGCCGGCATGGCTCTGGCCGTGACCGGCATCGTCTTGCTGACCGCATTCAACTCTCACGAGGCCAGCGGAGGTCACGCCCCGTGATCTTTGACCGAAAGAAGGAACCGAGGGACCCATGAGCGAAACCAAGCCACCGACGATGGAGATCGTCCCGGTTACCGCGGCGAATCTGGCCGTGTATCTCAATCTCGCGCAGGGCTACGAGGCGGAGTTCTCGGCCATCACCGGGAAAAAGCCCGGCGCGCAGGGGGTTTTCGAGCTTGATACGAAGATCGGGGACGACATCCGGGGATTTGTCCTGTCGGTTGCGGGAGTGCCGGCGGGCCTCATCGCGGTCCGCAGCAAGGACGACGGATCATACGAGGTGGCTGAATTCTACGTTGTTCCTTCTTTCCGCAAACAAGCATGGGGGCGGAAATTTGCCCATGCGGTCTGGCGGGACTTGCCCGGAAAATGGGAAATCAAACAAATCGCCGGGGCGGAATATGCGGCCGTATTCTGGCGCAAGACCATCGGCACCTTCCCGCAGACCGAATTTCGGGAGGACAGGTTTGACGATCCTTACTGGGGGAAAGTCACGCGGCAGCGGTTTGTCACTGCCGTGGCGCAAAACGCGTAAACCTTGGGCCTCGGCGACCGGAGGCGGAACCGTCTGGCCGCAGGGGCCGGAAGCTGCCAGCCTGTCCCAGCCTATTCTCGCTGCCCTGTTGCCATGTCGAATTCTTCCCGCCTGCTTGCTTGTCTGCTCGTCGCCGGAACGCTGACCGCCTGCTCGCGGCCCGAGGAGGCGCCGATCCGTGTCGGCATTTTGCATTCCATGACCGGGACCCTGGCCATCAGCGCGCGGCCGGTGGTTGATGCGACCTTGCTGGCCATCGAGGGAATCAATGCCCAAGGCGGACTTCTCGGGAGGCCGCTGGAGCCGGTCATTGCCGATGGTACGTCCGACTCCGGCAACTTCGCGGCCGAGGCCGAGCGCCTCATCACGGAAGAAAAGGTCAGCGTGGTCTTCGGTTGTTGGACGTCCTCCAGCCGCAAGGCGGTTGGCCCTGTCTTCGAGAAGCACAACCACCTGCTCTTTTATCCCGTGCAATATGAGGGCCTCGAGCAGTCACCCAATATCGTCTACAACGGCGCCACGCCGAACCAGCAGGTCATGCCGGCGGTGAGCTACGCGCTGTCCAACTTCGGTCCACGCGTTTTTCTTGTCGGCAGCGATTACGTTTTCCCGCGCACGGCCAACGCCATCATCCGCGACCAGGTTGCCGCACTCGGCGGTGAGATTGTCGGTGAGCTTTATCTCCCGCTGGGCGGGAAGAATGTCGCCCCGATGATCGAGGCCATCGTCGAGGGGAAACCCGATGTCATTCTCAACACGATCAACGGCGATTCGAACGTCGCGTTCTTCCGCGCCCTGCGCGAGGCGGGTGTCACGTCCGACCGCCTCCCGGTCGTTTCCTTCAGTATCAGCGAAACCGAACTGCCCGAACTCGGCGCCGAAGCCATGGCCGGCAACTATGCGGCGTGGAATTATTTCCAGAGCGTCGATACGCCGGAGAACCGCGCCTTCCTCGAAAAATTCCGCGCACGCTACGGTGCGGACCGCGTGGTCTCCGACCCGCTCGAGGCGGCCTACTTCGGCGTCTTCCTTTGGGCCCAGGCGGTGAAGGCGGCCGGTTCGGCCGAGCCCGCGGCGGTCCTCGCCAAGATCCGCGGTCAGGGGATGCGCGCACCCGGCGGGCTCGCTTACATCGACGGCCCGACGCAGCACACCTGGAAATACGCGCGCATCGGCCGCATCCGTCCGGACGGGCAATTCGACATCGTCTGGTCCTCGGACAAACCGGTGCGACCGATGCCCTTCCCGCTTTTCCGCACGCGCGCCGATTGGGAAAGCTGGCAAAACGATCTCGCCGCCTCGTGGGGCGGGAAGTGGGTGAATCCGCGGACGGAGGACGTGCCGGTGCCATGAAAAAATCCCGCTGCTCCCGCATCGCCACGCAGTTGCTCGTCTGGTTTTTGCTCCTGACCCTCGTGCCGCTTGTCATCGCGGCCTTTCTCACCACCCGCACCGCGCGGCAGCTTCTCACCGAACAGATCGGAAACAACCTGCGGGTCATGGCCGACAATCTCGGCCGGCAAGTGGAGACATTCCTCCGCGGGCAGGAGCGCGATCTGCTCGTCCTCGCGGCGAACCCCGGCACGGCCGAAGCCATCGATGCGTTTGCCGCTGCGTGGAAAAACGGCGTGCTCGACGAAAACACCCACGCGTCCGCCGCCGCGCGCTTCGCGCCGTTCCTGCGCCGCGCCGCGGAGTCGATCGGCACCGATGACATCTACCTTGTCGATCCCGACGGACGGATTGTGTTTTCCACCGCGCGCGGACCCGATTTCGGGGTGAAGATCGACGAGTCTCCGGTGGCCGGCACCACCCTCGGACGCACCGCGCAGTCGGCCCGCTTCACTTTGGGTCTCGAACAGTCGGACTTTGACTTCTACGCACCCGACGCGCTGCCCGCTACTTTCATCGCCGTGCCGGTGCTGGCCGACGGAAAATATCGCGGCCTGGCCGTGTTGCAGATCGGCGCGGCGGAAATCAACCGCGTGATTAGCGACACCTCCGGTCTCGGCGCGACCGGCGAGATGGTCGTCGTGGCGGAGAGCGGCGGCGAGCTGGTCGCCGTGGCGCCGACCCGCCATGACCCCGCGGCGGCGTTCCGTCTGAAAGTGCCGTCCGCAGGACGCTCTGCCGCGCTGCGCGCGAGCATGAAAGGACTGCCCGGGTCCGGCCCCGACACCGATTACCGCGGCAAATCTGTGCTCGCTGTCTGGCAATACCTGCCCGCCCTCCGCTGGGGAGTGGTGGTCAAGATCGACACCGACGAAGCCTTCGCGTCCGTCGCCCTGCTGCGCAAACTCTCCCTCGCCATCGCGCTGATCAGCGGCGTGCTCGCCGCGTTGGCCGCCTGGTTGGTCGCGCGGTCGTTCTCGCGTCCGATCGAAGAGCTGACCGCCGCCGCGCACGAAGTGGCTGCCGGCAACCTGCACCGCCGCGCCGAGGTGCGCAGCAACAACGAGATCGGCGAACTGGCCGGCGACTTCAATGCCATGACCGGCCAGCTCGGCGAGATGATCGCGACGATGGACGAGAAAGTGCGGCTGCGCACAGCCGAGCTGGCCGAAGCCCGCGACCAGGCCGAGGAGGCCAACCGCACGAAGAGCGCCTTTCTGGCCAACATGAGCCACGAATTGCGCACGCCGATGAACGCCATCATCGGTTACAGCGAGATGCTTACTGAGGAAATGCAGGACCTCGGGCAGGACGAATTCATCCCCGACCTCAAAAAAATCCACAGCGCCGGCAAGCACCTGCTTGGCCTGATCAACGACGTCCTCGACCTCTCGAAGATCGAGGCCGGCAAAATGACCATCTATTGCGAGACGATCGAT
This sequence comes from uncultured Chthoniobacter sp., assembly GCA_964516705.1. Taxonomy (GTDB): domain Bacteria; phylum Verrucomicrobiota; class Verrucomicrobiia; order Chthoniobacterales; family JACTMZ01; genus JACTMZ01. The sequence continues at coordinate 5,744 of CAZEYV010000087.1, forward strand.
GTGGCCACCATGGTCCGCGAGGTCGAGTCGACCGTGCTTCCGCTGGTCAAAAAGAACGACAACCACCTCGAGGTCGAACTCCCCGCCGACGCCGGCACGATGCACAGCGACCTGACGAAGATCCGCCAGATGCTTTTCAACCTGCTGAGCAACGCGAGCAAGTTCACCGAGAAAGGCAAACTCCGCTTGGTCGTCACCCGCACCGTGGAGAACGGCGCCGACTGGTTGCACTTCGCCGTGAGCGACAGCGGCATCGGGATGACGCCGGAGCAGATGGGCCGCCTCTTCCAGGCTTTCAGCCAGGCCGACGCCTCCACCACGCGCAAATTCGGTGGCACCGGCCTCGGTCTGGCCATCAGCCGCGAATTCTGCCAGCTCCTTGGCGGCGACATCACCGTGAGCAGCGTCCCGGGCGAAGGATCCACCTTCACCATCGCGTTGCCTGCCGCGGCACCGCAGGAAGAATTGCCCGCCACCCCCGCCGCGGCCGCGCCAGCCGGCACGACCGGGGCATCCGGACGTCCGTCCCTCGTCGTCATCGACGACGACCCTTCCGTGCTCGACCTGATGAGCCGTTTCCTGACCAAGGAGGGCTTCGACGTGCACACCGCGAACAATGGACGCGACGGTCTCGAGTTGGCCAAGACCGTGCACCCCGCCGCCATCACCACGGATGTGATGATGCCCGGCATGGACGGCTGGTCGGTCATCACCGCGCTCAAAGCCGATCCCGCCACCGCGCACATCCCGATCATTCTCGTCACCATCACCGACGGCCGCGAGATGGGCGTCGCCCTCGGGGTCTTCGATTACCTGGCCAAGCCGGTCGACTGGAACCGCCTGCGCGGCATCCTCGACCGCATCGATCTCGGCGCGCACGGCCGAACCGTGCTCATCGTGGAGGACGACGAGTCGGCCCGCGACCAACTCCAGCGCACCATGGTCAAGCAGGGATGGGCCGTCCTGCTCGCCGAGGATGGCCGGGCTGCGCTCGACGCCGTGCGCGAGACAGAGCCGTCGCTTGTCCTGCTCGATCTCATGATGCCGCGCATGGACGGTTTCGAATTCCTCGACCACTTCCGCCGCGACCCGCGCTTCGTCCACACTCCGGTCATCGTCGTCACGGCGAAAGATCTGACCGACGAAGACCGCGCGCGCTTGAGCGGCCGGGTCCATTCGCTCATCACCAAAGACGGATCCGTCGTGAAAAAACTTCTCCCCCAACTCCAAGCCTACCTCCCGCATCCCCCGGAAAAATCATCCTGATACCAATGTCCTTTCTGCTTTTCGACTATGGATCGAGTGGTGGGGCCGGGTCTTTGCCTCCCGAGTAACTAGAAAATTATGGAGGACTCACCGCAGAGCGCGCAGAGGACACAGAGGGGGTGCTCCGCGGTGATTTCTTGCGGCTGTAGCGGCGGTCTGTGCCCGTGGGTCCCTGTCCCTCGAATGTTTCCGGCGGTCACAGCCCGC
>CAZEYV010000088.1:0-5612 GCA_964516705.1 uncultured Chthoniobacter sp.
AGCGGGCCGCTGCCTTTCTGGTCGATGCGTGCGGTCGGCTGGGCCAGCCGACCCTACCGAGGGTGTGAAAAGTCCAAAAACTTTTCGCGATTGGTATAACTCGAGTTGCGGAGCGAACCCCGACCTGCATGCTAACCCCGAACCGTGCGGCCCATGGTTCATGGTAGGGCGGGGCCTCCGGACCCGCCGCACCCCCGCACCGGCGCGCCGGGGATCCGCACACGGCGGACAGGCTGTCGCGCCCTACCTTGTGGCCCCTTTTCACCCGCCAGTTACTCCCAGCACACGTCCGCCGACGCGCGGGTTCAGGGACTATGGACGCGCAGTATCCGCAATCCGTTACATGGACTTTCTGCAGAAAGTCCATGTAACGCGCTTGAACGGCCAAAGCTTGCCTTGGTTGTGCCAGCTCCGGACGGGATACCAACTGAAGCGATCGTCGCTCATCGGCAGATTGAGAGGTGCCGCGCCTCGCCGCGGGTCAATTGCCGTCCAGCCCTTGGCCGGGCAGGCCGGCGGGGAGTTTCTCGGCCAGCATTTTCTCGAACAGTTCGTTCAGCGCGCTGGCGGGGAGGCGGAGGGTCTTCTGGTCTTTCGCCGGTTCCCAAGCGGCGGCCGGCAGCTTGGCGGCGAAGGTCATCTTTTCCACCTCGACCTCCAGCGAGTAGTCCGCCCCTTCCACCGTCACCCGCCGCGGCTGGTAGTCGCTGTTGATCCACGCGCGGGCGTCGAAGTCCTCCGCTTTGATCGATTTTTTCAACTCGGGCATCAGGGCGAACTTCATGCCGCGGTGCGGTGCACCCGCCAGTTCTTCCGTGCCCAAGTCCTGCACGTCGAAGACCACCGGCAAAAAGACGAGCATCTGCGGATCAAGGGCCAACGGGATGAGCGGGGGAGAGTCCGCGTCGGGCGAGGTCTTGTCCACATCGATGCCGGCCCCGCGGGCCAACGTGCGCATCGTTTCGGCCGGGGCGGCCCAGAGTTCTTTGCCGGCGCGGCAGGCCGTGAGGACCGTGCCGTTGTAGGCCAGATCGACACGCAGATGATCCGGTGCCTGGACGGCCAGCCGCAGTTTCATCCCGCGCGCGGCGGCCAACCGCCCGGTGGCCTCCCCGACGGAACACTCGGCGACCATCGCGCCGGGTTGTCCGGCCGCGCCGCCGAAGACCGACGAGGCGACGGGGGCCAGCGCCTTGGCAAAGACGTCGTAGATTTCCCCCTCGGCCCCCCGACCCGCGGGCACCGCGAGAAAGAACGCGGCGAGGCATCCCGCGATCTTGCCTGCCTGCCGGCGGCTTCTAATATGCTGCGTCATGCCCTTGCCCGGTTTTCTCGCCTCCGGCGGACTGATTTTCGCCTTCCAGGAGACGAGCTTCTCCGGACTGGCCATCATCGCGGTCCTGTTCATCGCGTCGATTTTCAGCTGGTCGGTCATGATCACGAAGTTCCGCATGATCCGCTTTGCCCGCAAGCAAACCGAGCGCTTTTTCGCCATTTTTCGCAAGAACCGGCAACCGCTGCACATTTACGAGACGGGACTGAGCTTCGAGGGCTCGCCGGCCTATGCGGTTTACCGCGCGGGATGCGAGGAATTGACGTTCCAAATGCTCGGTTCGACCGAGGTGGACGACACCTTCGGCGCCCGGGTGGAAGTGGCCGACCGGATCAGCCCGGCGCAAATGCGCGCCGCGAGCGTGGCCATGGAGCGCGCGGTCGGGGAATCCGGCCTCCGCATGGAATCGCAGATGATCATCCTCGCCACCGCGGTCAGCGGTTCGCCCTTTCTCGGATTGCTCGGCACGGTCTGGGGGGTGATGGACACCTTCAGCGGGGTGGCCATGGCCGGCACGCCCAATCTCGCGGCCATGGCACCGGGCGTTTCGGCCGCCTTGCTCACCACGGTGGTCGGCCTGCTCGTCGCTATCCCCGCCATGTTCGGCTACAATTTTCTCGTCACCAGTCTGCGCTCGCTGATTGTGCAGACGGACAACTTCGCGGCCGAATTGGCCTCGGATTTCGAGCACCGCTTCGTCAACTACGACCGCCAGAGCTGAACCATGCGCCGCTACTCGGACAAACAGGCGCTGACCACGCTCTCGGAGATCAATGTCACGCCGCTGCTCGATCTGGCCTTCGTGTTGCTCATCATTTTCATGATCACCACGCCGCTCCTGGAAAACAGCATGGACCTCATCGTGCCGACCAGCGAAGCGGCGGAGGGCGCGGTCGATCCGTCGAAAGTGCTGACCGTTTCCATCGACAAAAACGACGTGATCAAGCTCGACAAAGAAGAGATCACCTTCGCGCAACTCGAGGACAAGCTCACCGCCCTGCGCGCGGCGGATGCGCAGACCGCCGTGGTGGTCCGTCCGCACCGCGACCTTCCGGTGCAGCGTTTCATTTCGGTCATGGACGTGATCGCCCGCGCGGGTATCACCAAGGTCGGCGTGATGACACGTCCCGAAGGGACCTGACGCGTCATGGGGGAACCCCGCTTCCGGTGGACCATGGCCGGCGTGGCGCTGCTTCACGCCGCGCTCATCGGCCTGCTCATCTGGTGGAGCCTGCGCGAGGTCCGGGATCCGCAGGTCACTTGGATGAGCCCGGCCGATTTTCTGCCGCCGGAGGAGGAAGCGGATGATGCAAAGCCCGCGCCGACGCCCGATCCGGACAAGCCGCGCGATGAACCCGAACCGGCAGAAACCCCGCTGACGGCCAAGAGCGAGATCCCGTTGCCCACCCCCACGCCAACGCCGACGCCCACTCCCCAGCCCACGCCGACCCCGACACCCACGCCAAGCCCCACGCCCAAGCCCTCACCCAAGGCCACGCCGAAACCCACGCCCAAGCCTTCGCCGAAGAAGAGCCCGAAGCCCACGCCCAAGCCGTCCCCCAAAGCCAGTCCCAAGCCGAGCCCGAAGGCCTCACCCAAGGCGACGCCGAAAGCCACCCCGAAGGCGACGCCCAAGGCCGCGCAATCCGAGAAGACGGGCGAATCCACGGCGCCCAAAGCCGAAGCCGTCGGGAGCAAAACCGGCGCCTCCGGCCCGTCGAATTTCGGTTGGTATCACGAAATGATCCACGACCGCTTCTTCGGGCTCTGGGATCAGCCGACGAGCATTGTCGGCAAGGCCAAGTTCACCACGACGCTGAAAATCACCATCGGCGCCGATGGCCGGATCAGCAATTTTTCCGTCCTCCGGTCCTCCGGCAACGTCGTCATGGACGAAAGTGTCATGGCTGCCGCCCGCCGGGTCGGACGGATCGATGCCCCGCCGAAAGACCTGCTCAAGGGCGGCTCTTACACTGTTAACATCAACTTCGAGTTGGATTGAGGGCTTTATGGTGCGGTGGCCTCCCCGCCGCCGGAAAGCGCCCAAAGGATTGACCTCCGGGCGGAGGAATCTTTAAATATCCGTTCCTCCCGCAACACATCCAAAACACAAAAAAACAAAAATGACTAAAATCGGTATCAATGGCTTCGGGCGCATCGGGCGCCTCGTTTTCCGCGCGATTGCGGAGCAGGGATTGCTGGGCAAGGACTTCCAAGTGGTGGCGGTGAACGACCTCGTGCCGGCGGACAACCTCGCTTACCTGGTTAAATACGACTCTACCCAAGGCGCTTTCAAGGGCACGGTCTCGAGCGAGAAATCCTCGCCCTCCGCCCCCGAAGACGACGTGCTCGTGGTTGACGGCCAGAAGATCAAATGCCTCGCGGTGAAAGAAGGTCCGTCCGCGCTGCCGTGGAAGGAGCACGGCGTGGACATCGTGCTCGAGTGCACCGGACTTTTCACTGAAGCGGCCAAAGCCAAAGGCCATTTGGATGCCGGCGCGAAAAAAGTCATCATCTCGGCTCCGGCCAAAGACGAAGACATCACCGTGGTCATGGGCGTCAACGACGAGAAATACGACGCGGCCAGGCACCACATCATTTCCAATGCCAGCTGCACCACGAACTGCCTCGCGCCGGTCGTTTATGTCCTGCTCAAAGAGGGCTTCGGCATCGAGGAAGGTCTCATGACCACCGTGCACAGCTACACCGCGACGCAGAAAACCGTCGATGGTCCGTCCAAAAAGGACTGGAAAGGCGGACGCGCCGCCGCGATCAACATCATCCCCTCGGGAACGGGCGCGGCCAAAGCCGTCGGCCTGGCCATCCCCGAGATCAAGGGCAAGCTCACCGGCATGTCGTTCCGCGTCCCGACCCCGACCGTTTCGGTCGTCGACCTCACGGTCAAAACCGTGAAAGAAACCAGCTACAAGGAAATCTGCGCGGCGATGAAAAAAGCCAGCGAGACCTATCTCAAAGGCATCCTCAAATACACCGAGGACGAAGTTGTCTCCTCCGACTTCATCCACGACACGGCTTCGAGCATTTTCGACGCCGGTTCGGGCATCGAGCTGAACAGCCGCTTCTTCAAGCTGGTCAGCTGGTATGACAACGAGTGGGGTTACAGCAACCGCTGCGTCGACCTGCTCAAAAAAGTCGCCGCCAAACTCTAAAGCGAATCCGCGACGGCGCCCGGGGTCACCCGGGCGCCGTTTTCATCTCCCGCACCGCCATGGGCAAATTCTCCTCTCTCCGCGATCTCGATTTCGCCGGCCGCCGCGCGCTCATCCGCGTGGACTTCAATGTCCCGCAGGACAAAACAACCGGCGCGATCACCAACAACCAGCGCATCGTCGCCGCGCTTCCCACCATCAAGCACGTCCTCGACCACGGTGGGTCCGTCGTGTTGATGAGCCATCTCGGACGCCCCAATGGGGAGAAGGTGGAGAAATTCACGCTTAAGCCCGTCGCCGCGGAATTGGAAAAACTCCTCGGCAAGCCGGTCAAATTCGTCCCCGAATGCAGCGGTCCGGTGGCGGAAGAAGCCTGCGCGAAGCTCCAACCCGGTGATGTCGTCCTGCTGGAAAACCTCCGCTTCCACATCGAGGAAGAGGGCAAAGCGAAGAACGAAGACGGATCTTCGGTCAAAGCCGACCCGGCCAAAGTCACCGCTTTCCGTGCCAGCCTGAGCAAGCTCGGCGATGTCTATGTCAATGACGCCTTCGGCACCGCGCATCGCGCGCATTCGTCGATGGTCGGGGTCGATCTCCCGCGGAAAGCCGCCGGCTTCTTGATGGAGAAAGAACTCAACGCTTTCGCCGCCGTGCTCGAGCATCCGCAGCGTCCGCTTCTTGCCATTTTGGGCGGCGCCAAGATCGCGGACAAAATCCCGCTCATCACCAACCTGATCGAGAAAGCCGACGAAATCATCATCGGCGGCGGCATGGCCTACACTTTCAAGAAGATCCTCAACGGCATGGAAATCGGGGGCAGCCTCTTCGATCCGGAAGGAGCCAAGATCGTGGCCGACCTTGCGGCCAAGGCCAAGGAACGCAAGGTGAACCTCATCTTCCCGGTCGACTTCGTTTGCGGCGACGCTTTTTCGCCGGACGCCAACACGCAACCGGCCGATGAGGCCTCCGGCATTCCCGCCGGATGGGAAGGTCTCGATGCGGGTCCGAAGTCCATCGCGCTTTACCGCGAGGCCATCCTCCGGGCCAAGACGATCATTTGGAACGGCCCTCCCGGGGTCTTCGAATTTGAAAAATTCTGCGGTGCGACC
>CAZEYV010000089.1:0-7385 GCA_964516705.1 uncultured Chthoniobacter sp.
TTTCTTCCAGCCGTCCGACTCGGTGAATTCACGTCCGGCAAAACACCAGACGACAGCCTGCTTGGCGTCGAGGTAGGCGTCGTCGGCCCGCGCCCGCCGCGCCAGTGCGAGGCGTGAACTTGTCGCCCCGGACCCGCGCACGCCGAGCACATCGGGCGAGGAACCCAGCGCCGCCCCGAGCCGGTCCGGCAAGCCCGCGCCGGCCGTATGCAGGTCGCCGCCGCTGTGGAAAACAAGCAAATGGCTGTCGCCCAGGAGCACGAGCGGATGCGCACGCTGGTCCGGGGCGAAGGGACCGGCGGCGAACCACAGGTCGACCGCCTCGGGATCACCGCCGAGGTCGCCTTTGATCTCCTGCTTCCGCCACACGCCGTCCGGGGCCGGGGCCGCCGCGAGGGCGGTCGATTCCGCCAACCACGACGCGATGCCGTCGGCGGCAAGTTCGATGCCGCGGCCGGACCAATGCGTGTCACGACGGCAAAAGAAGTCCGCCGGCGCGGCGGAGAAATCCGCGGCCAGGTCGAGCACCGTGATTCCGCGGGCCCGCAGGTCGGCGAGGATTTTTTCCCAACCGGCCCGCATGGCCGCCGCGTCCGCCGCGGACACGCCGGCCGCGTCCGGGGCCAGGACAATCTTGGGCGGCACCGGCACGACGAGCAGGGCGATGTCCTCCGCTTGCAACTGCGTTTGGAAGTCCGCGATGACGTCCACCGCCGGGGCGACCTGCGCGGCGAGATCCGGCGCCATGAGTTTGCTGGCAAAGATTTTTTCCGCGGGCAGGAAGCGCCAGCCGTCGGATCCCTCGATGGCGGACGGCGCCACGCTCCCCCCGGCGCAACCGGTGCCCGGGGCGAGCAGGAGCAAGAGACAGCAAATCAGCGGGCGGCGGGCGAAATCCATTCGGCAAAATTGGGGGTTTCGAGGAGCAAAGCAACATCTTCCAGCTCCCCGCGGTTCAAGGAATCCAGCGCGGCCGCGCGCTCGCTGTAGTTGGACAGCCGGGCGCGCACTTTGCTGCCCGGACGGAGCGCTTCCGCCGGCAAGAGTTGCCGGTCCCGCATCGTCCACACGTAGGCCACCGCCTGCGCAGCGGTGCCGTCGATGCCGGTCAAATGCACCGCCGTGAGATAATCCGCATAAGGCGTCCGCCCCGGGGCGGGCAAGGGTCCGACCGCCGCCACCGTGGCCGTCACTTCCCTCGTCTCGCCCGGACCCACGACCATGAATCCGTCCGCGTTCCCGGCCACGGGCCAGGCCACCGGCGACCAATCGCCCTTGGCCACCTCGCGCATGGACAGCGGCCAGACAACCACCTTCTTGCCCGCGAGCCACGCGGCGTCGCGGCCCGCTTCGGCGGTGACCATTTCGCGGGCGGCCCGCGCGCCGGCATCGTTGCGCGAGAGACGGTCGACCGCGAATCCCAGACGGTGCGACAGTTGCTCGGCGAATCCCGCGGACGAACCCCAGCCGAGATCGGCCGTGGAGTAGATGTTCGTGTAGCTGTCGCCGACCACCAGGACGGGTGACGAACGGTCCGGTTGCCAACCGGTGCCGTCGGGCCGTTTGACCGGGGAGATTATGACATTTTGGGCCGACCGCAGCGGGGAAGAGGCGGGAAGTTCCATCATGGCCGCGGTGTCGCCCGTGCCGCGGATTTCCGCGTGCGGCAATCCGGCAACTTCCGGCAAAGCGCGTCCGAGCAGCGCCGCAACCGACGCCGCGGTTTCCCGCGCCACCGCCGTCATGGCCTCCGGCGTCCAATGGCTGTCCGTGCGCAAAAATTGCGCGCCGCCCGGCTTGCGCGACCAGAGCAAGGGCGCCGGATCGAGAACGAGCGGACCACGATCCGCCTCCAAGCCGCGCGCCGCCGCCACCTTCTCCCAGGCCGCGGCCACGTCCGCGGAAAAATTTTCCAATCCCCGCGGCACGAGCGGCGCGGCGAAAGGGTTTCCGGCCGACGCCAATTGCTCCGGATGGATGGCCGCCTTGCCCGGCAGCGGGAGGAAGACGAGCCGCACACCGCGCTCGGCCAGATCCGCGGCCCACGATGCCAGGGCACCGGCCGGATGATCCGTGCCCGGCGCGCGCGCCAGGGCGAGCGCGTCGACATCCGGACGGTAAAACAACCAGCCGTCGCGTCCGACATAAGCCTCCTCGCTGCCCGCGCCGCCGAAGCGCAGCAGGGCGTCGAGTGTCGCGGGCCGCACCGCGGCGACGAGCGGCGAGGAATCCTCCACCGCGGATTCGAACTCCCCGATTCCGGCCAAAGCGGCGCGGTTGGCCTCGCGCAGACGCTGCCACCAAGGCGCCTCCCCGCCGAAGGTGCGCGCCACCGATTTCGTTCCCGTGACCGCCGCCTGCCACGGACCGCGCCACGCGCCGAGCCATCCGTCGAGCAAAGGCACGGCCACCAGGCCCGCGGCGAAAAGCACGGACAACGCCACGGCCACCGGACGCGAGACCCGGGTGCGTTCCCATCCCGGCGCGTAAGGCGCCGTGCCGGGCAGCGGGGTGGTCGGGGCGTCGAGACTCATCGCGCGTGGCAGCGTGCCGGATTCCGCGGCCCGGGCCAAGCCGCCGAGAAGAATGCCGCGAGCAGAACACAGCCCGTCCCAAGCAGAAGCGACTGGGTCGGCGAAAGGAGGGCGAGGTAGCGCTCGATGTCGAACGAGTGCACCACCGCGACGGTCAACACCATGCCGAGGTGGGTTATGACAATGACGGCGAAGACCCGCGCGGCCGGATGCAGTGCGGGCCTCGAACGGAACAACCACCGGCCGGCCGGGAACACGCCCAGACCGGCCACGGTGAGGAAGCCGACGAGGGCCCCGAGACCGACACCGTGAAACCACGGGGGCAAAGCGGGGACAAAAGTCCGGCGCTTCCGCTCGGTGGAGGCCAACTCGGAGCAGCGGCGGAACAGTTCATCCCAGCCCGCCGCCAGTTGCGGCGGCAAAGCGGGCGGCGGCGGGTAGACCGAGGGAAAACCGCAGGCCGACTCGAAATGAACGCGCCACGGCACCGACGAACGGTGCAGGGACGTCGGCGGGTCGGCGTGGGCCAGCAGGACTTGGCGCCCGATCTTGGCCAGCATCCCCGCCGGCCGGGGCCGCCACGCCGCGAAATAGGCGGAGCGGAAATAGGAAGCCCTCGCGTCCGCCGACGTGCCCGCGTCCCCCGGGAGCGCGGCCAACGCATCCGAATGATACATCAGGTAATCCGGATCGTGGCCCAGCACCTTGTATTTCCGGAGCTTTCTCGACTCGGCCAGTCGCCGGTCAAGGTGTGCGAGAAAAGCCGTGGCCTCGTCGTCCGTCGGTCCGCCGACCGCTTGTTCGTGCATCGTCCGGGCAATGAGACCGGCATGGACCGTGAAGAGCGTGGCCGGCAGGAAGACCTTGGCCTGGTCGTCGGCGATCCACCCGGCGGCAGACGGCACGCCTTTCTGCCACAGGCCGGCCAAGGCGAGGCCGCAGACCAGGGCCAGCACCGAGGCGAAGCGTTTGGCCGGTTCGCCCGACGACACGATCCCGGCGAGCAGAACAGCGGCGGGAACAGCGGCGGCGAACCCCCAGCTGGGTTTGAGGCTCAGGCAAAGGGCTGCGGACAAGACGGAAAGCGAGCCGGATACCGCGACGCGCGTGCCGCCCGTCGCCTGCCAGCGCGCGCGGAGAAAAGCCAGGGTGCAGCCGATTTGCAGCAGGGCGAAGAATGGAAAAATGGCTTCGGGCCGGAGCAATGTCTCGTAAACGGACGCCCACGCGCCGAGCAGATACAGACCGAGGGCGGAGGCCCCGAGCCACCAGACCCAGGGCCGCGGACGGACCGCCGCCGGCAGCCACGCGGTCCACTGCGCGAAGACCCAGATCCAAACCGCGCCGGAAAGCAAACCTATGACATGTTGCACCATGGCGATGGCGGGAAAACTTTCCGTCGCCCGCAGGACGCCGAGCAGAAAGAGAGGATAAGCGGGTGAGCGTCCGTGGGTCTGACGGAAACCGTCGCCGCTCAATTCGTAAAGAGCCGGACCGAGGTAGCCCCAGCTGTCCGCCGTGGCCAGCGGCAGCCAAGGCATGTGCCAGCGCTGCCAGAGGGCCCAGACAAAAACCGCGGTAAACCCGAGCCAGGGCCGCGACCAGACCGTGGAAAGCAGGCGCGCCAAAGCGTCCGAAATCTCGCGTGCCGCCCTCACAAAGCGGGCGGCCCGGGCGGATCGAGGGCCGAGAGCGGCTTCTTCGGGACGGACATGATGTCGAACTGGAGAAAGAAGAGGAGGAGTTGGAATCCGAGGATGACCGGCAGGGCGGCCAGCATGACCGTGCCCGCGGTGGCCTCCGTGCCGGAAAATTCGCCGGCCAGCCAGTGATACAGCCCGAAAGTCGTCCCGAAACCCGCGAGCAAAATTCCGAAGACAAGCGCCAGTGTGCCGGCATTGAAGTCGCGCAGGAAATAATTGAAGAGCACGCGCTTCGCGAAGCGGTTCAGGTATCGACAGGGGAAGACGAGGAGGACGCGGCTGGCGCGCAGGTTGCTTGTCTCGCCGGCATAGATCGCCTGCATCGGCATGTCCACCACCACGGCCCGCGCCACGTTGAGACGGAAGAGCATGTCGGACTCGAAAAAATAGCGCTCGTCGATCTTGTCGAGCGGGACCGACTGCAAAGCGGTGCGGTGGATCGCGGTGAATCCGTTGGCCGGATCCATCACATCCCAGTAACCGCTGATCAGCTTGTTGGCGAAACTGAGCAACGTGTTGCCCAAGACGCGGATCTTGGGCATGCGCAGGAGGTAGTCGGGATGGAAGAAACGGTTGCCTTTGGCATAGTCGGCCGTCCTCGCCCGCAGCGGCGCGGTGAATTGCGGGATGAGCCGCCCGTCCATCTGCCCGTCGCCGTCGACTTTCACCACGATCTCGGCCCCGGCCGCCAAGGCCGCGCGATACCCCGTGACCATGGCCGCGCCGACGCCGCGGTTTTCCGCGTGGAAGATCACCCGGATGCGCGTATCCCGCACCGCTTCCTCCACGAAGCGGCCCGTTCCCTCCGGACAGCTGTCGTCGACCACGAAGATGTGGTCGACGTCCGGCCCGATCGCCGCGAGCACACCTTCGATGTGCCGGCGGACGCGGTAGCAGGGAATGACAACGGCGGTTTTCAAGGGACGTTCAGGTCTGCGCGGCGGAACTCTTCCGTCTGCGCGAGGAACCCGTCAAAGGTATTCCATCCTCGGTATTCGTAATACAGCTTCCCCGCATGGGGACGGACGCCGAAATCACGGTGTCCCGCGCGGTAAAGCCCGGTCCGCCCGCCCGCGAGGAAGTTCAGCAGCAAGGGCGGGAACAGGCCCAGCCACGTTTTCCATTGCGAGGGGTAAGAACGGAAGAGCGCGAAGGTCTTCCGCGTGAAACGTCCGGCGGAACCGGACGCGTCCCCCGCGGCCGCGCCGGGCAACGGCTTCATCACCTCGTAAAAATACGGCACGGCGGGATGGGCGCGGTAGGCGGCGAATTCCCAAACGGGCACGCCGCCCCACTTGGCCGCCAGAGCGTGCCCGAGCAGGCACGCGGCATCGTGGTCCGGATGACCGCCTTCCCAAGCCGGGGCTATGACGTTCTCCACGCCGCGGGAATAACGGGCGGACAACCATTCGAAGACGGCCGGCAAATGCGCGGCCAGACCGTTGTCGGGAACGCGCAGTTCCGCGCCGGCAAAAACGATCTGGTCGGCCGCGATGCCCAAACAGCGCAAAGCGCGCAAAGATTCGTCATTGCGCACCACGGCGCCGACCCCGTGATGGTCGCCGGTGGTCAGGAAAAGGCAACGGGCCCGCGACGGCGCGCCGGCCAGCATGGGCGCGACGAAGTATTCGTCATCCTGGTGCGGAAAGAGGAACAGGTCCACGGGTCAGAAAATGAAGTAGATGAACGGGTTGAATTTCTGCACGCCGAGCATCAGGGCCGAGAACCAGAAGACGGCCAGTGCCCACGCGGCCTTCGGCGCGGTGAGATGACGCGTCCAGTCCATGGTGGTCGGACCCAGCCAAACGAGCAGCGCGGCCACGATCATGGTGGTGATGAATAACGGCTTCCAAACCAAACCGGCGACGAGGGCGGACAACTCGCCGCCGCCCGAGAGCGAGAACAACCGCGCGTAGAATTCCATCGCCCCCGGAAGATCCGGGGCGCGGAAGAGGACCCACGCGAGCGAGACGATGGTGAAGGTCAGCGCGATTTGCGCGAAGCGCGGCAACCCGGACCACAGACTCCGCCCCGGCGCGGCGCGCTCGGCCGCGAGGAACAGTCCGTGCACCGTGCCCCAGAGGACAAAGTTCCATGAGGCGCCGTGCCACAGCCCGCCGAGGAACATGACAGTCAAAAGATTGGCATAAGTGCGCAGGTCGCCGTGGCGGTTGCCGCCCAGCGGGATGTAGAGGTAGTCGCGCAGCCAGGTGGAGAGCGTGATGTGCCAGCGCTGCCAGAAATCGGTCACGCTGTGCGCGCGGTAGGGCGAGTTGAAGTTGATCGGAAAACGGAACCCGAGCATCAGCCCGAGCCCGATGGCCATGTCGGAATAGCCGCTGAAATCGAAGTAAATCTGGAACGAGTAGGCGAACATGCCCAGCCACGACTCGAGCACGCCGGCATCGGCCGCGCCGAACATGGTGTCGGCCACCTTGCCGCAGGGGTTGGCGATGAGGACTTTTTTGCCCAGACCGAGCGAGAAGCACGCGACGCCGCGCGCGAAGGCCGACCACGTCCGGTCCGGACGCCGCAACTGCCGCGCCACGGTCTGGAAACGCACGATGGGCCCGGCCACCAGCTGCGGGAACATCGAGACATAGGCGGCGAAGCCGGCGAAGCTGCGCATCGGTTGCGCGTGCCCGCGGTAGATGTCGATGGTGTAGCTCATCGACTGGAAGGTGTAGAAACTGATGCCCAGGGGCAGCGTGACCTCGAGGAAGAAGTCCGGCTGCGCCCAACCGAGGCGATCGGTCAGCGCGCGATAATTGTCCGCCGCGAAGTTGAAATATTTGAAGAACCCGAGCAGCGAAAGATTCGTCACGACCGAAACCCACACCGCCGCTTTCTCCTGCATCGTGCGGTGGGTGATGTGGTGCAGCCGCCGCCTCCGTCCCTCGCGATCGAGCCAAAGGCCGCACGCGTAGTCGATCACGGTCGACAGCATCATGAGCAACATGAAGGCCGGGTTGGCCCAGCCGTAGAACGCGTAGCTGAACACCGCCAGCACCCCGAGCCAGATGCGCCGCGGCGCAAGCAGGCTCACCCCCACGGCAAGCGGGAGAAAATAGAAAAGAAAAAGGTGGGAGCTGAAAACCATGCGGGCGAAGCCGGCGGATCATAAGATGCTTCCGGGAAAAGTAGAAGC
>CAZEYV010000090.1:0-7028 GCA_964516705.1 uncultured Chthoniobacter sp.
TGGCCGAGCGCGAGGCCGGAGAGCAGGAAGCCGCAGCCGAGCAGTTCAACGAACTGCGCGTGCAACTCGCCGCCGCCCGGCAACTGGAACAAAGTCTCCAGGCCCAACGTGCGCCGATGCTGAGCCGCATCGAGGAGCTCGAAGAGACAGTCCGCCAGCGCGAGCAGGAAAAATCGGGGGCGGAGGAACGCATCAAGTCCGTCGACGAGCAAACCGAAGCCCTCGGCCGCGAAGCTGCATCCCTTCAAGCCGAACTCGACGAGAAACAGTCCGTTCTGGACGCTCTGCAGAAAGAGCGCAGCGGACTGCAGGCCGAGGTGCAGACGGCCGACGACGGACTGCGCCAGATGCGCCGCGAGCATGCCGAGATGCAGGACCAGAAGGGCAAGCTGGAGGTCCACGCCGCCGAGTTGCGGCTCAAGGCCGAGAATCTCGCCGATGACATCCGGCGCCGCCATCATCTCGAACTGGGCGAGGTGCAGCTCGACAGTTACGCTTTGCACTGCGCGGTGCGGGACCATCGCAAAAGGCGCAAAACCAGATCAGCCGAAGGCGAGGCCGCGGAGGGTGCGGAGGGTGGGGAGGTCATCGCGGAAGAGGCCGAGGCGGCGTCCTCCGTGGAGGCCGACGCAGCAACGGTCGAAGGAATCGAGGCCGAGCTCGATTGGAACGAGATCGAGGCTTACGTCAACGAGTTGCGCGACAAGCTCGACTCGATGGGCCCGGTCAACATCGACGCCATCCAGGAATTCGACGAACTGCTCGACCGGCAGAAGTTCCTCGACGAGCAATTCGCCGACCTGACCAACTCGAAGGAGGAACTGCTCGAGGTCATCAAGAAGATCAACGCGACCACGACCACGCTGTTCGCCGAGACGTTCGGGAAGATCCGCGACAATTTCCGCGAGACCTTCAAAGAGCTGTTCGGCGGCGGCAAAGCCGACCTTGCGCTGATGAACGAGGAGGATCCGCTCGAAAGCGGCATCGAGATCACGGCCAAGCCGCCCGGCAAGCAGCTGCAGAGCGTGTCACTGCTGTCCGGCGGCGAACGCACCATGACCGCGGTGGCCCTGCTCTTCGCCATCTACATGGTCAAGCCCAGCCCGTTCTGCATCCTGGACGAAATGGACGCGCCGCTCGACGAGTCGAACATCAACCGCTTTCTCGCCATGCTCGACCGCTTCGTGCAGCAGAGCCAGTTCCTCGTCATCACGCACAACAAGCGCACCATCTCGCGCGCCGATGTGCTCTACGGGGTGACCATGGAAGAACAGGGCGTGAGCAAACTGGTCGGCGTGAAATTCACCGATTCAGCCGGCCAGTTCTCCAAGGCGAAAGCCCCGCCGCGCAACGAAAACGCGGAGGAACTCGCGCCGACCGCGGGCTGATCCGGTTGCCGGAAGCAGACGCCGCCGGCCCTGGCGGGAGCACTTACCGCTTCGCCGCGTGCGTGGCTTCGGCCATCGGACGCACGAAGTCCGCGATCTTGCGGACAAAATTCTTATCCGCACCGTGTTCGCCCATGCGGCGCACGATGGCGCTGCCGACCACGACCGCGTCGGCCCGCCGGGCCACGGTGGCCGCCTGTTCCGGCGTGGAAATGCCGAATCCGACCGCCACCGGCAGGTCGGTGTGTTTTTTGATTTCGAAAAGTTGCGCCTCGATCGAGCCGGACACCTCTTGCTGCTCGCCGGTGACGCCTTCGCGCGAGACGTAGTAGATGAATCCCTCGGCCGTTTGCGCGATCCGTGCCATGCGCGCGGGCGGCGTGGTCGGGGCGATCAGGCGGATCGCCTTCAAATCATGCCGTCCGGCCAGTTCCCGGTTCGCTTCCAATTCATCCGGCGGCAGATCGAGGATGAGAATTCCGTCCGCGCCCGCCGCCGCCGCTTCCTCGTGGAATTTGTCGAAGCCGTGGATGTAGAGCGGATTGAGGTAGGTGTAGAGGATGAGCGGGACGTCGGTCCTTTCCCGGATGCGCCGGATGGTGCCGAGCATCTTGTCGAGGGTGGCGCCGGCCTCGAGGGCCCGCTGCGCGCCGAGCTGGTTGACCACGCCGTCGGCCAGCGGGTCGGAAAACGGCACGCCCAACTCGACGAAGTCGACCCCGGCTTCCGCCAAGGCCGGGACCAAGGCTTCGGTGGCGGCAAGCGTCGGATCTCCCGCGGTGATGTAGGCCATGAAGCCGGCCTCCCCGCGGTGCCGCAGCTCGGCGAATTTTTGATCGATGCGGTTGGCCATGAGAGTAAGACCGTATCTCCGCGGCTGCAGGTCCGCGAGCTTTCCATGGGCCCGGCAGCGTTTCCGAGCTGGCGCCGGATAAACATAGCGCCGCGATGGGGTTTTCCATCGAACCGCTTTTCTTGTCGGTCGCCCTTGACAACCCAGCAGACCGACATAGGTTGAATCTATGGTACCCCCTGACCACAAGGGCTGCTGGCTTGCCGGCGGCATTCAATTGTCTTTCCTTGCTCCTCTCCAGATCAAAACGAAAAGCTCACGAAACTCGGAAAGCGTCCGGATATCTGCCTTGGCCGCCGGACTGGCATGCGTTTTCCTGCCACTTGACGCGGCGCTGAGCAGCCCCGTAGTGACGATGGAACTTGGCACCGAAGTCAAGTGGTCCTCCGTCGAGGGCAAAACTTACCGCCCGCAATGGTCGTCGGGCGACTCGGAAACGTGGACCGACTTGGCCCCTGCCATGAGTGGTAACGGCGACACTCTTGCTGTTCTCGACCAACCGGTCGAAGGTCGTCTCTACCAGGTGCTGCAAACCACCCCGGGCGAGCAACCCTTCGACGATGCGGTCCGCAACGGTAGTTTTGAGGAAGCGGGGGGATGGACTTTCAACTCTGCGGTGGTTTCGCGGGTTTCGGGAGATAGCTTTGTCGGTGATTTTAGTCTTAAAGTCGTGCTCGGCTCCGCTGCGGGAACCGAAGTGGCCTCCTCCGCTCAAGTTGCCGGGGCCCCTGCGATTTCACCCGGCTCCATCTACCAATTTTCGTTTCGGGCCAAGCAGTTCGCCAAGCACTTTGCCAGCGTGCAGCAGTATCAAGTGCAATGGCTCGGCAGCAACGGGGCTGTTGTTTCCGGCACGGGATGGCGGAATTTCTCGGGGGGCGACGGGACTTGGGCGCTGGCGGAAAACACCTCGCTCACTGCCCCCAGCAATGCCGCCGCGGCCAAGGTCCTTTTTTACTTTGCCAACGGGGCATTTTCCGGCGCCTCCCTTTCCGTGGCTCTCGACGATATTTCGCTCAGCACCGCCGCATCATCGGGGCCGACCGAGGATGAAACCGTCGCCATCCCCTTCGAGGAAAACAAAGTGGCGGCTTTCAGTTGGGTGACCGAGGACGGGGAAACTTACACCCCGGAATACACCACGGATTTGAACTCCGCCAACTGGACCTCCATGAGCAATGTTTTAGGGGACGGAGGAACAAAGTCCGCCGTGATTTCCGCGGACCATTCTTCTGTTTTCTTTCGACTGGCTTACAGCGATGACGTTGCACCGCCCCCTTCCTTGGGAGAGATCACAGCCCTCTATGATGCGAACACCATCGGGGAAAGTCCTTTGCAGATAGATACGAAAGATGCCCTGATCACCTACAATGCCCAGAGGGCCCGGGTCCGCCATGCCCGCGAGTTTGAATTCGCCCTCTACGAAAAGTACAAAGACTTTTATTTTGAGCAGAGGTTTTCCGGACTGAAAATCATCGATGAAGTAGCCAAGGGGGGTGGGCAGATCACTTTCCAACTGACCACTCTTGACCGGTTGTCCGCTGCCGAGATGCGGTTTTTCCACCTGCAGAAAAACGTGTACAGGCTCAATATGTCGAATGCCGCGGGACAAACTTCGGTCAAGCTGATTTCCACCACGCCGTCGGTTCGATTTCCGGGAGAGACAGAGTATGTCTATGAGGCAATTGTCAATCGCCACGAGTTGCTCAACCGCAATCTGCAGATCGGTGACGTCATTGAATTTGAACACAGTCTTTTTCTGAACAGCCCCCGAAACGGGACGCAGAAGAATTACTACGGAACAACTTTCCTCTACAAAGTAGGACTGGGCTTGGTGCCTTGGTACGCTCCCACGCTTGAAACTGGGACTGGCACCGGCGACACATCGGCGGAACTTCCCGCCATTGCGTGGATGGGTGGAACCACCACGCTGCATATGGATTACTCCGATGGGCCGACCGAGCAGTTCAAGCAGATGTCCTCGATCCTTTCCATTGAAAATGCCAACGACTTTCTCTTGGGTCGCCGTCTCCATCACACCCACTGGGGGACCGGGGAACACTCGGAGCCGAACAATCCGGCCATGCTGATTCACCGGGGCAAACTCGGACCCAACTACAACACCGCTAGCTGTGTCAGTTGCCACGATAAAAACGGCGTGTCGGTCCTCCCGGGAATCGGACAGCCGCTGATAAATCACGTCGTTATGGTTGGAAGTGATGCCGAGGGCACCCCGCATCCGAGGTGGGGAGAGCAACTCTCGCCGCGTGCCATCTCCGGAGAGCCCGAAGGACAGGTGCTGCTGCAAGGTTACGAGACCATCACGGGTAACTACGGCGACGGCAGCCCCTACACCTTGCGCAAGCCGCTCTATGAATTCGTCGGAGAGGACGCTCCGCAATTTTTCTCGGTGCGCGCCGCCCAGAGGTTGGTGGCGCTCGGTCTGAGAGAAGCGGTGGCCGAAGAAAGTATCTTGGCGCTGGCGGACCCCGATGATCGGGATGGAGACGGGATCTCGGGCCGGGTGCTGATGGTTGAGGATCCCAATGATCCTTCGAGGAAGTTCCTCGGGAGGTTCGGACGCAAGGGCACCCAGCCGTCGGTGCAGCACCAAATTGCCTATGCCTTCAATCGTGATATGGGAGTCACGACGGACCTCATGCCGGTGCTCGACGGGGATACCACTTCTTCGCCAACGGAGGTTTCCGTGAAGGAACTGTCTCAACTCACCAAATACGTCCAGCTCCTGGGCACACCACCTGCCCGCAAGTCAGCGGACGCCCAAGTCATTCGTGGCCGGCAGCTTTTTGCGCAGCTCAGTTGTAATGCCTGCCATACACCGGAAATGACGACGGGCCGGAATCATCCTTTGGCCGCCCTGCGCAACCAACTCTTCCGGCCTTACAGCGACGGGTTGCTGCATGACATGGGTCCCGGTCTGGCCGATAATATGGATAGTGAGGGGGCCACCGCTGCGGAGTGGCTCACGGCCCCCCTCGTCGGCATTGGCTTAGTCGAGGCTGCCGCCGGGGAGGGAAGTTATCTCCACGACGGCCGCGCCCGGACCATCGAAGAAGCCATCCTTTGGCACGGCGGCGAAGCCGAGCAGGCGAAGGAAGACTTCCGCACCCTGCCGGCCTCCGACCGCTCGGCGCTCATCAAGTTCATCCAGTCGCTCTGAGTCGAATCCTCGGCCCACGCTATTCGTGGCGTCGGCATCGTGCCGATGCTGTCCGGCTTTCGCGGGCAGGATGCCCGTGCCACTTTTTGGGCAAGGCGTTTCGAATGAAGGTCGAATGATCGACCGAAAACGCCCTGAGCGGCAGGGACGCTGCTTCTCGCCGGACTCCCGTTCAGCCCCACCCGTCCGAAGCCCATGCACGGATTTCCGCGATGGTTTTCTGGCCGCAATTGCGCAAACCGCGCAGGCGCTCTTCCCAATCGGTCACGCCGCGGGCCTCCTTGCGGTCGTTGATGCGCAGCCGTCCGAGGACATTGACCGCGCGCGGGGACAGACCTTGCAACCCGGCGCGGTGCCGGGCGGCGCGCAGTGAGGCTTTGTGCCGGGCGAGAAGGACAGAAATGGCTTGGGGGGTGACCCCGTAATTTCGGCCGATGGTACGCAGCGGGTATCCCAGACCGCGCAGGGCGGCGATATGCAGGATGTGACGCGGCAGCTCCTCCGGGTCGGGCAAGCCGCCGGGACCGTCCGGCTTCGCCGTTTCGACGATTTCCAGGTTCGGATGCTGCGCCGGGGAAGGGGTGTTCCAGGAGATGTTCATCGGTTATAGATCACGTTCCTGTTGAGGATCTCGCCCTTGGGCATGGCCTGTGCGTGGCCGTCGACCATGACCACATTGGCCCGACCGTTGTGCCGGTAACGGATCCAAGCGTTGTTGCCCGTATCCGCGTCGGTCGATGTGCTGATCGGCGTGTCCAAGTCCAATCCGTCGGTGCCGGTGCGTCCGCCGCCTTTGAACACGGGCGGATTCTCGATCGAGTAAGGAGACCAACCCCGGTTGCCGGGGTTCTGGCACATGTCGGCGGCCAGAATGATCTCCTGCGGACGGGGGATCGAGTGCAGGCGCACCGACGGCGCTCCTTTTGGCATCAGTCCCCCGTGCATGGCGTAAGTGACCGCGACTTCGTTGCCCTTGGCCGATTGCACCGGCACGGCGCAGTCCGGGCAGACAAAGATGCTTTTCTTGTTCTTGGGATCGCCACCGATGTAAGGGGCGATGGCCAGAGCCCACTGGGGGCTGCCGCCGGTGCCCGCGGGGGGGAGTTGCGTGTTGTTGTCCGCGGCGTAAGCCATGGTGGCCGAGCCAATCTGGCGAAGATTCAGCAGGCAGGCGGCCGCCTTGGACCCCCCCATGGCTCCCTGGATGACCGGCGTCGAGATCGCGGCCAAGATGGCGATGATGGCGATAACAACCAGTAGTTCGATAAGAGTAAAAGCAGACAGTCGGAGGGTTCGGGTGGGGGACATTCTAGAGCTATCCTAGATCTATTCCTAAGCCTTGGCAAGCGACTTTTTGTTTCCATTGTTGGCCGCCCTGACCGCGACAAGGAAACAGAGGTATGGCGCGGATTTTGCCTCGCGCCTTCACATTTCCGCCGGGCGCTCCACCATGCGGGTAGACCCAAAGGTCAATCTGTCCCGCTGCGCCTCGGTTGGTGGTTGCGCCACCTGTCCATTGATGCGCCTGCGGCGGAGGAGATACTTACAGGACGCTCGCCTTGGCGAGCTACCCTGATGGGACTGTCTTCGCCTCTCTCGCTGTGCT
>CAZEYV010000091.1:0-2546 GCA_964516705.1 uncultured Chthoniobacter sp.
GCCCCTCGACCGTCAAGCCCGTCGCCGCCGCATTGCTCCACGACTGCGAAGCGCCGACGATGAGGCCGACCGACGAACCGAAGGTCGTTGTGCCAGTCACGGTGGCCTTGTTGGCGATCCCCTCGCCGCCCACCGTGATGCTTGCGCTGTTGGTCCCGTCGAAAGTGAAAGCACCGTCTTCGATGACCAACCCCGAAGCGCCTTGCGCTCCGCTGACCACGACGGTGCTCGGGGCGTTGGTGCCCGCGAAGACGACCTGCGTGTTCGTCGTGGTGGCTGCCGTGCTGGATCCGCTGCCGCCCGGCGCGGTGTTGAAGTCCGCAGTCGACCCGTCCCATACATTGTTGGTTCCCGACGGATTCCAGTAGACGGTAGCGACCACCTCGCCGTCCCAGGCCAAACCGTAGCCCTGCAGATAGGCCGCACTGCCCCACAGGCCGCCGGTGTTGTCGAAGGTATTCCCCGCGTAGCTGACCCGCAGTCCGTAGAGCCCCGTTTCCGGCAGCGCAATGGAGAAGTGTTCGACTGTGTTGTAGAGGCTGATCGATTCCGCAACCTTGCTTTGGAAACTGTAGTCGCTTCCGAGGCTCCAGAGCGAAATATTCAGGTCGGCCTGGGCGTAGTCCTCTACGATGCCATCGAAATACTCGCGCACCCGCATCCATGAGAGCGAGGTCGTGAAGGTCGATCCGCCGAGCAGCACCTCGTTGAGGGTGTAATCATTATCGAAACCGAGTTGCGCCGCGCCGAAATCCCAGCCGGTGCCAAGGACCGACCCCTGCGTGCCGACCGCGAGTCCGTCCACACCCGTCTGCCCGTTGACCTGCAGATCGAATGTCCGGTCAAGATTCATCCGCCCCGCCCCTGCCGCCCAGTCGAGCGATTGCGTGGTGGTGATCACGCCGTTGGTCACGGCTTGGCCGTTGGACCAACCGCTGGTTTTGTCCGCCCCGGTGAGGAGCAACGCCTTCACCACCATGCTTTCACCCGCCTCCGCGTTGGTCGTGAGTTGCGGGAGGGTGTTCGCGGCGCTGTAAAGCAACGCCGCCCCGCCCGCCACGATGGGCGCGGCGAAGCTCGTGCCCGCGATATTCGCCGAGTAGGCACCCGCGTTGGTGCCGAGATTCGACGAACCCACCAGGTTCGTGTTGTTGCCGCCGGTTTGTCCGCCGTAAAACGCGGAGGTCAAAGACTCCCCCGGGGCGGCAAGATCAACCGCGGCGCGGACATTGCTCACCGTGACGTAGCCACCGGAAACAAAGTAGCCGAAGTCCTGCGGACCACGACTACTGAAGGACGCCACCGTGTTGAAAGTGTTCGCGCTGCCGAGCGCGCCAACGGTCAGGACATTGTAGCCCGAGCCGGGAGCGCCGACCGTGTTGGCTGCGGGACCGTCATTGCCGGCGCTAACCACGTAAAGCGTTCCCGGGTTGGCGAAAGTGTAGGCGTCCGCCAGCCACGCGAGAGTGCCGGTCCCATCCGGGTCTCCACCGCCGAAACTGGAATTGATCACGTCGGCCGCGCCGAATGTAGCGTCATAGACCGGGATCAGGGTGGTGAGGAAGTTCACGCCAAAATTGAGGGAGTAAGCCGGGCTCGACCAGTCGGTGGCGATGGCCGCGCTGCGCAGATCCGTGCCGGGAGCAAGGCCTTCCTGTTTGATCGACGGACTGCTGGTCGTCTCCCGTCCGCCGATGAACATGGCCGCCCAGGTGGCATGCCGGTCGTAGAGTGGCGCCACCGCCCCGCCTCCGAACGCCGAGGCCGTGTTGTAGAACGTGGTGACGTGCTGCAGCGTCTCATGCCCGTTCCAGACGTGCCCCGCCTCGAGATTTACGGACACCGTGTTCTGTCCATTGATGGGCGTGCTGTTCGTGTAATAACGGTCCGCACCCAGGAATGCGTTGAGGTCGAAGGCCCCCCCGCCGACCGAAGTTGTCGCCTGCCCCTCGACCTCGATGGCGAGTGAGGCCCCGGGCCAAAAGGCGTAGGTCACCGCGATAACAGCGGCGACTACGCGAACAAGATCTGAAACAAGGCGCGCCATGGAGGCTCGTGAGCGGCTTTGAAATTTACCAAGTTTTGCGCCTTGGGCAAGGATGCGGAGAACCAGGGACCATGCCCTCCGGCTTCTGCTCTTTGCCCCTTGCAGTCGACGAACATAAAGTCCACCGCGCCGCTACGTCCTGCGTGTGCCGGTGATCAGCTTGGCACTCAAACGCCCCCTGCTGTAGCGGCGTGTCTGTGACCGCCGGTGCCTTTACCCACTGCTCCGGCGGTTACAGACGCGCCGCGACAAGTTTTCGGAATCGCCGTCCCCTACTCCGGCAAGAGCGGCGTGATGTTAACGCGGAAGCCCCACTGCTGACCGGGCACGGGCGACTGCGCGTAGTATTGCAGGGCCAGACCGATCTGCACCGGAACTTTCCCGACTTTGAAAACTTGGGAATACGTGTTGTTGAACGAAATGGTCCATTCCTCGCCGAGCCAGTCGTAGGTCGATTCGCTGTCGATGGCGATGGTCGTCGCCGTCTTGAAAGTGTGCG
>CAZEYV010000092.1:0-3183 GCA_964516705.1 uncultured Chthoniobacter sp.
GCGGCGATCGCGGCGGTGCGCGAACGGGCGCGGGCCGGGGATCCGGCGTTGACCCCGGCGCTCGAGGCTTTGCGCATTCGCGCGGACGCCGCTTTGGCGCAACCGGTGGCGGAGATCGCGGGCAAACCGCGGGAGTTCCGGGCCAAGTCCGGAGATCCGAAGGATTACATCAGCGTATCGAAGTTCGCCTGGCCGGATCCGTCGAGCCCCGGCAAGTGGATCATGATCGACGGCCGGCCGAACGAAGAGGCGATGAAGAATTTCGACGGGCCGAAGATCAAAGCGATGCAGGATCGGGTCACGACCCTGGGCGAGGGTTGGTATTTCCTTGGCGACAAAAAATACGCGAAGGCGGCGGTGGGGCAGCTGCGCGCGTGGTTTCTCGATCCGGAGACGGCGATGAACCCGAACATGAATTTCGCGCAGGCCATCAAGCCGGACGAGAACGGCCAGCCGTGGGGGATCATCGACGCCAACCGGTTTCCCGAGGTGCTCGACAGCGTGGGGATGATCGCGGATTCGGGTGAATGGACGGTGGATGACGAGGCAGCGCTCAAAGCGTGGTTCGCGGAGTTCAACCGCTGGCTGGTCGAGAGTCCGCTCGGCATCAGCGAGCGCGCGGCGAAGAACAATCACGGGACGTTCTATGACTTGATCCTGGCCAGTGGCGCGGCTTACACGGGCGACGAGGCCACGGTGCGCGAGGTGCTGGCGGCGGTCGGTCCGGTGCGACTCGAGGGGCAAATCGCGCCCGATGGTAGCACGCCGGAGGAAACGCGGCGGGCGGAATCGGCGATGTATACGCTGTGGAATTTGAAAGGTTTGTCCGATCTCGCGCTGATGGGCGGCAAATACGGCATCGATATCTGGAACTATCCGGATGCGGCGAATGCGAGGTTGAAAAAAGCCGGCGAGTTTTTGCTGCCCTATGCCACGGGCACTGCTCAATGGGCATTCGGGCAGCAGCAGATGCAGCGCAAGGGGCCACTAGGGTATTTTCGCGCCATCGCGCCGGTTTACCGGGATCCGCGTTTCGACGAGGCGATTGCGGTCATGGTGCAGGCCTCGAACGCGGACGAGATCGCGGCCGACCGCTCGGTTTTGCTGCGCTCGTGGCCGGCGGGGCGGGAGCCTTGGCTGGCCCGTTGACGCGCAAGTGGCGCGTCAGGCCATGAGGGCCGCTTCTTCCCGTCCGAGGGCGTGCCGGAGCGGTTCGCCCTGGGCAAAACGCAGAAGTTCGTCGATCGCGCAGGCGCCGAGGCGCTGGCATTCCGGACCGTAGGCGCCGGCGATGTGCGGGGTGAGAACGACGTTGGGCATTTCGTAGAGCGGGGAGTCGGCGGCGGGTGGTTCCTCGCGGGTCACGTCGAGCACCGCGGTGAGTTCGGGGCGCCGGCGGAGGGTTTCGATGAGGGCGTCCTCGTCGAGCACGGCGCCGCGGCTGGTGTTGATCAAGGTGGCGCCCGGTTGCATGGAGTCGAGGAGGTCGGCATCCACGAGGTTCTCGGTTTCCGGGAGCCAAGGAACATGCAGGCTGACGACGTGGCTGGTGCGGAAGATGGTCTGCAGGTCGCATGAGCGCACCTCGTATTCACGGAGGACCTCTTCCGGTTGGATCGGGTCCCAGCAAACCACCTCGACGGGCAAGTTGCGCAGCAACTCGGCTAGCCGCCGGGCCACACGGCCGAAGGAGACGAGCCCGATGCGCGATCCGTAGAGTCCGGGAATATCGCGGTGCGCATGGGCGTCGCGCCAAGCGACCCGCGGGTGACGCACGAAATGCCAACCGTGTTTGAGGCTGAAAAGCACGAGCGAGAGGGTGAACTCCGCGGTGGTCTCGGAATTGGCCTGGGCGGCGGTGGTCAGGGTGAGGTTGCGGGCCCAAGCTTCCGGCGCCATGAACGAACGCACCGAGCCGGCGGCGTAAAAAACAGCGCGAAGATTCCGCGCGCGGCGGAGAAATTCGGTGTCGAGTCGCGGCATGCCCCAGCCGCCGAGGATGACGTCGACCGACGGCCAGAGCTGGGCCGGGAGTTCGCCCTGGGGGTTGAGGATTTCCGCGCACTCCGCGGCGCGGGCCAGTTCCTCGGGCGGATAGACGAGGTGGCGGTGTTGGGGGCGGACACAAACGGCGGCCCGCAGACGTGGTGATGATCCGAGACCGTGGTCAGAGGCTTTCACGCGGCGGCGGGGAGATTGGACCATTTTGCAGCGGTGGCAAGCACAGGCTGCGAAGCGGAGGCGGATGTGGGCCGGAGAGTCACGGCGAGGAAATGGTTGCCTGCAGCCGGTGGCGATGCGATAGACGGATTGCTGTTCCGTAAAACAGTCTTCTCCCATGCCCGACGATCCCGAACCCAAACGTCCCTCGCAGTCCGACGTGGCCCGCGCTGCCGGGGTCAGTCCGATGACGGTTTCGCTCTCCCTGCGCAACCACGCGAGCATTCCCGAACGGACGCGCGACCGCATCCGCAAGATCGCCGAGGAGATGGGGTACAAGCCGGATCCGCTGATCGGCAAGTTGATGCAGCAACTGCGCCTCGGCGGGCGGCGCCGGGCCAGCTTCTCGCTTTGTCTCCTTTGCCAGCGCCGGACCAAGGGCGGCATGCAATATCAGGACTACATCGCGCTCGGGGCGAAGAAGGCGGCCGAGGAGCTGGGTTACTTTTTCGACACGGTGGAGATCGACGAGGCCATGGACCGGCCCGACCGCCTGCGCCGCCTGCTTTACAGCCGCGGGATCGAAGGCATCGTGCTGGCTCCGCTTTTCC
Source organism: uncultured Chthoniobacter sp. (assembly GCA_964516705.1). Classification (GTDB taxonomy): domain Bacteria; phylum Verrucomicrobiota; class Verrucomicrobiia; order Chthoniobacterales; family JACTMZ01; genus JACTMZ01. The sequence continues at coordinate 2,772 of CAZEYV010000092.1, forward strand.
CGCCGGCGGACCTGACCAAGCTGCTGGACTGGTCGAAATTCTCGGTGGTTTCGACCAGCATTTCGGTGCTCGGGCCGGCGGTGCACCGTGTCATACCTAACCAGTTCGCCAACGCCCTCCTGCTCGGGCGGGAGCTGAACAAGCTCGGCCACCGGCGTCTCGGTTTGCTCATCAGCCGCGACCTTGACGAGCGCACAGGTCACCGGCTCGACGCAGCCATCCAGTGGCTCAACCACGAAAACGGGGTGCGCGATCTCGAGACGCTGCGCTGGGAGCTGGCCATGCCCTCCGCGGCCATGCTCGAGCGCTGGATCAACAAGAACCGGCCCGACGCGGTCATTTCCGACTCGGCCTACAACCTCGACAAGTTCGTCGCCGAGGTGCCGGGCCTGAAGAAGCTCGCGCTGGCCTC
>CAZEYV010000093.1:0-11335 GCA_964516705.1 uncultured Chthoniobacter sp.
CCTTCTGGCGGTTGCCGCGACGCTGGCAGCCCGGGACGTCGTGGCCAAGGCGGAGAGCGCCATCCGCGAGGGTTTTCCCCAGGCGGCCATCGCCCCGCTGGAGGAAGCACTGCGGCAGGCACCGGCGGCCGGACGCGGGGACCTCGCCTTGCTGCTGGCCCGGGCCCAACTCGCCGCCGGACGCCCGGCCGACGCGCTCCGCACCCTCGACAACTCGGCCGCACGCGGTTCCGTCCCGGCCACCGTCCTCCGCGCGGAGGCCCTCGCCGCGCAGGGCAGCCTCGAACCGGCCGCCCGGCTGGCCCAAGCGCACGCGGCCGGAAATCGCGACGCGGCCCTGCTGCTCGCCCGCATCCGTTTTGAGCAGGGTGACCACGCGGCGGCGCTCGCGGCCCTGCCCCAAGACGACGCCGGATTGCCGTCCGACCGGAATGCCCTGCGCCTGCTCCTCGATTTGCAACTGGCCGGCGGCGAGTCCGGCGCGGCCGAAAAGACGATCGAAGCGTCCCGCGCCGCATCGCTGCTGCCCGCGGCCGAACTGGACATCGCGCTGGGACGCCTGCGCCTGGACGGAGGCCGCGCCTCCGAAGCAGCGGAAATTTTCCAGAACGTGCTGGCCGCCCCCGACCTGCCCGCCCCGGTGCGCGACAACGCGCGGCTCGGGCTGGCCCGCAGCCTTGTCGCCCTCGGCGTGGACACGCGCGCCCGCGACGTGCTGCGCGAGAGCCTCGTCGGCGCGCCCGACGCATTGAACACGCGCCAAGTCATGCAGCTCTGGATCGAACTCGAGAACAAACTCGGCGGCGACCCCTCGGCCGACCTGCGCTCGTGGTCCGCCGAGGCCGGCCGCCGCCGCACCCTCGAGGCCGGCTTGCAAATCGCGCGCCTCGACCTGGAGGGCCGCAATCTCGAAGCCGCCGGCGGCGTGCTGGAAAAACTTGCCACCGACCCGAACCTCTCACCGGAAGACGGGCTGCGCGTTCGCCTGCTCCTGGCCGAGACGCGCGTGGTGACCGGACGCGTGCCCGAGGCCGTGGCGATCCTCGACGAGATCGACACGACCGATGCCGGTCCGCCCTATGCCTACCGGCTGGCCGAACTGCGGGGACGCACCCTGGCTGCCGCCGGCAACCATCGGCGGGCCTTCGAGGCCTTCGGCCGCGCGCGAAAAGCCGCCACCGACCCCGCCGAGGCCCGGGCGGCCGCGACCAACCAGTTTCTCTGCTCGCTCGCCCTCGGGGACCTGAAGCTGGCGCGGGCCTCGCTCGAGGAGATCCGGCAGGCCGCGCCGGAGAGTCCCGAACTGCTGCGTTGGTCGTTCCTGCTCGCCGCCGCCGAAGCACGCGAGGGCCGGGCCGACTCGCTCGGGGCCCTGGCCCGCAGCGCCCCGTCCGCCGACTACTCCTTCCAGGCCAAACTCGCCCTCGCCGAATGGCGGTTGGCGCGCGGGGAAGCAGCCGCCGCCGAACGCATCCTGCGCACCGCGGGCGAGGAAGCCGTCACCCCGCCGCGCGCCGCCGCGCTCGCCGCCGCGGAGATCTTCGCCGCCGACAATGCCGGTTCACGCACGCGCGAGGAACTGGCGGGGGACTGCGAGGCGTTTCTCGTCAACCATCCGGAGGCTCCCGAGCAGACGGACATCCTCTTCAAACTCGGGGAACTCCACACCCGCGGCGGGGACCACGCCGCGGCCGAGGCGGTTTACGTCCGTCTGGTGCAAGATCAAGCCGAACCCGAAGCCGCGGCGCTCGCCAAATTCCTCGCCGCGCAGTCCGCCGCGCGAAGCATGAATACGGAAGGCACCGCGCGCGCCCTCCTCTGGTTCGACGAAATCGCGCAGGGCGGCACGGCGTTGCGGCACCGCGCACGCTTCGAGCAGGCCGGCCTGCTCGTGCGCGACCAGCGTTTCGACGATGCCCTGCGGGTCTATGACGGCATCCTCGCGGGCGACCCGCCGCCGGAAGTGCGTCATGCCGCCCAGATGGAGAAAGGCGACACCCTCGCGGCGCTCGGCGCGGAGAAAACGGCCAGACTCGGCGAGGCCGCCAAGCTCTACGCGGAATTGGCCGCGGAGGCTTCCGCCCCGTCCGACTGGCGCGACCAAGCTTCCTGCAAGCGCGCCGCCGTGCTCGCGCGGGCCGGACAAGCCGAAGCGGCCCTCGCCGCCTACCGCGATGTGCTGGCCCGCCCGCCGGGGGAAAAGGCCGACCACTTCTGGTTCTACAAGGCCGGACTCGAAGCCGGGCGCTTGCTCGAGGAACAACAGGATTGGCCCGCGGCCATCGCCGTCTATGATCTCATGGCGTCCGCGGGCGGCCCGCAAAGCGAAGAGATCAAACAACGCTCGCGCCGCTTGCGGCTCGAACACTTCATTTGGGAAAACTGACCACATGCTCAACACCACCAACACCACGGCCGACGGACACGTGAAACTTTTCATCCCCGGCCCCGTCGAAGTCTCGGACAAAACTTTCCGCGCTTTCTGCCACCCGCAAATCGGACACCGCGGGAGCGAATTTTCCTCGCTCTACGAATCGATCCACCCGCGCCTGCAGACGCTCTTCGGCACCGCGGGCCCGGTTTACCTCGCGACCGCCTCCGCCTGGGGCGTGATGGAAGGTGCGCTGCGCAACCTCGTGCAGAAGAAAGTCCTCAATTGCATGTGCGGCGCGTTTTCCGACAAGTGGTTCGACGTGAGCAAACGCTGCGGCAAGGAAGCCGAAGCACTCCAGGTCGAGTGGGGTTCCCCCATCCTGCCGGAATTGGTCGACGAGAAATTGTCCAAGGGCGGCTTCGATGCCATCACCCTGATCCACAATGAGACCTCGGCCGGCGTGATGAACCCCTTGGCCGACATCGCCGCGGTCATGCGCAAATACCCCGAGGTGATGTTCATCGTCGACAGCGTGTCATCCTTCTCGGTCGTGCCCGTCCCGATGGACGAACTCGGCATCGACGTCCTCCTCACCGGCAGCCAGAAAGCGCTGGCCATGCCTCCGGGCCTCGCCCTCTTCAGCGCGAGCGAACGGGCCCGCGCCCGCGCGGCCGGCACCCCGGACCGCGGATATTACTTCGACTTCATCGAATTCCACAAAAACTGGGAGAAATTCATGACCCCGAGCACGCCGACCACCGGCCACATCTGGGCGCTGCAGTCGAAACTCGACGATATTTTCGAGGAAGGCGTGGCCAACCGTCACGCTCGCCATGCCAAGCTCAACCAGATGGTCTCCGACTGGGTCGCGGCCAATGGCTTCGAGCATTTCGCGCCGGAAGGTTACCGTTCCAAATCGCTGGTCTGCGTGAAAAACAACCGCAACATCGACGTGGCCGCCTTTTGCTCCGCGCTGAAAAAGAAACACAAAGTCGCGATCAACGGCGGCTACGGGAAAATCAAAGGCACCACCTTCCGCGTCTCCAACATGGGGGACGAAAGCGAAGCCACCATCGGCGAGTTGCTCGGTTGGATGAGCGAGTGCCTGCCGGGCTGAGCGCGCCGCGCGGCCGTTCCAGGCCCTACTCCTGGTCTTCGCCGTCGTCGTCCGGCTCGCCGCTGTCGTCCTCCGGCTCGAACTCCATCGGCTTGAACCGGCGTTTGCGTTTGTTGGCGGGCAAAGGGCTCATCACCATGTTGATGGCGCGGCCGACCAGCTTGGGCTCCATGTCGACGTTGCCCATGGTGGCCAGGTCTTCCTTCACCCGCAATACCACGGCCATGCCCAGTTCCTGGTGGGCCATCTGGCGTCCGCGGAACTGCAACTGCACCTTGAGCTTGTTGCCCTTGTCGAGGAACTCCTCGGCATGGCGGATCTTGGTCAGGTAATCGTGGTTGTCGATATTGACCCGGAATTTGACTTCTTTGACTTTGCCCGCGTGGGACTTCTTGTCCTTCTCCTGCTTGGCCAGTTCGTAGCGGTATTTGCCGAAATCGACGATCCGGCAGACCGGCGGGTTGGCATTGGGCGCCACCTCGACGAGATCGAGACCGAGTTCCTCCGCCTTGCGCAGGGCATCGGGCAATTTGAGGACGCCGAGCTGCTCGCCGGTGGAGCCGTTGATCACCCGGACTTCGCGGGCGCGAATGCGGTGATTGACCCGGATGAGGGGGGGCTGCGGAGTGCGTGAAAAGACAGGCCGAGGCATTGAATGATGATCCCGTGAGCGTGCGGGACGTCAGGAGTGACTACAGGACTCGTTCACTGATTTCTGTTTTGATGCGCTCAACAAAGTTATCGAGGGCGAGGACACCTTCGTCGCCGGCTTTCCGGCTCCTCACCGAAACCTGCCGCGACTCGGCTTCTTTACCGCCTACCACCAGCATGTAAGGCACTTTCTCGACCTGCGCAAGACGAATCTTGGCCCCGAGTTTGTCCTGCGAGCCATCCACCACGGCCCGAACGCCCGCAGCCCGCAGCGCCGCCACCACTTCGTCCGCGTAGGCCGCGACTTTGTCCGAGACCGGCAAAACGCGCGCCTGCTCCGGCGCGAGCCAGACGGGAAACGCCCCGGCGAAATGCTCGATCAGCACGCCGACGAACCGCTCCATCGACCCGAACGGCGCACGATGGATCATGACCGGCCGGTGCGGTTTGTTGTCCGCCCCCGTGTAATGCAGATCGAAACGCTCCGGCAACTGGAAGTCCACCTGCACCGTGCCGAGCTGCCATTCGCGTCCGATGACATCGCGCACCACGAAGTCGATCTTCGGACCGTAAAAAGCCGCCTCGCCCGGTTCCTCGGTGTAAGCCACGCCGAGTGTCTTGGCCGCCTGACGGCAGGCCTCCTCGGCGCGGTCCCAGTCCGCGGCCTTGCCCACGTATTTGTCCGACCCCGGCTCGCGCAACCCGAGCCGCACGCGGTAATCCTTCATATCGAAGGCACCGAAAACTTTTTTCACCAGATCGAGACATCCCTGGATTTCGGCGCCCATCTGGTCCTCGGTGACGAACAAGTGCGCATCATCCTGGGTGAACCCGCGCACGCGGGTCATGCCGTTCAACTCGCCCGATTGCTCCCAGCGGTAAACCGTCCCGAATTCGGCCAGCCGCACCGGCAAATCGCGGTAACTGCGCGGCTGCGAGGCGAAAATCTTGATGTGCATCGGGCAATTCATCGGCTTGAGCAGATAGCCCTCGGCCTCCCCTTTCTCCAAGCGCGCGGACAGATCCGCGCAACTGCAGCCTTCCTCGGCGAGCCGATGCAGCGTCTCGCGCTCGACCAGCGGCGGATACTGCGAGTCGGCGTAATACGGGTAGTGACCCGAGGTGCGGAAGAGTTCGAGCCGCCCGATGTGCGGGGTGAAGACCTGCTCGTAGCCCTGACGCCGCAATTCTTCGCTGATGAAATTCTGCAATTCCTGCCGGACCACGGCACCCTTCGGCGTCCAGAGGATGAGGCCCGAGCCGACGGCGTCGTCAATGTGGAAGAGCTGCAATTCCTTGCCCAGCTTGCGGTGGTCGCGCTTGCGCGCTTCCTCGATCATCTCGCGCCACTTGGCCAATTCCTCCGGCGTGGCGAAGGCGATGCCGTAAATCCGCTGCAACTGCGGATTGTTCTCGTCCCCCTTGTAGTAGGCGCTGGCCACCGCGGTCAGGGCGAAAGCCCCGATCCGACCGGTCGATTCCACGTGCGGCCCGGCGCAGAGGTCGGTGAAGGCCCCGTTGCGGTAAAGGCTGATCTCCTCGCCCTCGGGAATGTTCTCAAGAATGTCCAGCTTGTAGCGGCTGGGCACCCCGCGCTCGCCGAGCGCGGCGAGTTGGCCGGCTTGGCCCAGTTCGATGGCTTCAGAGCGGGTGACGACGCTCCGCTCGAATGGTTGGTCGGCGGCGATGATCTTGGCCATTTCCGCTTCGATCCCGGCGAAATCCTCCGGCGCGATCCGGTGCGGCAGATCGACGTCGTAGTAGAACCCCTGCTCGACGGGCGGACCCGCCGCGAATTGCGCCTCGGGCCAGATGCGCAGAATCGCCTCGGCCAACACGTGGGCGCAGGAGTGACGGATCGTTTCGAGTCCGGTCATCGCGCCACCTCCGCCGCTTCCTCGGCCAGCAAAACAGGAATCCCGTTGTCCACCCGGTAAGCCAGCGCCCCGTCCTCGGTCACCAATCGTCCCGCTTCCTCGTGCAATTTCTGCCCGGTGCGCGGACAACGTACGACTTCCAAAAGAAAATCCATGTCAGTAGCTGAACCCATTTTTGCGGACGCGGATCATCGGCTCGCTCCCCTCGCGGTGCAAGCAGCCTTCCACCACTTCCGCCACATAGACCACATGGTCACCGGCGTCGACCGAACCGCGCGGACGGCAAGCCAGCCACGCAAGCGCTTCCGCCAGTTGCGGCAAGCCGTGACCGTTCTCCACCAAAGTGAACGCCGCAAACGGATCCTCTTCCCGCCCCGAGGCGAACGCCGCGAGCACCTTCTTGTCCTCGGTCCCGAGAATATTGAGCGAGAAAAGTCCTCCACGCTCCAACCCCTGCCGCAGCGGACGATCGTGCCCCAGCGCGATCGAGATCATCGGCGGCTCGAAACCCGCCTGCTCGACAAAGCTGCACAGCATTCCGAGACGCCGGCTTTCATGCACCGCGCCGACCGCGTAGAGCCCGCTGGGCATCCGCCCCAGCGCCGCCTTCAATCCTTCCTCCCCGCGTAAAATCGAATGCATGCCGATGTTCTAATACGTGGGAACGGAGGCGTCCACCTCGGCGGACCAAGCCGCGATCCCCCCGCGCACATTGGTCGCGTTGCCGAATCCCTGCCCGCGCAGGAACTCCACCACCCGCCCGCTCCGCACGCCGCCGTGGCACAAAACGTAGACCGGCACGTCGCGCGGGATTTCTTTCAGGCGCGCCGCCACCTCCCCCATCGGGATGGGCAAACACGGTTCCACCCTTGCCACGTCCAGCTCCCACGGCTCGCGCACGTCGAGGAGAACATGCTCCCGCCCCGCCCGGCGCGCCTCGGCCAAGGCGAGCACCGACATTTCTTCGTCCTTCATTTCCCCGCCTGCTTCGCAAAATTCCCCCTCCGCCTCAACCGGCAAATCACGCCGTCCGTCGGCACACCGCGCGCAATCCGGATCGCGGCGCAAGGCGAACTCCCGGAATTTCATGGAGGCCCCGTCGATATGCAGCAAGCGTCCGACCAACGGTTGGCCGACGCCGGCGATCAACTTGATCGCTTCCAAGGCCTGCAGCGTCCCGACCAGGCCCGGCATGACGCCGAGAACTCCCGCCTCCGCGCACGAAGGCACCGTGCCCTGTTCCGGGGCGCGAGGATTAAGGCAGCGGTAACAAGGACCGCCGAGATGCGGGGCGAAGACGGAGACCTGACCCTCGAAACGCCAGACCGAGCCGTAAACATTCGGGATCCCCAAGGCCACACAGGCGTCGTTCGACGCATAGCGCGTGGGAAAATTGTCACTCCCGTCGACCACCACGTCCCAGCCCCGCGCCAACTCCAGCGCGTTGGCCGCGGTGAAACGTCCGGCGATCGGCTCCACCCGCACGTGCGGATTCACCCGGCGCAGCGTCGCCACGGCCGACTCGACTTTTGCCCGACCCACATCGTCCGTTCCGTGCAAAAGCTGCCGGTGCAAATTGGAAAGCTCGACCTCGTCCGGATCCACAATCCCGAGCGTCCCCACCCCTGCCGCCGCGAGATAAAGCGCCGCCGGCGACCCGAGTCCGCCCGCCCCGATGAGCAGGACACGCGCGCGCCGCAGCTTTTCCTGCCCGGCAGCCCCGAATTCCGGCACCGCCACCTGCCGCGCATACCGCTGCATTTCATCCTGCGAGAACATCCCGTTCCTTGTAGCGACGGTCGGTGACCGCCGCAACCTCCCACCGAAAAAAGGACAACCCCGGGACGCGCGCCCCGGGGTCGTCGTGAAAACTGCGCTCCGCGGCTATTTGCCGGAGTTCGCCTCGATGTATTTGACGACGTCGCCGACCGTCTGGAGCTTTTCGGCCTCCTCATCGGGCACTTCGACGCCGAATTCTTCCTCGAACGCCATGACGAGCTCGACCGTGTCGAGCGAGTCGGCCCCGAGGTCCTCGATGAACGAGGCCGTGGGCGTCACCTGCTCGGGATTGACGCTGAGTTCTTTGACGATGATTTCTTTGACTCTTTCTTCGATGGGTTTGTCGGACATAAGATTTGTTTGGATTGAACGGGACACGCTTATTGGCGAACCGGATCCATTGCAATAAAGAAAAAGATACCCCGCCGGCAAGCACCGCGTCATCCCCGTCCCCATGCCCGTCTTCACCCGCTCGACCGTCGTCCCCGCCCGTCCTGAGGATCTCTTCCGCTTCCACGAGAATCCGCACAACCTGCGGCACATCTCACCGCCGGGCCTGCGCATCCTGGAAATCCGCGCCGCGGAAACCGCGCACCCCGGCGGGGAGTTCACCGTTGCCGTGCGCCAAGGCCCCCTGACCCTGCGTTGGACCGGTTGCTGGGAAACGGTCGATGCCCCGCGCCTCCTCGTCGATACCGGCACCCGGTGTCCGTTCGCATTCTGGCGTCATCATCATATTTTCGAGCCGCACCCCGACGGCGCCTTGCTCACCGACCAGGTCGAGTTCCGCCTGCCGTGGCACCTGGGCGGACCGCCGGGCGATCTGGTGTGCCGGCGGGTTGTTTTCCCGCGCGTCTTCGCCGCCCGCCACGCGGCCACCCGCGCCTGGTTTGCCAAGGGCGGGCGCTGAAAAACCGCTGGCCGACTCCCGCCACCCGTGCCATTGTCCCCGCTCTTATGAAACCCGATCCCCGCCGGCTCGCCGGCCTCCTGGCTCTTGCCACAGCTTTCGCGGTCACCGCCGTGGCCCAAGACGAGAAACCCGCCGCCAAAGCCGACGACACCGACCTTCCGGATCCCGTCGCCATCGTCGAAGGCGAGAAAATCTCCCGCGCCGACCTGCAGGAAACCTTCAACAACGCCCTTGCCGCCTCCGGCATCAGCCCCGACGACCTTACTGCCGACCAGAAAATGGCCGGCTACCGCGAGATCCTCGACGAACTCATCGTCGACAAGCTCGTCTCGCGCAAAGCCTCTTCGGTCGAGATCCCCGACGCCGAAGTCGACGCCGAGATCGCCCGCGTCAAGAGCCAGTTCCCGGACGAAAACACGTTCAAAGCCGAGATGGCCAAGTCCGGGGAAACCGACACATCCTTCCGCGACACGGTCAAAAAGATGATGCAGCAGCAGAAGTGGATGGAGCAACAGATCGGCGACCAGGCCAAGGTGGCCGACGAGGACATCAAAAAATTCTACGAAGAGAACAAGAAGGAGTTCGAGCACCCCGAGCTTGTGCGCGCCAGTCACATTCTCATCCGCGTCCCCGAAGATGCGGACGAAAAAGCCGTCGCCGAGAAAAAGAAAGCCGCGGACGCCGCCCTCGAGCGCGTTACTTCGAAAAAAGAAGACTTCGCCGTTGTGGCCAAAGAAGTCTCCGAGGAACCCGGCGCCAAAGAATCCGGCGGCGACCTGAACTTCTTCCCCAAAGACCGCATGGTTCCCGAATTCGCCGAAGCCGCCTTCGCCATGAAAAAGGGCGACATCAGCAAAGAACCCGTGCGCACCAAATTCGGCTGGCACGTCATCAATGTGACCGACCGCAAAGACGCCGGCTCCATGCCCTACGAAGAAGTGAAGGAGCAAGTCGGCTCCTACCTCGGGGGCAGCAAGCGCCGCGATGTGGTCCGCGGCATCATCGAGAGCGTGCGTTCCGAGGCCAAGGTGGACAACAAGCTGCCCGCCGCTCCCGCCGCGCAGGCCCCGGCCGCTCCCGCCGGCAACTGACTCCCCGCATGACCCCCGCAGCCCCGCGGGCCGGCGTCCTCGGCCTCGGACTCATCGGGTCGCGCGTTGCCGCCCGCGTGCAAGCGGCGGGTTTTCCGCTGGCGGTCTGGAACCGCAGCGCGCGGGAGTTCGACGGACTGCCCGCCCCCGCACCGGATCCCGCCGCCGTGGCGCGCGCGGCGGACATCCTGCAAATTTTCGTCGCCGATGACGAGGCCCTGCGCTCCACCGTGCGCGCCCTCCTCCCCGCCCTCGCCCCGCACCACGTCATCCTCAGCCACGCGACCGTCGCTCCGGAGACCGTGTGCGGCTTGGCCGCCGAAATCGCCCCCACCGGTGCCGCTTTTCTCGATGCCCCTTTCACCGGCAGCCGCGATGCGGCCGCGCAGGGACAGATCACCTACTACCTCGGGGGCGATTCCGCCGCCCTCGAGCGCGCGCGCCCCGTTCTCGCCGCCAGCGCCAAAGCCATCCTGCCCTTGGGCGCCGTGGGACAAGCCAGCGCGGTCAAAATCGCCACCAACATCATGGCCGCCGCCGCGGCGGTCTCGCTGGCCGAAGCCATCCACCTTCTCCGCGCCAACGGTGTCGATCCGCGGGTCCTTGTCACCGCCCTCGAGAACAATGCCGCCCGCTCCGGCGTGGTCGACCTCAAACTCCCCTGCATGCTGGGCAACGACTACGCCCCGCGCTTCTCCGCCCGCAACATGCGCAAAGACCTCCGCCTGGCCGCTGCCGCCGCGGACCCGCGACACCGCGCGCTCACCGAAGCGATGCGCCAACTTTACGAACAGGCCTGCGCCGAAGGCCTCGGCGACGAAGACTTTGCCACCGTGGTCAAAGTCGCCTCCTCCGCTCCACTGAAAACTGAACACGGAAAACTGTAAACTTTCCTTCCTCCTTGCCTCCCCCGCCGGGTTCTTGAATCCTCTGCTTCCATGAAAGCGGTCCTCGTCCTCGTCGCCCTTCTGCTGGCCCCGCTGGCCCAAGCCCAGCAACTCGGACCCGAAGTCGCCGTGGCCATGGTCAAAGTGGGCAAAGAACGCGATCTGCGCCGCGTGGTCATCGGGTTCTACGACGGCGCCGCCCCGCTCCACGTGCAGAATTTCAAAGACCTCGTGGCGCGCCGTTATTACAACGGCATGCGTTTCCACCGGGCGTTTCCCGGTGCGCTGCTCCAGACCGGCGACCGCTACAGCAAACACGGCCCCACCGACCGCACCGGCACCGGCGGCCCGGGCTACACCGTTCCCGCGGAAATCCGCCTCCCGCACAGCAAAGGCGCGATCGCCGCCTCGCGCATCGACGGGCCGATCAATCCCGCGCGCGTTTCCAACGGCAGCCAATTTTACATCTGCCTCAAGCCCATGCCCGACCTGAACGGCAAATACACCGTCTTCGGACGCGTCCTCGAGGGTCTGGAGGACCTGGATGACATCAGCCGCAAAACAACGGACCCCAACAACTTTCCCTTGGAAAAAATCACCATCAAAAGCATAGTGATCGAACCCCGCGCCGCCTACTAACGGCGCC
>CAZEYV010000094.1:0-2840 GCA_964516705.1 uncultured Chthoniobacter sp.
AGCCCCTGCCGCACCAGCTCGTCGGCCGCCCCGGCCACTTTCTCCGGCGCGCGGAACGCGCCTTGCGGTGTTTTTTCGAAAAGATGGACCTCGCCGGCACTTCTGTCATAAACCCCGCGGAAATCCGGACCGTCACCGAGCGGCCAGTTGCAGGGCGCGGCATGGATGCCGAGCACCGTCTCCAGTTCGTCGAGCAAGGCCAGCGGCGCGCGGGCCGGACGGTCGAGCTTGTTGACAAAGGTGAAAATCGGCACACCGCGCCGGCGGCAGACCTCGAAGAGTTTGCGCGTTTGCGGCTCGATGCCTTTGGCCGCGTCGATCACCATGACGGCCGCATCGACCGCCGTGAGCACGCGGTAGGTGTCCTCGGAGAAATCCTGGTGGCCCGGCGTGTCGAGCAGGTTGACCACGTAGCCGTCGTAGTCGAACTGCAGCACGGTGGAGGACACCGAGATGCCGCGCTGCTTTTCCAATTCCATCCAATCGCTCGTCGTGGCCCGCTGGTTGCGCCGCGCCGTCACACTGCCGGCCAATTGCACCGCCCCGCCGTAAAGCAGGAATTTCTCGGTCAGGGTCGTCTTGCCCGCATCCGGATGTGAAATGATGGCAAAGGTGCGCCGCCGCGTGATTTCGCGGGCCGCCTCTTCGTTTGCGATGTGGTCACTCATGTTTTTGCCGTCCCGGGGAGACCGGACACCAGCCATCCGCCGCCCCCTCTGTCCGCGCCGGCCGGCAACATAGCGCGAACCGCGCCGTGTCGGGCAGGAATTTTTGCGCCGACGTCGGCCGGAGCCTCCGGCGCGGAGAGGAAGCTTACTCCCGACTAACTCGAAGTGTTATGCGGCCGTGTTGTCAGGTAGGGCGGGGCCTTTGCCTATGGGCCATCTCCGCTCCGCTCCGGTTGGACCCGCCGCCTACATCCATCGGCGCGCCGGGGATCCGCACACGGCGGACAGGCTGTCGTGCCCTACCTCAAGCGCTGTTCAAGCCCCAGTTAATCCCAAACCACGCCCGCCGATGCGCGGGTTCAGAGGCTCCCTAGGACCCGATCTCCGCGAACACACCGCCACCGAGCAACCGGGGACCCTCATAGAGCGCACAGATTTGGCCGGCGGCGAGAGCACGTTGGGACTCGGCGAAGACCACTTCGGCCGTGCCGTCGTCGCGTTGGGCGAAGTCGAGGACGACGCGCGGGGCGCGGTAACGCGGGCGCGCCTCGATGCGGTCTTGGACGGGAAGCTCGGAGCCGGCGGCGCTGAGATTGGTCAGGATCGCGCGACGGGCATAGAGGCCCTCGGTGTCGGGACGGTCGTAGCCGATGACGAGTTCGTTCGTGGCCATGCGTTTGTCGACCACGACATAGGCGGTTTCCGGCTCGGCCGAGGCGACGCGGATGCCGCGGCGTTGTCCCAGCGTGTAGTTGTGCAACCCGCGATGTTCACCGAGCACGCGGCCGGAGAGATCAACGATCGCGCCGGGCTTTTCCGGGAGATATTCTTTCAAGAAGTCCTGCATGCGCACTTTGCCGATGAAGCAGATGCCCTGGCTGTCTTTTTTCTCCGCGGTGACTAGTCCGGCCGCGGCGGCCTTGGCCCGCACTTCACTTTTGAGCAAATCACCGACTGGAAACCAGGCGCGTGCGATTTGCTCCGGACGCAGCATGGCGAGGAAATACGATTGGTCTTTGCCCGGATCGGCGCCTTCGAAAATGCAGCGTTCTCCCGCCGGTCCCTCCGCCATCCTGACGTAATGGCCTGTGCCGATGCCGTCGAATCCCTCGCGCCGCGCGAGGTCGAGAAAGACGCCGAACTTTATCTCGCGGTTGCAATAGACATCGGGATTGGGCGTGACGCCTTCGGCGTAGCCCTTGAGCAGGTAGTCCACGACGCGTTCGCGGTAGTCCTCGATGAGGTTGACCACACGGAAGGGGATGCCGAGTTTCTCCGCCACGGCACGCGCATCGGCCACGTCTTGCTCCCACGGGCACTGGCCGAGCGGATCCCACTCGGCCATCCAGTTTTTCATGTAGGCGCCCTCAATCTCGTGGCCTTGCTCGCGGAGCAAAAGCGCCGCCACGGAGCTGTCCACCCCGCCGGACATGGCGACGAGAATGCGGGCCATGGCGGAATCAGCGCGCGGCGCGCACCGCGGCGGCCACGGCTTTGACGCGTTCCAAGTCGACGGGACCGGTCCAATGACCGTCCTTCTTCAACGCCGAGCCGACAATGACCGCATCGGCGTGCTGCAACATGGCGGCGGCGTTTCCCGCGGTGACGCCGGAGCCGACGATCACCGGCAATTTCGTCGCGCCGCGCGCCGAAGAAAGATCGGCCGTCGAGGTTTCGCGTCCGGTCGCCTCGCCCGTGACGATCACCGCGTCCGCCCCGAAAAATCCGGCCGCCTTGACCGTTTCGGCGAGGCTGACATCGGCCGTCATGGCATGCGCCGCGTGCTTCTTTTTCACATCGGCCCACACGGCGATGTGGTCCGCGCCGATTTGTTTGCGGTAGCGCAGGAGCGGGCCGGCACAGGCGTCCATCCATCCTTCGTCGGCCACATGGCCGAAGACGAAGCCTTCCGCGCGGATGAAATCCATCCCGGACGCCAGCGCCACCGCGAGCGCGGCCTCGTTGGCCCCGGCCAGAACCTGCACGCCGCAGGGCAGATCGGTCGCGTCATTGATCGCACGGCAGACCGCGGTCATCGAAGCCACGACCTCGGGCCCGACCTCGCGGCGCAGATAGGGAATGTCGTGCATGTTCTCCACGAGGATCGCATCGCATCCCCCCTCGGCCAGCGTCCACACTTCCTGCACGGCGGCGCGGACCAGTTCGTCGACC
>CAZEYV010000095.1:0-45047 GCA_964516705.1 uncultured Chthoniobacter sp.
GGTCTATGACCGCCGGAAACTTTTGAGTGGCAGGCACCGGCGGGCATAGACCGCCGCTACAAGCTGGGCCAGGGACATTCTTCCGTTTTTTCCTGCGCAGCACAGACCGCCCTGGCTACACTCGGCCCAATGTCCTCTGCGACCCGCGACCAAGTCATCGACGTCCTCGAGCGCATCGCCCTTTTACTCGAGCTCCAGGGCGAAAATCCCTTCAAGGTCCGCGCCTACCACAACGGCGCCCGCGCCCTCGAAATGCTCGAGGACGATCTCGGAACCCTGGTCCGCGAGGAAAAATTGCAAGGTATCCCCGGCATCGGCGAGGCGTTGCGCGAAAAAATCAGCACCCTCGTCACGACCGGAAAGCTTCCCTATTACGACGAGCTCGTCGCCCAGTTTCCCCCGAAACTGTTCGAACTCTTCGACGTCCCCGGACTCGGACCAAAAAAAATCAAAGCCCTTTACGAAAAGCTCAACGTCGCCTCGTTGGCCGATCTCGAAAAGGCGTGCCAAGACGACAAAGTCGCCGCTCTCGACGGCTTCGGCGCCAAGACGCAGGAAAAACTTCTCCAGGCGCTCGACACGCTCAAGCAGGGTTCCGGCCGCCACCTCTCGTCCGTCGCGGCCCATGCCGCCACGACGTTGCTCGATGACTTGCGGGCGCACCCGGACACCATCCGCCTGTCCACTGGCGGAAGCGCCCGTCGGCGCAACGAAACGGTCCACGATATCGACATCATTGTCTCGACCAAGGACCCCGCCGCCATCTCCTGCTCCTTCCGCGAGCATCCGCTTGTCGCCAGCGTCATTGCCGCGGGCGATACCAAGTCGAGCGTTATGCTCAAAAACGGCCTCCAAGCCGATCTGCGCGTCGTCTCTGACGAGGAGTATCCCTTCGCCTTGATGTATTTCACCGGAAGCAAGGAACACAACATTGTGCTGCGCGGTTTGGCGCAGGACCGCGGCTGGACGCTCAACGAATACCGTCTCGCCCCGGTCAAAAAGGACGCCCCGAAAATCCCGAAAATCCGCGAAGAGCGCGACATCTATGAACTGTTCGGCTTTGATTACATCGAGCCCGAGTTGCGCGAAAACCGCGGCGAGTTCGAGGCGGCGGCCAAGCACAAGTTGCCGGACCTGGTCAAACTCGAGCAACTCAAGGGAACGTTCCATAACCACACCCGCGCGAGCGACGGACGCGCCACGCTGGCCGAAATGGCCGCCGCCGCGCAGGAACTCGGCCTCGAATACCTCGGCATCGCCGACCACAGTAAAGCCTCCTTCCAAGCCAACGGCCTCGACGCCGCCCGACTCGAAAAGCAGATCGCCGAAATCGCCGCTCTCAACAAGGACTTCCAAGGCTTCCGCCTCTTCAGCGGCACCGAGTGTGATATCCTCAAGGACGGCTCGCTCGATTTCCCCGACTCCGTCCTCGCCCAACTCGATTACGTGGTGGCCAGCGTCCATTCCTCCTTCACCCTCGGCGAAGCCGAAATGACCAAGCGCCTGATCCGCGCGTTGGAAAATCCCCACGTCACCATGCTCGGCCACCTGACCGGACGCCTCCTGCTCAAACGCGAATCCTACGCGGTCAACGTCCCTGCTGTCCTCGACGCGGCCGCCGCCACCGGCACCTTCCTCGAACTCAATGCCGACCCGCACCGTCTCGATATGGACTGGCGCTGGTGGCGTCTGGCCAAGGAAAAAGGGGTCAAATGCGTCATCAATCCCGACGCCCATTCGACCGAAGGACTGCAAAACCTCTACTTCGGCATCGGCGCCGCGCGCAAAGGCTGGCTGACCAAAGACGATGTGGTGAACTGCCTGTCGCTGAAAAAGGTCATCCCCGCCTTGGAGGCCAAAAAGAAGCGATGAAAAAGAAAACCTCCGGAGCGCTTGAGTCCTGGATCAAACGCACCCGCGCCCTGATCGAAAAGTCCCTCCGCGCGTCCGTTCCCGCCCCCACGACCAAGCCGGCGACTATCCATCGTGCCATGCGTTACAGTTTGCTTTCCGGCGGCAAGCGCCTGCGCCCGCTTCTTTGCTGTGCCGCTTCCGAGGCCTGCGGCGGCACCGCGCGACCGGCCCTGCCCGCCGCCTGCGCCGTCGAAATGGTCCATGCTTACTCGCTCATCCATGATGACCTCCCGTGCATGGATGACGACAAACTCCGCCGCGGCCAACCGACATCCCACATTGTCTTCGGGGAGGGGATTGCTGTCCTGGCCGGCGATGCGTTGCTCACCGAGTCGTTTGCCGTCCTTGCCACCGCCCGGCCACGCGCCCGCCACACCACGGCCGACCTCGTGACCGAACTGGCCCGCGCCGCCGGATCGCGCGGTCTCATCGCCGGACAAGTCGCGGACCTCGAGGCCGAAGGACGCAAACCGTCCGAGCCGGCGCTTTACTTCATCCATGCGGCAAAGACCGGCCTGCTCCTCCGCGCCTCGCTCAAACTCGGCGGCATGTGCGGCGGGGCGACAAGCGCACAACTTGCCGCCCTCGACCGCTTCGGTTTCGCCCTCGGTCTCGCCTTCCAGATCCAGGACGACATCCTCGACGCCACGCAGAGCGCGGGAAAATTGGGCAAAACCGCGGGCAAAGATGCCGCCGCCGGAAAAATGACCTTCCCCGCGCTCTTCGGTCTGACGCGCTCGCGGGAACTGGCCGCGCGTTGGACGGCCGAGGCGGTCGAAGCTTTGCCGCCTCTCGGTCCGCGCGCGGAGGTCCTGCGCGGCCTCGCCGACCTCATGCTAAGTCGCGAGCGTTAACGCGCTCTTTTCCGGGCGCACGGTGCCTCCGCCGGACAGCACTTGATCGAAAGCGGCAATGACTTTGTCCGCCGGGATTTCCCGCATCAAGGCGCTGTCGAGCATGCCGGCGGCTTTTTCCTCGCCGATCCATGACTGCGGCCGCACGACGAGGCTCCGCACCCGCCAAGGATACCATTCGAAATATTTCGACCCGCCGAAAATCGCCACCGTCGGGCAGTCGCAGGCCGCGGCCAGGTGCATCGCCGCGGTATCGACGCCGGCAAAGAGCTTGGCCCGCGAAAGCAGCCACGCCAGTTGCGCCCAATCCGTCTGACCATCCGTCGAAACCGCCTGCGGTCCCAGCGCGGCGCAGAGTCGTTCGTTCAGCGCCCGCTCCTGCGGATCCGGTCCGCAACTGAACACGATGCGCGGCACACGCCCGAGGAGGGCGCGCCCCGCCTCGATCCACCGGTCCTCGGCCCATGACTTCCTGGCCCAACGCGTTCCGGCATGGATGACCGCGAATTCCCCGAGGTCCCGCGCCGGCTCCCATGGCCTCATCGCACCCGGATCGAAGCGAAGGGGCGGAATTTCCGCGGGCAGCGGGAAAACATCGCCGACGGTCAGAAAGTCGCGCTGCAGCTCGTGCCAGCCATAGCGCCGGCTGGTCGAGGGACAGTTGAATGCGGGGCGCCACCACCAAGGAAACCTCCGGTTCGCCACGTTGGCCGTCCGGCCGCGCGCCCCGCTCAGGAAGGTCATCCACCGTCCGCGGTCCCCGCCGCTCAGCTCGAAAGCATGCTCAAAGCGCGCCGCGCGCAATTCGCCGAGCAATTTCCGGTCCGCCCCGCGGTGCGCCTCCCGCGCCGCGCCGTGCTCGGGAATCATGGCGGTGCGCACTTGGTCGATGTGCGGGCAGCCGGCAAGAATCCCCTCGGTGCCCCGGCGCACCACGACCCAGATCTCGCTGCGCGGCATGATCTGCTTCACCGCGGCGAGGGTCGGCGTCATGAGCAGGGCATCGCCGATGTGGCGTAGCTTGACGAAGAGCAGGCGCATGAAACGGGAGAGCGGCCGCGCCGCGCGCCTACCAGAAACGGACCCCGAAGAGGATGAACCCCTTGGGCTTGCCCACGTCGTTCGGATCCCAAGAGGTGAGGTAGCGGCCGTCGCCGTATCCCTTGGCGGCCAGCGGATTGACCAACTGCCACGGCTGTCTGGTCTGGAAAGCCGCGGCCACCACGCCCTCGATCGTGGAGTCCGGATCGAGCGGACTGACCGAACGCGGGGGAGGCGTGACCGCTTCGCGGCGCGGTTGGCGCGGGGCCACGAAGTCCTGCGCGAGGGAGGACCCGGCGGCGGTCAGCGCGGCGACAAGGAGGAGCGAACGGCGCATGCCCGACTTTGCGGGATGGCGGCGGGTGCCCGCAATCCCGAAAATCACTCTCGCCTTGGCCGCCCCTCCCGCCGGATCATGTCCGGAACCATGGATTATCTGTCCAAAGGCCGCCGGGTCATCGGGATCGAGGCGGACGAACTCCGGCGCATGGCCGAGAACCTCGACGGGGAAGCTTTCGGTCGCGCCATCGAAGCGCTCCGCGAGTGCGCCGACCGCCGCGGCAAGGTTGTCGTTTGCGGCGTGGGCAAATCCGGCCACATCGGGGACAAAATTGCCGCCACCCTGACCAGCACCGGTTCCACCGCCGTGGTCCTCAATTCGCTCAACGCCCTGCACGGCGACCTCGGGCTCGTGGCCGACGGCGACGTGGTGCTCGCTTTCAGCTACGGCGGCGAGACCGCCGAGTTGCTCAACATCCTCCCGCCGCTGGCCCGCTTCGAGGTGAAACTCATCGCCGTGACCGGACGCCCGGACTCCACCCTCGGCCAGGCCGCCGACGTCGTCCTCGATGTTTCCGTCAGCCAGGAAGCCTGCCCGCTCAATCTCGCCCCGACTTCCAGCACAACGGCCATGCTCGCCCTCGGCGACGCGCTGGCCATGGTCCTGCTCGAGGCCCGCGGCTTCAATCAGGACGACTTCGCGCGCTTCCATCCCGGGGGAAGTTTGGGCCGCGTCCTGCTCAATCGCGTCAACCAGATCATGCGCAAAGAAGCGCAGGTCGCCGTCGCCCCCGCCGATGCCTCCGTGATGGATGCGGTCAAAGAAATGACCAAGTGCCGCTCCGGCGCCGCGGCCATCGTCGGTGCGGACGGCAAACTGGCCGGCGTCTTCACCCACGGCGATCTGGCGCGTCACTACCAGGCCCATCCCGACCTCGGGACACGACCGGTGGCCGGGTTCATGACGAAAAACCCGGTGACCATCCGCGGCGACAAGCTTGCCGCCGAGGCCTTGCACGTGCTAAAGACCCACCGCATCGATGATCTGATCGTGGTGGACGAAGACAACCGCCCGGTCGGCATCATCGACTCGCAAGACCTCTCGCGCCTCCAAGGTGTGTGAGCGTCGCGCCCGAAACTTTCCAACCAACCCGACTTTATGCCCGCCGCCAACGACCTCCGTAAAGGAATGGCCATCAAATACAACACCGACACCTACGTCGTGTTGGAAGTCCATCACCGCACCCCCGGCAACCTCCGCGCCTTCGTGCAGGCCATCATCCGCAGCATCAAGACCGGCAAATCGAGCGACGTCCGCTTCAGTTCGACCGAAAAAGTCGAACTCATCGACCTGCAGCGCCGTCCGCTCGAGTTCAGCTACAAGGACCATCAGGGTTACCATTTCATGGACCCCGAGAGCTACGAGACGGTCGAGCTCGACGAGACGCTCCTCGCCGGGGCCAAGGACTACTTGGTGGAGAACCTCAAAGTCGAAGTCCTTTACGCCGAAGGCAAAGCCGTCGAGGTCGAAGTGCCGGCCTCCGTCACGATGAAAGTCATCGAGTCCCCCGAGGGCCTGCGCGGCGACACGGCGAGCAACGTGCAGAAGCCAGCCACCCTCGAGTCCGGCCTCATCGTCAACGTCCCGCTCTTCATCAAGGAAGGCGAGATGGTCAAGATCGACACGCGCACCGGCGCTTACATGGGCCGGGCCTGACGACTCCCCGTCCGATGGCCAAACGCGCCCGCCGCCCCAAGCCCGCGCGCGGCACGCGTCTCAACACGTCCTTCGCCGCCCCCGCCGACGCCACGCTCGTCGTGCCGGTGCGCTGGGTGAAATTCGTCGTCGGACTTTTCCTTCTCCCGCTCTGCTACATCCTGACCGCCGCGTTCTTCAGCGCGCTCGTCGATGCCTTCACCTCGCAGGCGCCCGGTCGCCCCCATTTCTGGGCCACGGTCGAATTCTGGTTCTTCAGCCTCGGGCTCGTCTGCTGGCTCATCATTTACTTCGGTTTGCCGAAATGGCTGACAGTTTATGTTTTCGGTCATGAACTGACGCACGCGCTCATGGTCAAGATCATGGGCGGACGCGTTTCCGAGTTCCGCTTCGGTCGTGACGGCGGCTACATCGTTTCCTCGAAGATCAACACGTGGATTGCCCTCGCGCCGTATTTCATCCCGATCTACAGCGTCTTTGTCATTCTCCTTTACGGTATCGTCTCTCTTTTCTACGACCTCCGACCCCACGCCGAGTTGGCCACCGGGATTCTTTACGGCTTGCTCGGTTTCACCTGGGCCTTCCACGCCACCTTCACGCTGTCCATGATCCCGCGCGGCCAGACCGACCTCGCTTATGGCGGCACGTTCTTCTCCCTCACGGTCATCTACCTGATGAACCTCCTCGTTCTTTCGCTCCTCCTCGTCCTGGCCACGCCCTACGTCAGCTTCGCCAGCTTCGGCCGCGAACTCCTCGCCCATGCCGCCACGTTCGCGTCGGAGGCGGGTCGGGTTTCCGAGTTGCTGCTCCGCGCGCTCAATCTTTAGAGCCGCCGCTCTGGAAACGCGGCGGACATTCTGCTTTCCTTCCCCCATGGCAAAAACGGCGTGGCGAAAAATCAAGGATTACACCGACCTGAAATTCGAGCAGACGGAGGACGGCATCGCCAAGATCACGATCAACCGCCCCGAAGTCCGCAATGCCTTCCGTCCGCAGACGGTCGATGAACTGAAAAACGCCCTCGACCACTGCCGCGACGATGCTTCGATCGGCGTGGTTGTCCTCACCGGTGAGGGGGACAAGGCTTTCTGCTCCGGCGGCGACCAGAAGGTGCGCGGCCAGGGGGGCTATGTCGGGCCCGACGGCGTGCCGCGCCTCAACATCCTCGACGTGCAAAAACAGATCCGCAGCCTGCCCAAGCCGGTGGTGGCCATGGTCGCCGGCTACGCCATCGGCGGAGGTCACGTGCTGCATGTGGTCTGCGATCTGACCATTGCCGCGGACAACGCCCGCTTCGGCCAGACCGGTCCGAGGGTCGGTTCGTTCGACGGCGGCCTCGGGGCGAGCTACCTCGCGCGCGTGGTCGGACAAAAAAAAGCCCGCGAAATCTGGTTTCTCTGCCGTCAATATGACGCGCAGCAGGCGCTCGACATGGGGCTGGTCAATGCCGTCGTGCCCCTGGCCCAACTCGAGGAAGAAACCATCAAGTGGTGCCGCGAAATGCTCGAGCTTTCTCCCATGGCCCTGCGTTGCCTCAAGGCCGCGCTCAATGCCGACTGCGACGGCCAGATGGGCCTGCTCGACCTCGCCGGCAACGCGACGCTTCTTTACTACCTCAGCGAAGAGGCCAAAGAGGGCAAGCAAGCCTTCCTCGAAAAGCGGAAACCGGATTTTTCGAAGTATCCGCGTTTTCCCTGAGAAACAATTCCGCCACGGATGAAGAAGATCAACGGCTTGGATAACCCTTCTTAATCCTCTGCTATCCGTGGCCCCGTATTTCCGTTAGTCTCAAATCATGTCCAGCAGCACCGGTCAGCTTTTCCGCATCGCCACGTGGGGGGAATCCCACGGGGGCGGGGTGGGGGTTGTCATTGACGGCTGCCTGCCGCAACTCGATCTGACCGAAGCCGATATCCAGAGAGAACTCGACCGCCGCCGCCCCGGCCAGAGCGATATCGTCACGCCGCGCAAGGAGGCGGACCGGTGCGAAATTTTATCCGGCGTCTTCCAAGGCAAAACTCTCGGCACGCCCATCGCCATTCTCGTGCGCAACGAGGACGCGCGTCCCGAGGCCTACAGCGAGATGGAGACGACCTTCCGTCCGTCCCACGCCGATTTCACCTACCAAGCGAAATACGGCATCCGCAACTGGCAGGGCGGGGGACGGGCCTCCGCGCGCGAAACAATCGGACGCGTCGCCGCCGGCGTCGTGGCCCGCAAGCTGCTCGAGGCGCTGCATCCGGGCATCGACGTGCTCGCTTGGGTCAGCCGCGTGCACCAGATCGAAGCGAACGTCGAGGTGACAAAGGTCACGGCTTCGGACATCGAGGCGAATGCGGTCCGCTGTCCCGATGCCGCCACCGCGGAAAAGATGATCGCCCGCATCAAGGAAGCCCGCTCCAACGGCGATTCGGTCGGCGGACTCATCGAATGCGTGGTGCGGGGGTGCCCGCCCGGACTGGGCGAACCCGCCTTCGACAAGTTGGAAGCAGACCTGGCCAAAGCCATGCTCAGCCTGCCGGCGACCAAGGGTTTTGAAATCGGGTCCGGCTTCGAGGGCACCAAGCTGACCGGACGCGAACACAACGATGCTTTTGAAATGCGCGAAGGCCGCGCCCGGACCGCAACGAACCGCTCCGGCGGAATTCAGGGCGGCATCAGCAACGGTGAAGACATCACCTTCCGCGTCGCTTTCAAGCCGACCGCGACGATTGCCAGCAAGCAGCAAACCGTCACCGCCGCTGGCGAAAATACCGAACTCGCCGCCCGCGGGCGCCACGACCCGTGTGTCATTCCCCGCGCCGTCCCCATCGTCGAGGCCATGGTCTGGCTGGTGCTGGCCGACCACGCGCTGCGCCAGCGGGCCCAGCAGGCGGTGTAAAGCGTCCCTCCGGGTCCGACTTTTTCCGTGCCGAGCGGGCGCCTTCCCCTCTAATTTCGGCCTGTGAACAAATTATCCCCCTTGATTGTGGCGGCTTTGGTCGCCGGCTTCGGATGCTCCCTCCTCTCGGCCGAAATGGTCGGGCAAAAGCTGCCTTCGGGCACTTTGAACTTCGTCGGCCCCAAGCCGGAAATGGACGGCCAGCCTTTGCTTCTCGAATTCTGGGCCACGTGGTGTCCGCCCTGCCGCGAGAGCATCCCGCATCTGAACGACATCCATGCGAAGTTCAAGGAACGCGGATTGCTGGTCGTGGGCGTGACCGATGAACCGAACGCCGTGATCCGCAAATTCCAGAAAGAAGTTCCCATGGACTACGCCGTGGCGACCGACACCGGCGGACGGTTGAACGAAAAGATGGGCGTCAGCGGCATCCCGCACGCGTTTCTGATCAACAAGTCCGGCGAAATCGTCTGGGAAGGTCATCCGAACCGGCTGCGTGACGAGGATATCGAGAAGATCCTCGACTAGCTCTCGCGCCGGAAAATCATGGCCGCTTTGCATCGCTCGCTGTGGTTACGGGTTCCGCTCGGATTTCTCGCCCTAGCCGCAGTTGCTTGGCTGGCGTGGTATGGGCTGGCTTGGTGGCAACTCGACCGGCTCAAGGAGGAAATTCGTGCGAAGGGAATCCCCATGACCGAGGCCGAGGTCCTTCCGGCGCGGATTCCGGATGAGGAGAATGCGGCCCCTCTTTTGCAGCGCGCGGAAGCCGTCTGGCGAGAGATCAAAAGTCGCGAGGACTTCATTGATGCACGCCTTCGCTCGCTGGCCCCCGAGTTGGCGCCGGAGAAGTTCGACCGCGAGCGGTTGGCGCAACTGACGGCGCAGATGCAGTGGCCGGAAATGCAGGAGTTTTTCCGCCTCATGCGTGAGGCCGTCCGGCGTCCGGCCGCGGTGCCCGAGCGGGACTCTTCGAAAGGATACGTCACGGAAACCGGGCTGCTGAACCCGCTATTCGCGGCCGTGCAGTTCTCGGGTGCCAAAGCTTGGCTGGCCGCGAAAGAGGGCAACCAAAGCGAGGCGGCGGAGGATCAGCTGACCACCGCGCGTCTGGCATCGTTCGGTCTGCGGCATGACTTCTTTCTGGGATGGATGATCGGCGTGTCGTTCGAGCAAATGGCAATCGGAGCCGCCCAGTCGGTGATGGCCGAACTACCAGCCGGTTCTTTCCGGATGCAGGACTGGCAAGCTCTCGCCGATTTATGGGCCCGGCACGCAGCGGAAGCCCGCGCGGATCTTGTCCGCACCATGGATGGCGAGCGCGTCTTGCTTGGCATGTGGTTCTTCGAGCGAGTCTTGGCCGGTCGCATCTCGCTGATGCAGGAAATCGCGAAAAGCCCCAACGTCATGCCGTCCGATGAAGCAGGGCTGGCGCGTTGGATAGGCGGCCTTTACGTGACAGCGCTCGCTCCCCTCATGGTGAGCGACTACGCAGCCTATTTGCGGTTGATGGTCTCGGTCCGTGAAGCGCTGAGCAACGGCCAGACCGGCAAACCCAGGGAGGAAAGTTTCGTCCGCTCCGTTCCGCGCTGGGCGCTGCTGGCGCGCACCACGGCGCCTTCCTATGACCGAATGCCCAAACTGCTTGAAGAATACGAGGTGAGCCTTCAACTCGCCCGTCTCGGACTGGCTTTGGAGGACTTCCGGTCGCGCGAAGGAAAGTATCCGGCTTCGTTGCAGGACCTCGGGCTCCCGGACGAGAGGATCACCGACCCGTTTAGCGGCCGGCCGTTTATTTACCACACGGAAAACAACAATGTGCTGGTCTACAGCGTGGGCTTCGACCGCAAGGACGATGGCGGTCTGCATGCTCCGCCCAAGGAGCAGCACGACATTGTGTGGCGGGTGGAGCGGGCGACCAAGCCGGCGTAGCGAAGAATGCACGAAATGTGCCGATGGGAGACGGGGAGCAAGTCCGTCTTATTCGACATTACAGGGGTGAATGCGTGATTACATTTCAATTGATCCGGCTCGACGGAGGCTGCCGATTGGCACAATTACGTGCTAGCTTCGATTGCCCGGATCTTCTTGCGCGAACTTGCGTTCCTGCCAATAGCCCGGTTCACGGTGAAGATGCATGACCGCGACGACCGCGATAACATCCGGTCCGATTCGGAACAAGACGCCGAAGGGAAAGGTTTTGGTCAGACAGCGACGGACATCCCCTTCGACCAGTGGGAAGAGGTCGGGATTGACCTGGATCTTGTTCAAGGTGTCTCGAATAGCCGCGAGGAAGCGTTTGCCAAGGTCTTGCTGCCGTGATTCGTACCAGAAGTGCTGAGTCCACCATTTCCGCCTCAGCAGCCGGATGGAACCGAACGGGCTTCATGCGAGAGCCGTATGAGCTTTGGAGAACACATCGGCAGCCTCGCGCAATTCGACCAAGTCATCGTCCACCTCCCGACAGCGTTTCCGCACCTCGTCACGCCAAGCTTGTGACAATTCTTCGCCGGGTGTGGCATCGAGGCTCTCAATGAGGCGCTCCGCAACGAATGCACGTGCATGGGGGGAAAGAGCAAGAGCCTCTGTGACGATTTTTTCCGCGGTCATCCTCATAATTGCACTAATAGAACCTGTTCTCTTTGTGGTCAATCCGCGGCTTTAACGCCTCAGCTCAGGCGCGGCTCCCCCGAAGGCGGCGACGTAGCACTGGAGCGCATTGTTGGGTGCTACTGCTTCCATAGCTGGCCGGACTTCTCAACGGTGCAGTGGTAACAGGCGCTGCGTTTACCGTCTTTATTATACCAATCATGTTGACCGCCAGCGGCCTCGCAGTCCTTCCCTTTCGCAGCGATTCCCAGGCCAATGAGAAACCACGGCAAACGGCTGCGGACTTTGGTGCGCCACCGATAGGGACTGGTTGATTTCATCCTTAGCTCTTATTGCGCCCAACGCACAGTATAGGACTGTCCGTTGATATTGGGTTTTACGACTGGTCGCATATTACTTGTAGGGGATAGGCGTTTGTCGGGTTATGAGCCGCGTTCAAGCACCTCGGTGGTCATGGGGTGCTGTGCGAATTTTTATTACTGCTGAATTTTGGCAAAGAGAAGGTCGCTTTTCTTTAATAACGAACAAGCGCGGCTTTGATCCAAGGCAGGCAAGTAGAAGGGCGATGTCCGTCCCGGGTGTGACGGGCGCGTCTGCATAAACATCAGCGGACGAGCGGCCGCTCGTCCCTACCTTGAATCTGCGGTTGAAACCGGTTTCCTTCCCTATTCAGGCCGTGTATTGGTCCGTGATGCAAAGGTTCTTGGTGCGGGGCTTGGCGGTCTCGGTGGTGGTTGCGGTCTGTCAGGCGGCTGAGGCGGACGGGTTGAGTAGCAAGGTTGCCGAGGTGGATCGTGACAAAGATGGGCGCCCGGACGTGCGGATGCAGGTTGTTTCGCGGGGCGAGGCGAAGCAGATGATGGTGATGAGCCGCGTGGATGAAAGCGGCGCGTGGAAAGTGACGGCGAGGTCGTTTTATGTCGGGGCGCACATGGCAGTGACCGAGTCTGACGACGATGGTGACGGGTTTTTCGAGATGGTGGCGGTTTATCGCGAGGATCCGGAGGACGTGAATGCGTTTGTGCGTGAGCGGGATGGTTCGGTGCGTCCGGCGGAGGTGAAGGTGGTCGAAGCGCTGCGGAAGCAGAATGCGGTGCTGACCGAGTTTTGGAGCAAGCCGCAGCGGGATCCGGAGAAAATGGAGGCGGCGATCATGGAGGCGCGGGAGAAGATCAAGGAAATTGGGGAGGAAGCGGAGAAGGGGGATTGAGGCGGACGGGCGGTGCGCTTGTACGAAGGAGGGAAGAAGCGGACGGCTGGGCCAGCCGTCCCTACCGGGGGATATGGCGCCGGGATGGCGTGCTCCACCTTCAGGCGGCGAGTTGGTCCAAGACGCGGCGCATGGCGTCGAGCGGGGCGGGGCGGTTGAGCCAGATTTCGAGGGAGAGGGCGCCTTGGTGGAGGAGGAGGGAGAGGCCGTTGGCGGTCCGTGCGCCGGCGTTTTTCGCGTCCTCAAGCAGTCGCGTGACTGCCGGGCGGTAAACCATGTCATAGACCATGAGGTCGGGGGTGAGGATGGCCGCGGGGATGAGGCGCGGGTCGGTGCGCTTCATGCCGAGGGACGTGGCGTTGATGACGAGGTCGGTGCGGGTGAGTTGCTCGCGCAGGGCGGATTCCTCCAGCGGGATGACGGTGACGGGATCCTCGGGGCCTTCGAGGCGGTCGGTGTGGAGGAGTTGGGTGGCGCGCTGGGCGATGTCGTGAGCTTTGTTTTCCGTGCGATTGACCAGCACGAGGCGCGGGCATTTTTCCAAGGCGCATTGCAGCGCGGCGGCGGATCCGGCGCCGCCGCCGGCGCCGAGGACCATGACGCGGAGGTCGCGGAGGTCGAAGGAGAAGACTTCGCGGATGGCGCGGACGAGGCCCGGTCCGTCGGTGTTGAAGCCGGCGGTGCGGGTGCCGTCAAAGAGCAGGGTGTTGACCGCCCCGAGTTGGCGCGCGGTGTCGTCGAGTTCAGTGCAGAGTTTGAGGGCTTCGAATTTGTGGGGAATGGTGAGGTTGAGTCCGAGGAAATTCGCGCGGCGGGCGGCTTCGACGGCTTCGGCCAAGTGCTCGGGAGGGCACTCGATCTTGGCGTAGCGAACGGCGGAGCCGAGGGCCTCCAGGGCCGCGTTGTGCATGGCGGGAGACAGCGAGTGCCCGACCGGCGAACCGAGGACGGCAAGACGGACCTCGGGCGGGATCGGGCCGCGGCCGGCGGCGCGGGCTTCGAGGTCCGCGAGGGTGAAGGTGGTTTGTCCCAGGTCGGTCATGGAACGAAATTAAGCCATGAGCGGGAAGGATGGGAGGGGATATTTGCGGAAGCGGACGCCCCGTTCAGACAGGCTGCCAGTTTTCGAAGGTGGCGGCCTGCCCGAGGTGGTGCCCGGTATCGTCGAGAAGATTGAAGACGGTGGCGTTGACGATGCGGAAGCGGCGGCCGGTTTTGCTGATGCGGATGCCGGAGTAGTTCTCGATGAAGCCCTGCCTCTCGACTTCGTCGAGCAGGCGGCGGCGTTCGTCACGGTGCACGGGTTCGGCGCTGGCGCTCGAGGGTTGGCCGATGAGTTCTTCCCACGCATAACCGAAAAGTTCGAGTGCGGTGCGGTTGGCGTAATTGAAGAGGTGGTCCGAACCGATGGGACCGAGAGCGGAGAGAACCGCGCGTGGTGCGTTGAACAAGGTCTCTATGGCGCGGGAGGGATCAGATTGATCGACAAGGTCACGGCCGAAGAGCCGGCGATAGTTGCCGAGAATGAGGTGCGCGGAGTCGGCGGCATTCATGAGCGGATCGCCTCCACGCGGAGGAAAGCGAAAGTGGTCTGCACGCCATCGTCCTCGCGGTTGGTTTCGTCGTAGCGGCGCAGGACGTGCCGCAAGCGGCCTGCACCGAAGCGGTGCGGGACGACGGTTCCGGCGCGGTGCATTTCCCGCAGCATGGCGACCGCGCTGGCGTGGCGGCGGGCGAAGGTGCGTGTTTCGGAACGAACGCTCCGCCAACCGGTTTCCTGCAGCAGTCCGATCCACTCGTCCCCGGTTCGCCACCGGAAAGGAGCGGCGTCCGGGCAGACCGCATAAAAGTTGGCGAGAGTGCCGCGGACGAACCATCCCGAGATGAGCTGCGCACCGGGTGCAGCGAGGCGGTGCCAGGAACGCAAAGTCTCCCGCGGATCGGGTATCCATTGCATGAGGCTGCAGCTGAAAATCGACCGGTATCCCGGAGGTCCGGGCGGATGGCTGGCCTCGGCCACCGACCAGGCCACTTCGGGCAGGGCGTTGCGTCCGATTTGAACCATGCCCGGTGCGACGTCGCAGGCCACTAGTCCCCGCGTGCGCGCCGCGAGGTGGCGGGTGAAAAGGCCGGTGCCGGCGCCGAGTTCGAGGGCTGGGGCGGGGATTTGCTCCGGCAACCAATCGGCGAGCCAGGCGGCAGCCTCGCGTTGCAGCGCGGCGTGCGAGTCATACTGGGCCGCGCGGCGGTCGAAATCGGGCAGGCCGGACGGCATCATGACGCGTGAATCTGCCGCAGGCGCGCGAGCTCCGCGAGCAAAGGGTGCATTTGATGACCGGCGTCAACGACGCGCAGTCCGGGGATGCCGCGCGCCAGCAGGCCGGTGTCGAGCAGGGGGTCGTGTTCGCCGGCGATGGCCAGAGATCCGGCGGGGAGCGTGTCGGCGGCGCGGCCGGGGGCGAGCATTTGTTCCAAGCCCCAGAGGAGCGACGGCCGGTCGTGATTTTCGTCAGAGGTCGGCGGTTCAGCGCCGATGCGTGCCCGGAAATCGGCCAGGGCGGCGTCCGGGTCGCGCTTGACCCACCGGAGTTGCTGCCGGAGTTGCGTGGTGGCCACCGCCCCGCCGAGGCCGGCCTCTTTTTTCAGGTCGGCGAAGGGAGCGAGGAGGAAGCGCGGGCGCGGATCTTCGGCGTGGAGCAAAAGGTGGGCTCCGAAGGAAAATCCGCCGAGAATCCCGGCGGTCGAAGCCAAGGCCGCGGCGAGGGAGCCGGGCTCGGCAGGAATTTCTTGGTGCTCAAACTCCGGGAGTGCCTCGGCAGCGCACCTGCGGAGTTGCCCGGCGGGCACAGCCCAGCCTGTGATCCAAAGGATGGTCTGACGCACGTCTGTAAGCCGCGTTGGTTCAAACCGGCGCGGCAAGCTCGCGGAGCGGGCGGCGTTTAGTAACCCCAGTAGCCCCAGCCCCACATGCCGGGCATGGAAGCCATCTGGGCGGCCATGAGGTTCTGGTCGGAGATTTGCTGCTGGACCATGAGGTTCTGGTAGCGGTCGTAGGCGGCTTGATTCCCGATGTAGGCGAAGTTGCCTTGCGCGTCGGGGTAAACGTAGAGCACCTGGCCGCTGCGGAACTGGCGCGAAATGACGTAGGGTTTGAGCTGGGCCAGCGAGGCCTGGCGTTCCGGCGTGTCAGCCGGGACGACGTTGAAGCCGGACGCAGCCAGCATTTGCTCGGTGCCGCCGCGTTCGGCTTTTTCGATGGCGGCGCAGCCGGTCAACAGAGCGGCGGCCACGGCGAGGGGCAGAAATGATTTCATCAACGCCCAATTTGGACCAGCAGGCTGGAGGCGCAAGTCCAAACCGCGGGATTTAGGGTTTCACCTCGCGCCTCATCTCTGATTCCTTGTCGCGCACCATGAGCACACAGGCCCTCACGAAAACTCCCGCTTGGAAAGCGCTGCAAAAGCACCACACCGAAGTCGGGGGGCTTCATCTGAGGGAGCTTTTCGCCGCCGATCCGGAGCGGGGCCGCACATTCGCCGCCGAGGCCTGCGGCTTGTATCTGGATTATTCCAAAAACCGCGTCACGGACCAGACCATGCGGTTGTTGCTGGGGTTGGCCGAGGAGCGCGGGTTGCGCGGGCGGATCGACGCCATGTTCCGCGGCGACAAGATCAACCAAACGGAGAGCCGCGCCGTGCTCCACGTGGCGCTACGGGCGCCCCGCGGAACCGCAATCATGGTTGACGGCGAAGACGTGGTGCCCGGCGTGCATGAGGTGCTGGACAAAATGGCGTCCTTCGCCGATCGCGTCCGCTCCGGTGCCTGGCTCGGTCACACCGGTCGCCGCATCCGCAACGTGATCAACATCGGCATCGGCGGATCGGACCTCGGTCCGGTCATGGCCTACGAGGCGCTGAAGTTCTACAGCGACCGCGCGCTGCGCTGTGAATTTGTCTCCAACGTGGACAGCGACGACTTCGCCGAGACGGTGCGGGGTCTCGATCCTGCGGAGACGCTTTTCATCATTTCGTCGAAGACCTTCACCACGCTGGAGACCATGACCAACGCGCACACCGCGCGGGAGTGGGTGCTGCGCGGTCTCGGCGGCGACGAGACGGCGGTCGCGAAGCATTTCGTGGCGGTGTCGACCAACGCGGATAAAGTCCGCGCGTTCGGCATCGACACGGCCAACATGTTCGGTTTCTGGGACTGGGTGGGCGGGCGTTATTCGATGGACTCGGCCATCGGGCTGTCGACCATGGTGGCCGTCGGACCGCAAAATTTCCGCGCTCTCCTCGCGGGTTTCCACGAGATGGACGAGCACTTCCGCACGGCGCCGTTCGGGGAGAACTTGCCGGTCCTGATGGGGTTGCTCGCGGTCTGGTATGCGGACTTTTTCGACGCGCAGACGGCGGCGGTGCTTCCCTACGAGCAATATTTGAAGCGGTTTCCGGCGTATCTGCAGCAGTTGACCATGGAGAGCAACGGCAAGAGCGTCACGCTCGACGGGCAGATGGTCGATTACAACACGGGCGCGGTCTATTGGGGCGAGCCGGGCACCAACGGACAACACTCCTTCTACCAGCTCATCCATCAGGGGACGCACCTCATCCCGTGCGATTTCATCGGGTTCGCCCGCACGCTCAATCCCATCGGGCGCCACCACGACATCCTCATGGCCAACATGTTCGCCCAGGCCGAGGCGCTCGCGTTCGGCAAAACGGCGGAGGAGGTGCGCGCGGAGGGCACAGCGGACGCGCTGGTGCCGCACCGGGTGTTCGCGGGGAACCGTCCGTCGAACACCCTCCTGGCCGAGGTGATCGCCCCGGCCACGCTGGGCAAGCTGGTCGCGCTTTACGAGCACAGCGTTTTCACCCAGGGGGTGCTCTGGAACATCAACTCGTTCGACCAATGGGGCGTCGAACTCGGCAAGGTGCTGGCGCAGCGGATTGTTCCCGAACTGGAGAGCAAAGACGCGCCGGACTTGCAGCACGACAGTTCGACCAATGCCTTGATCCGCCGCTACCGCGCGCAGCGTTGAGTGCGGCGGGGTCGCGGGGCGCCGCGGTCAATCCTCGTTGAACCGGCTGGCCACGAGTTCCTCGATTTCCTTGAGGAATTTTTCGGCATCGTTGCCGGCCGCGCTGATCCTGATTTTCGACCCGTGGCCGGCGGCGAGCATCATGAGGCCCATGATCGACTTGCCGTTGACTTCCTCGCCGTCCTTTTCCACCCACACCTCGGCTTTGAAACGGTTCGAGGTCTTGACGAACATGGCGGCCGGGCGGGCGTGGAGCCCGTAGCGGTTGAGGATGACCAGTTCGCGCGTCAGGCGTTGGCCCGCGGCGGACGATTTTTTGGCGAGAATCCCCATGTCAGTTTTTGGCTTCCATCATCTTGATCAGCCGCTCGTTGAATTCCAGCGCGCTGTTCATCCCGTGCGACTTGAGTTTGTGGTCGAGGGCGGCGACTTCGACCAGGTGACCGAGGTCGCGCCCCATGCGGACGGGGATAATAACATGGGGCACCGCGATGCCAAGGATCTTGTAGGTCTGGCGTTGGAGCCCGTGGCGGTCGATGTCGTCCATTTCCCGCCAGTCTTCGAGGGTGACCACGAGGTCGAGGGATTTCTCGGTGCGGATGCTGCTGACCCCGAAAATGGCGGCCACGTTGATGATGCCGATGCCGCGCACCTCCATGTGGAATCGGGTCAGGTCGGCCGAAGAGCCGATGAGTTCGCGGTTCTCGACGGACCGGAAACGGGTGATGTCGTCGCTGACCAGACTGTAGCCGCGTTCGAGGAGGCTGAGGACGCACTCGCTTTTGCCGATGCCGCTGGCCCCGCGGATGAGCGTGCCGATGCCGAGGATGTCGACCATGCTGCCGTGCTCGCTGCGGCGGGGGGCGAACTCGAATTCCAGCGCGATGGTCGCGGCGTTGATGAACTTCATGGTGATCATCGGCGTGCGGAACACGGGCACCCCGGCCTGGTTGGCCAGTTTGATCACCATGGGAGGCACCTTGGCCTGGCGGGCCACGACCAGGCAGGGGATGGTGCAACCGAAGAACCGGCGGAGGCGCGCGGTGCGTTCGGTGGGGGACAAGCTTTTGAGGTAGCTCAACTCGGCGCTGCCGAAGACCTGCACGCGTTTCGGGGCAAAGTAGCTGAAGAACCCGGAGAGGGCCAACCCGGGGCGGTTGACCGTGGGTTCGCGGATGATCCGGTCGAGCCCGCTTTCGCCGGCCACCAGTTCGAGGCCGAGGGTCCCGGCGTGCTTGCGGTGGAAATCACCGACGCTGATCGTCCGTGCTGTGGTCTTCGCGGGCACGCGGTTCACATCTGGAAGCTCTCGCCGAGATACAGCTTGCGGCTGACGGGATCGTCGAGGAGGAAATCCTTGCTGCCTTCGCTCTCCACGCGTCCCTCGAAGATGAGGTAGGCCCGGTCGACGATCGAGAGCGTCTCGCGGACATTGTGGTCGGTGATGAGGATGGCCAGTCCGGATTCGCGCAGGTTGGTCACGATCTGTTGGACGTCGAAGACGGCGATGGGATCGACGCCGCTGAACGGTTCGTCGAGCATGAGCAGGGATGGACTGGTCACGAGGGAGCGCGCGATGGTCAGGCGGCGTTTCTCGCCGCCGCTCAGGGTGAGGGCCTCGTTTTTGGCGATGTGCTCGATGCCGAACTGCTGGAGGAGTTCCTCGCATCGGGCTTTGCGCTGGGCTTTGGACATCTTGGTCGTCTCGAGGACGGCCATGATATTCTGCTCCACGGTGAGTTTGCGGAAGATCGATTCTTCCTGCGGCAGGTAGCCCATGCCGGCACGGGCACGCTGGTACATTGGCATGCCGGTGACGTCCTTCCCTTCGAAAAAAACGCGGCCGGAGTTGGGCCGGACGAGGCCGACGATCATGTAGAAGCTGGTTGTCTTGCCCGCGCCGTTCGGCCCGAGCAGTCCGACGATTTCGCCGCGTTTGACGTTGATGTCCACGCCGTTGACCACGGCACGGCCGCCGTAGATTTTGACCAGCTTGTCGGTTTGCAGGAGCGGTTTCTCCCGCTCGGGTCCGCGTGAAGTCCGCGGTTCGGCCTCGGGCGCGGCGGTGCTCATCAAAATCCGCCGGCTCCCTCGGTGTCGGTGATAACCGTGCGGCTGGCCCCTTCGGTGGTGGCGCGGCCGTCGCGGTTGAGGACCATGCGGGTGCTCTCGTTGGCGGCGATGTGGCGGTTGATGCCCTGCTGGATTTCCGGCCAGCCGGAAAGCGTGACCACGCCGGTCGACGGGACGTATTCCGCGCGGCGCGAGCGGCCCACCGCGCCTTTTTCGCCGCCGCTGGTCTGCTGGACGATGACCACATTGCCCTCGGCCACGGCGCGGTCGATGCCGGAGCGGCCTTTGTTGAGGAAAACGGTGAGGCGGTCGGCGCTGAGCAGGAAGGCGGCATCTTTGACCCGGACGCCGCCGACGAAGTCGGCGCGGTTTTCCTTTTCGTTGAAGGTCGCTTCCCGCTCCGCCGAGATTTCCGTTTTGCTTCCTTTCGGGCGGTCTTTGGAGAGGCCTCCGAAACCGAGGGGGTCTTTGCGGGAGGGGGTGGCTTCGCCCGTGCGCATTTGCTGGGCGCAAGCGGGTGCGGCGGCCAGGGCCGCACCGAGCAACAAAATCAGGGACAGGATCCTCATGGCGCGGCGGCTTCCTCCATCTGCGAGATGGTCATGGAAACAGGCCCAAGTATACGGCTGGAACGGGTATTGGAATCAAACTCCAATTGGCTGCCGGTGATCTGGAAAGTTTCGCCACGGATGACCGCCCGGTTCTCGCTGGTCAACAAATTGGTGTCGCGGTCGAAGACGGCGCGGTCGAGCACCACTTCCATGGCGGGCTTGTCGGCGGATTCGTCGAAAATTTCGATGCGCAGGCCTTGGAAGCTGAACTTTGTCTCGCTGGCCCGTTCGGCCGAATCGGCGTTGAGGCGCAGGCTCAATTTGTCCCCACCCTTTTCGTAGTGCGGAAGCCGGATTCCGCGCACGCTCTGGCCGATGGCCACCGGGATTTCGATCCCCGCGGCGGCAGGTGCGGCTTCCGGTTCGGCTGTCTTTTCCTCCGCCCGGGCCAAGGCCGGCGCCATGAGCAGGGCGGTGGTGAGAAGCAGGCTACAGCGCATGACGGACAGCCAGGAGTTTGCGCAGAACGGCAGGCAGGCGGGCAAGCGGTATTTGGTTGGGTCCGTCGGACGGCGCCCCGGCCGGATCTTCGTGCGTTTCGAGGAAAATGCCGTCCGCCCCGGCCGCCACGGCGGCGGCCGCCAGCACGGGGGCCAGTTTGCCGTCGCCGGTGGTGCGGTCGCCGCCGCCGCCGGGGCGCTGGACGGAGTGCGTCGCGTCGAAGACGACGGGAAACCCCTGTTCCTGAATCCACGGGATGGAACGCATGTCGGCCACCAGGTTGTTGTAGCCGAAGGTTGTGCCGCGTTCGGTGAAGAAAAAATTCCGGCACCCGGACGCGCGGAGTTTTTTGGCGATGGGGGCGATTTCCCACGGCGAGAGGAATTGGCCTTTTTTCACGTTGACCGGCCGTCCGCTCGACCCGGCGGCGTGGATCAGGTCGGTCTGGCGGCAGAGAAAGGCGGGGATTTGCAGGAGATCGATATATTCGGCCGCGATGTCGACATCCTCCGGCGAGTGGACATCGGTGGTCACGGGAACGCCGAAGTCGCCGCGGATCTCCGCCAGGATGCGGCAACCCTCGCGCAATCCGGGGCCGCGGAAGGATGTGCCGGAGGTGCGGTTGGCCTTGTCGCACGAGGCTTTGAAAATGAAGGGGGTTTTCAGGGCCCGGGTGATTTTCACCAGCCGCGCGGCGGCGCGACGGGCGGACTTGGCGTCCTCCAGAACGCAAGGCCCGAGGATGAGCAGCAGACTCCGTCCGCCGACGGTGACGGGTCCGATTTTGCAAGGCTTGGTTTTCATCAGCGGGCGGCGGCAAGGCTACACGCGACGTCCGGTCGAGTCATGGCACAAATTGCTCCACGAGTTCCGCAGTTCTGGCCGTGGCTCCCTGATGCGCCCGGAGGGCGGCGGCGGCGGCGCGGGTCATGGCCTCGCGTTGGTCCGGAGACGCGAGAAGGGTTGCTGCCGCCTCCGCGAGCGAACCGGCATCGCGGACCTCCCGCGCACCGCCGCTTGCGAGCAAGGCGTCGCGCAGGCTGGAGAAGTTTTCCATGCTCGGACCGAAGAGCACGGGCCGTCCGGCGAGGATGGCCTCCACCGGATTCTGACCACCTCGCCCCGCAAGGCTTTTGCCGATGAAGACGACATCCGCGCAGGCATACCAATCGCGCAATTCGCCGGTTGTATCGAGGAGAAGGACATCGGGTGCGGTGCCATCGGGCTCCGTGGTGCGGCGTGCGGTCCGCAGTCCGGTCGGGGCGAGACGGGCCAGGACGTGGCCGGTCCGTTCGACATGGCGCGGCGCGATGACGAGCCGTGCTGCGGGGAAGCGGGCGCGCAATGCGAGCAGCGCGTCGGCCAGAATTTCCTCCTCGCCCTCGTGCGTGCTGCCGGCCAGCAGGACCGAATCGCCGGGGCGGAAGCCGAGGTGTCCGAGGAGCGGACGGAAATCGCGCGCCTCTCCGCGGGCCGCCGCGGGGTCGTATTTGACGCTGCCCGTGACGTGCCGCCGGTCCGGTCCGACGCCGAGATGCTCCCAGAGTTCGGCGTGCGCGGCTTCCTGGAGTCCGACGGCGGCGAGTCGTCGGGTCACCGGACGCAGCAGGCGGGCGAAGCGCCGGTAGCGCCGGGCCGAGCGCGGCGAGACACGAGCATTGACCAGCATGACGGGCAGGCCGCGGTCCGCCGCCTGCCAGACAAAGTTCGGCCACATTTCGCTCTCGGTCAGGATGACCGCGCGCGGTTGCACGAGGTCGAGGGCGCGGCGGACGACCGGCGCGAAATCGACAGGGGTGTAAACCGGCACCCACCAATCCTGTTGCCGCTTCACGGCGAGCGCATGGGCCGTCGAGGTGGTGCTCGAAACAACGAATTGCCATGCCGGGTTCCGGCGGTGCAATTCCTCGAGGAGTTTGAGGGCGATGAGCAACTCTCCCACGCTGACCGCGTGGACCCAGATCCATTCGCCGTGGCGGAAACGTTCGCGCAGGCCGGGCGCATACCGGGCGAAGCGCTGACCGAAGTCGCCGCGGAAGCCGCCGCGCCGGAACATCCTCCCGAGGTAGCCGGGGAGAACGACGACCAAGGCGAGGGGGAAAAGGAGATTGTAGAGGAAGCGCGTCATGCCTCGGGCGTGCGGCGGTAGTAAGCAACCCAAGCCTGCCCGTAACGGCGGCTGCGGAGCAATGCCCAAGCCGCATTGCCGGGCGGGGGTTCGGCTGGCAGTTCGATGACGAAGAGCCCGCCGGGCGCGACGCCCCGTGCCAAGTCCGGGCCGGCCAGCAAGCTCGCCGGATGCGCGTGGTCGGATGTTTGCAGAGCGAACGGGGGATCGGCGAAGACGAGGTCGAAAGCGCCGGGTTCCACGCGGGCGACGAAGGCGGCGACATCTTGTCCGCGCACCGTGCCCTGCAATTTGGCGCGGACGAGATTGCCGCGGATTGTCTCCACGGCCTTGCGGTGACGGTCGACGAACACGCAGGAGGCGGCGCCGCGGCTGAGGGCTTCGAGGCCGAGGGCGCCGCTGCCGGAAAAAAGATCGAGCACGCGCGCGCCGGGCACGGCTTCGCCCAGGCTCGAGAAGACCGCGCCGCGCACACGATCCATCATGGGACGGGCAATGCCGTCCGGGCAGTCGAGGCGCAGACCGCCCGCGCTACCGGCGATGACGCGCATGGTCAGGGGTTCCCGAGGAAGTTGAGGAAAAACTCACCGATCTTTCCACCCACGCCCCCGCCGAGCAGGCGCGAGGCGAGGTTGCTTTCCGGCTTCTCGAGGGTGCCGGTGACTTTGAACGGGACGGCACGGTAGCCGGGCAGTTCGCCGTCGCCCGCGGCGGGCCATTCCCGGCCGGTGCGTTCGGCCAGTTGTGCGGCGGACTTCGGGGCGAGGAGCAGGCGTCCGGTGAGGTCGAGTTTGCCGGCGCGCGTCACGGTGCCGCGCATTTCTATGGCGAGGTCCTCGGCGCGCAGCCACAGTGGCTCGACGTGGATGAAGTCGTCCTCGATGCGCAACTCGGCGCGGGCCGCCTGCAGGTCCATGCCGCGCAATTCGCGGATGCCGAGGGCGCGGCCGATTTCCTGCAAATGCGGCGGGGGCACCAGCTTGCCGCCGGACACGTCGAGCCGTCCGGTGCCCCGCACTTGCCGGTCCGGGGCATTGCGGCCGGAAAGATCGAGCCTTGCGGCCAGCAGACCCTCGAACTTCGTGCCGCCGAACGCGGCTGGCAGGCGGAGGTCGGCCAGGCGGAAGTCGTCGAGCTGCAACTGCCATTCGTAAGGGGACCCTTCCTTGCGCACGGCGATGCTGCCTTGTCCCGAGAGGCGCCCGCCCGAAATGTCGCCGCGGATTTCCGGGAGCGAGAGTTTGCCTTTTTGCAAGGTGAACGGACTGCCCAGATCACGTGCCACGATAACGCCGGCCACCACGGCTTCGGGTACCTCGGCTTCGCCTTGCGCGTTGCCTTCCGCATCGATGGCGGCGCGCGCGGTGATGCCCTCGGCATCGAGCAGCGGCCAGGCGTCGCGGTTTTCGAAAAGGATGCGCGAACGGCGGATTTCCATGCCCTCGATGCGGATGCGGAACGGTTCGGCCACTTTCACCGCGGCGGTTTCCTCCGGCGCGGTCTCCGGCGTCGCTTTGTCGCGCGGCCGGGCGGCAGACCCGTCCGTTTGGCGCGGCAGGCGCCACCGGCCTTCCGGATTCTGCCGCCAGTTGAGGACAGCTTCCTTGAGGCAGAGGCTGCTCACGACAAACTCGCGGCGGAGGAGCGGCCGCAGGCGGAAGAGGATCTGGAATTCGGAGGCTTCAAGGAAATTGACCCCGGCATTCTCCGTGTCCGGCACGACCAGGCCGCGCAAGCGGATGCCGTCCCACGGGGTGTAGACGGTGCTGCGGATATTGAGCGGCAGGCCGAGGGTCTCGAGCGCGCCCCGGCGCAGTTGTTCCTGCATGGCGGGCGATTGCAGGTGGAGGTTGAAGGCGATCACCGCGGCGGCGGCCAACGCGGCGAGAACCGCGAGCACAATCAGACAAGGACGAAGGCAGCGCCGCATGGAAGCGGGCACTTTAGCGCGCGACGCGTTGATGCAAAGCGGGAAGCGTGCGTTGCCGGTGCGCGGCCGCGCTGGTAGGCTCCGCCGATGGAGTCGCTGAAAGAGAAATTCCGGTTCGCCCCGGTCACGGTGTCCTTGGCTGCGGCCTGCGTGGCCGGCTACGTGCTGGAGGTTGCTTTTCTCGGCGTGGCCGGAGGTATCGATCTTTCCGGTTGGGCGCTGAGCGGGCAGGCGCTGGCGGCCGGACGTTGGTGGACGGTGGTCACCCATCTTTTCCTGCACGCCAATTTTTTGCATCTCATGGTCAACGTGCTCGCGCTGTGGTTTGTCGGACCCGAGGTGGAACTGATGCTCGGCCGGACGCGCTATCTCGTGCTCTATTTTCTCTCGGGGATAGCCGGCGGCTTGCTCCAGACGGCTTTCTCATCGCCCGCATTGGAACTGGTCGGGGCTTCCGGCGCGGTTTGCGGGGTGCTGCTCTCCTTCACCACGGCCCACCCCGAGTTGCCGTTGCGCGCGCTGCTTTTCTTCATCCTGCCCGTGAGCATGAAAGCGCGGACACTCGGGTGGGGTATCATCATCGGTTCGCTGCTTTGCGCCGTTTTCCGCATCATGCCGCAGATCGGGCACCTGGCGCATCTGGGCGGTGCGGTCGCCGGGGCCTTGCTCACCCGTTGGTGGGCACCGGTCCCGCGTCCGCGCTACCCGTCGGCCGGACCGGCCCGCACGGAGGCCCTGCTGCAACGCGTCATGGATGAGGGCCTCGAGGGGTTGAGTCGCGACGAGCGCAAGGCGCTGGAGAAGCTGGCCGAGAAGCAACCGCGGCGCTGGTGAGTTGTCGCGTTCGTTCGCTCAGCGGGGTTGCAGCGGGAAGTCGGCCGGAACGGGCGCGGTGAATTCCAAGGGGAGGCCGGTGGTCGGGTGGACGACCGCGATCTTCCAGGCGTGCAGCAGTTGGCGGGCGAAGTCGGCCCCGCCGCCGTAGACCCGGTCGCCGGCGATGGGATGGCCCAAATGTTTCAGATGCACGCGGATCTGGTGGGTGCGGCCGGTTTTCGGACGGCACTGGAGGAGCGAGAGGTTTCCCGCCGATTCCAGCACGCGCCACGCGGTCTCGGCCTCGCGGGCTTCGGGCCGGCGGCTGACCGCCATGCGTTGGCGGTGCACGGGGTGGCGCGCGATGGCGCCGTGGACCGCACCGGCCGAGGCGCGGGGGCGTCCGCGGACCACCGCGAGGTAAGTTTTTTTCGCGGTGCGTTCGGCGAATTGCCGGGCGAGCGCGGCGTGGGCGGTATCGTTTTTCGCGACCAGGATGCAACCGCTGGTGTCCTTGTCGAGACGATGGACGATCCCCGGCCGCAGGGCGTGGCCGCCGGAAGAGACGCGGCCGCAGTGGTGGAGGATGGCGTTGACCAAGGTGCCTTGCCAGTGACCCGCGGCGGGATGGACAACGAGGCCGGGCGGCTTGTCCAGGCAAAGCAGGTCGTCGTCCTCGTGCAGGATGTCGAGCGGGATGTCCTCGGCCGCGGCCTGCACCGGTGGCGCCGCGGGCGGCGGCGGCACGGCCTCGACGCAGTCGCCCGGAGCCACGGAATCGGACCCGCGGGCGGTGGTGCCGTTCAATTTGACCAGGCCGGCGGCCAGCGCCTTTTGCCAGCGGGCGCGGCTGAGTTGCGGCCATTGCGTCGCGAGCCAGCGGTCGAGCCGCGCGGCGCGTTGCGACGCGGTGCAAGTGAGCGGTGTTTCCATGACGGGCCGCGGAAACGCTGGACGTTCCCGCGGCTCCGCGCAAGGTTTGCCGCGTGGACGAGGAAATTCCTCCCCGGATCATCGAGACGTGTTCCGCCTGCGGCGGTGCGATCGACGTCTCCGACGAACTGCCCTTCGCGCAGATCTTCTGCCCGCATTGCGGCGAAGGGATGCGCGCGCGGCGCATGTGCAACAACTTCGAGTTGGTCGAGCTGATCGGCGAGGGCGGCATGGGGTCGGTTTTCAAGGCCTACGACCACAATCTCGGACGCATGGTCGCGCTCAAAGTTCTTCGCCGCGAAATGAGCGCCCGCGAGGACGAGCGGACCAAACTCGAGCAGGAGGCCCGCGTCACCGCGTCGGTCAACCACCCGCATGTCGTCCGCGTGTATTCGTTCGGCGAGGCGGACGGCCAATTTTACCTGGCGATGGAACTGGTCGAGAAAGGATCGCTCGACGACCTGATGTCCGTGCAGGAACGCGTATCGGAAGCGCAGGCCCTCGCCATCGGCGTGCAGATCGCGCAGGGACTCGAGGCGGCGGCCGAGAAGGGTCTCATCCACCGCGACGTCAAGCCGGGCAACATTCTGTTCGCCGACGCGCACACCACAAAGATCGTGGACTTCGGGCTGGCCCGCGTGCTCGAGGAGGAGGCGGAGGCGCGCGGCGAAATCTGGGGCACGCCTTATTACATCGCGCCGGAGCGCTTGAATTACGAACCGGAGGACTTCCGCAGCGACATCTACAGCCTGGGCGGCACTTTGTTCCACGCCATCGCCGGCCGTCCGCCCTTCGAGGCGGCAAGCGCGAGCCTCGTGGCGCTCAAGCAGATCAAGAGCCAACCGGTCAGTCTGGAGGCTTTCGCGCCCGATGTCGCGCCCGAGACGGCTTATGTGGTCAACCGCATGCTCGAGAAAAATCCCGCCGACCGCTACCCGTCCTACGCCGGGCTGATCGAACACTTGGAATTCGCGCGGGCCAAGGTGCTGGAGCGCGCGGGGCGGCCGCCGCAGGCGCACCGCGAGGTGGTCAAAGTGGAAACCAACCGTACCAGGCTTTACGCCGCTCTGATTTCCATCGCCGCCGCGCTCCTCCTGCTCGCCGCGGGGGTGTGGCTCTTCCTGGCCAGCGAGCGCCCGGAGATCAGGGAATTGCGCGCCGCGGTGCTCGGCGCCGGCGGCGAGGAGGTCGCGGCCGACCCGCTCGACCAGGCGCTCGCCGCGTTGGCCGCGGGCGATTGGTCCGCCGCCCGCGACGGCTTCCGGTCCGTGGCGGCGTCCGCCGCCCCGCGAAGCGAGCGTGCCCAATGGGCTTCCTTCAACCTCGCCCTCGCGCTGACCTTGTCGGGCGAGGCGGATGCGGCCCGCGACCAATGGCGGAGTTTGTCCCGCGCCGGTCTTTACTCCGACCAAGCGGAGGACCGTGACCTGGCCAATATGTTTCCCGATGCGGCGGACTTCGGCCTGCGCGGATTGCCGGTCAGGCTCGACGATCTCGGACGTTACCCGCAGGAGGGTCCGGGCTCGCTTGTCTTTTTTGTCGCGGGTGTGACCGACTGGTCCCTCGGGGACAAGGCGGAGGCGAAGCTTCTCCTCGCCCACTTCCTCGGGATTCCCGCCGCACCCGGTGTCGCCGGGTGGGAGAGCTACCGGCGGGTGGCCGAGCGGCTGATGGCCGAGGGTTAGCGGGTTTGCGCGGCGGGCGGACGCGGCTAAGGTGGCGGGATGAGCGATCCTACTTTCCCGGGCCCCGACGAATTGCAGCGGCGGCTGCAGGCTTTTCTCCAATCGGCGTTCCAGCAACCCGGACGGCCTGCGGCGGCCGAACCCTCGGGGGCGCCGGAAGGCGAGGCGGTGCCCGGGGACGAGGTCCTTGATTTCAAACTGACGCCGCACGAGATCAAGGCGCACCTCGACCGGTTTGTCATAAAGCAGGACGAGGCCAAAAAGGTCCTCTCGATCGCGGTCTGCGACCACTACAACCACGCGAAATTCCTCCGCGAGCGGGAGCGCCGCGGCGAGACGGCGCCGGTCGAATACGCCAAGCAGAACGTCATCGTCACCGGTCCGACGGGCGTGGGCAAGACCTACCTTGTGCGCCACATCGCGGAGTTGATCGGCGTTCCTTTCGTCAAAGCCGATGCGACGAAATTCAGCGAGACGGGCTACGTGGGCGGGGACGTCGAGGACCTTGTGCGCGAGTTGGTGCAGAAAGCGGATGGCGACATTGCCCGGGCCGAGCAGGGGATTGTTTACATCGACGAAATCGACAAGATCGCCACGTCCGGCAACATGATCGGTCGTGACGTGAGCGGGCGCGGGGTGCAGACGGCCCTGCTCAAGCTGATGGAGGAGACCGAGGTGCCTTTGCGCAATCCGATGGACCTCGCGGGGCAGATGCAGGCGGTCATGGACCTGCAGCGCGGCGGCAAGCCCGGGCGCCAGTCGGTCAACACGCGCAGCATTCTTTTCATTGTCAGCGGCGCGTTTCCGCGGCTGAAGGACATCGTCGAAAAGCGCCGCAAGCAGGCGCAGATCGGTTTCGCCGCGCCGGTGGACGCCGGTAGCGGGCCCGCGTGGCAGCATGGGGTGACCACGGCCGACCTCATCGAATACGGGATGGAGGCGGAATTTGTCGGACGCCTTCCGGTGCGGGTGGCCTGCGACGAACTGACGGCGGCGGATCTGCGGAGGATTTTGTCCGAGTCCGAAGGCAGTGTCTTGCGTCAATACGAGCGGGCTTTCCTCGCCTTCGGCATCGAGGCGGTTTTCGACGAGGGGGCCTTGGACCGCATCGCGGCGCTGGCCGCGGAGGAGGGGACCGGAGCGCGCGGCCTGCTCACGGTGTGCGAACGTTTGCTCCGCGACTTCAAGTTCGATTTGCCGGGGTCGGGGGTGAACTCGCTGCGCATCGACCTGGACCTCATCGAGCGTCCGGCGGAGCGCCTGGCGCAATTGCGCGCCAGCGGCGAGCACGAACGCCGGCGCATCCTGCGGCGCAGTGCGCAGGATTTCATCGAACGGCTCGGGCAGGCGCAGGGGATCGTGCTGCAGTTCGCGCCCGCGGCGCTCGAGTTGCTCGTGGAGACGGCTGTGGCCCGGCAAAAGCCGGTGCGGGAGCTTTGCGCGGAGCTGTTCAAAGATTACGAGTTCGGTCTCCGTCTGGTGCAGCGTCCGGCCGGGGGTGGTCCGCTCGTCCTCCCGCGGGAAGCGGTGGAGGCGCCCGACAAGTTCTTGAGCGATCTGGTCGTGCGGGCCTATGGTCAGAGTTCAACCGATGAACCGCCCGCTGGCTCTGCATCTTAAGGCCGCGCTCCTTTGCGCGCTCGTGGCCATCGTGCTCGCGTTGCCGCTGCTCTGGGTGCCGGTGCTGCTTCCTGCCTGGCAAGGTTGGCGTCCGCCGGTGGTCAGTCCGGTCGCGGAAGCCATTCTTGCCGTCATCATGGCCTTGGCCGTGGCGTGGTGCGTGGTCGACATCCCGCGGCGCGGGCTCAAGGTTCTCATTTGGCTGGCCACCTTGTGGTTGTTGGGCGGCGGAATCTGGCTGGCCGGGCTCTACGGGTATCCGGCGAGTTCCCTCGTGCCGCTCACCGCGGCCGGACTGGCCGGTGCGGTCGCGCTGGGTTTCTCCTTCACCCCGGCGGGTTCGCGCCGGGCACGGTGGCAGTCGCTGGTCGGCGGGCGTGTCTCCCCGGAATTCCTGCGCTCGCGCATCGACGAGCGCCATCTCGAGGATGGTCCGCGCAGCGAGGTGCTGGCGGTGGCCG
The DNA here is from genome assembly GCA_964516705.1 of uncultured Chthoniobacter sp. Taxonomy (GTDB): domain Bacteria; phylum Verrucomicrobiota; class Verrucomicrobiia; order Chthoniobacterales; family JACTMZ01; genus JACTMZ01. The sequence goes on from CAZEYV010000095.1 coordinate 30,243, forward strand.
AAGTGCTCTGGCCCGGTCATGCCGATGGTGATCATGCCGCTTGGCAAAGTTTGGCCGGGCTGTCCGAACGCGCGGCGCGGCATTTCCAACGGACGGGCGGCTACCTCGAGCGCTGCGATGGCGAGGGTGCGCTTGTTGCCTTCGGGATGTGGGGTCAACCGTCCGAGGCCCGGGAGGTGGTCGGCTCCCTCTGGCAATGGGTCCGGGAGGCGGGCGGTTGCGCGGCGTTGACCCGCGGCGAGTGCCTTGCCGGGGTCGGGCAATTTCCCGGCGGCGCGCGTTGGACGGTCGGTGGTCTGCCCTTGCGCCGGGCACGCCGGATGGCTGCGGCGGCGCGGGGTTACGCGGCGCGCGTGCTGGTCGAGGAGTCGTTGGCCGCCGAGGTGACCGAAGATTGGCGGTCGCGGCGGCTGGCTTGGTGCGAATTCGACGGCGACCGTGTCCTCCTGCACGAAATCACCGGGCCGGCGGAGAGCGAGGCGAAAGACGAACGTGCAGGCCAGTGGGACAGCGGTTGGGACGCTTTCTGGGCGGGGCAGTGGGCCGAGGCCGAAAATGCTTTCGCCGCGTTGGCGCGCGAGCAGGACGATGCGGCCGCACGGGTCTTCGCCCTGCGCAGCGCGGCGGCGCGCCGCACCGCGGGCCGGTCGTGAAGACGGCGGACCATCCCCAGCCTTTCAAGGCCCTGGTGCGCGAATTGCGGCGCCTGCCCGGGGTGGGGCCGCGCAGTGCGGAACGCATGGCCCTGTGGTTGCTCGAGGATGCGGAACGTCCCTCGACCCTGGCGGAGACGCTCGGCGCGGCGCGCGAGAGCTTGCGCCACTGCGCGGACTGCGGATTTTTCAGCGTGGAAGCCAGGTGCGTGATTTGCGTGGAAGACGGACGCGAATCGTTGCTCTGCGTGGTGGAGCGGGCGACGGATATTTTGCCGATCGAACGTTCCGGCGCCTACCGGGGACTCTACCATGCACTGGGCGGACGCCTCTCGCCGCTCGAGCACGTGGGGCCGGAGGATCTGCGGCTGGCGGAATTGACCGCGCGGTTGGAGCGTGGTGCTTTCACCGAGGTGATTTTGGCGTTGAGCACGGATGTGGAAGGCGAGGCAACGGCGAATTACCTCGCGGACCTCCTGGCACCGCGCGGCGTGCGCGTTTCGCGCCTGGCGCAGGGCATGCCGGCCGGCGGCGGGTTGGAGCATGCGGACGAACTCACCTTGGCCCGCGCTTTGGCCGGCCGGCGGCGCGCGGGGGAGCAGTGATACCACGGGCGGCCGTCTTCACGCTGTGGCTCGCGGCCGGCGTGGCGCAGGCGACGGACGTGGCGCCGTCCGGACTGGCCCATGCTGCGGCTTATTCCGCATCGAAGGGGGAGACCGGGCTGCTGGTCTGGCAGGGTGGACGGACCATTTTCGAGCGGGAGCGGAATCCGGCGCCGCCGCCGCCGAGGGTTTTCAGCATCACTAAAAGTCTGGTCTCGATCGGCGTGATCCGCGAGGCCAAGGCTGGCGGGTTGTCTCTCGGGCAAGCGGCGACCCACCGTGCAGCGCGGGGCGCGGTGTTGGCCGAGTTGCTCAACCAGACCTCGGGTTTGCCGCCGGCACACCGCGAATTTTATGGGCAGGGTTTGCGGGACAAGCAACCGGTGCTGGACAAGTTGCGTCGCGGTGGCAGCGGACGTTTCGTCTACGGTCCGTCGCACTGGGAAGTGCTGGCCGAGGAAATCCGGCCCCGGCGCGGTTCGTCGCTCGAGGGTTGGATCCGGAAATTCGTGCCGGGCGCGCGGGCCGAGGCGGTGGCGCGATGGACGCGGGACGGCAAGGGACGGTTTTTCTTTTCGACGGGTGCGAGGATGGATGCGCCGGGGTTGCTGCCGGCGGGACGGGAAGTGCTGGCCGGAATGCGGCGCGCGAAGTGGCCGCGCGACGTGCGGGCGCTCTTGGTCGGCGGCACGGAGGCAAACCGGATGTATGCCCTGGGTTTCTGGCTGAACCGCGGTTCGCGGGAAATCGACGTGGAATCGGCGCTGGGTCGCGAGCAGAGTGCCGAGTTTTGGCGCGAAGGATGCGTGAGCCGTTCTGCCCCGCCCGACCTGCTGACCATGGTCGGCGCGCGGGGCCAGCGCGTTTACGCGGTTCCATCCCGCGATTTGGTCGTCATCCGCCTCGGGGACGGGTGGGGATTTTCCGATGCGGAATTTTTGCGCCGTCTCTTCGGTGCGTGAGCTTCAATAACCCGGCGGGAGGGCGGGCAAAGCGCGCGGGGCGGCGTCCGGCGGCAAGGCCACGAGCAAGGTGGATTCCCCGCGCTGCCAGCGGTAACCGAAACCGAAGGGCAGGGGGAACACGGCATCGCCTTCGTAAGCGGAACGGAGGGAGGTCTGGTCGTATTTGGCGAAAATCTCGAGCGGGGTGGTGTAGGCGCCGAAATAAATGACGCGCCAGTCCCGGTCGCGGAAGACGGACAACGGGATTCCCGAATCGTCCTGCACAATGGCCGAGCAGTGTCCGAGCAGGAAGTCGCGCATGGTTGTGAATCCGCCGGTGTGCATGAGGTAGGACGCGGCTTTGAGGTATCCGGTGGCGGGTCCTTGCGCTTTGAGCCATTCAAGAACACCGGCGTTCGAGGCGAGGGCGCTGTCGGCGAGGTTGGCCTGCAGGTAGACGACTTCGGCCGGAGGCATGCCGGGTGCGGGGCGGAAAACAATGCGCAGGGCGGGCTGGCCGCCGGAGGATTCGCCCGGGGCGAGGGTGCCGTCGCGTTGCAGCGTGAGTCGCTCGGCCAGATCGATGCGGGCATCGGTGAAGGAAAGGAAGACCAGCATGATGGGAAACACGCCCTGGAAATGGGACGCGGCCAGCTCGGTTTTCATGTCTTTCGTGATGAAATGGCTGAAGTTCATGATCACCTCGGTCGATTTGCGCAGCATGGCGAGGCTGGCATGGAGTTCCTCGGGCGTGAGGGAGAGCGGATTGGTCAGCTGGCCGACGGGTTCGAGTCCGCCCAGGGCGTAGGCCTGCGCCGCAGGAAAAAGGGCCAGCGGGCTGACGAGGTCCGGACCGCCGAACATATATGTGACCCGGGACGTGGGTCCGATGCGGGGTGACAACTCGGCCGCCGACCACGAACGCATGGGCGCGAAGTAAAGATCGTCATAGCGATACCACTGCGCGGCGTATTCGCGGGCGTGCTGGCGGTATTCGGGGGACTCCTGCAGGGCGGCCAGGGGACTCCGCGGGGGAAGTGCCCGTCCGGCCAGGAATGCCCCCAACTCGGTCGGCGACACGGCGACGGCGGGAGCCGTCAGCACGAGCAGGCAGACCGCGAGGTGTCGCTTCATCGGTGCTGTTTTTGCCTTGCCGCGACCAAGCGGTAAATGACCAATCCCGCGGCGAGCGTGAGGGCGCCGCAGCCGGCCTCGAGCGGTTTCACCGTGGCCGTGTAGATCAGGGCGAAAGCGCTGATGGAGAGAAAAAGAAGGGGAGGCAAGGGGTAGAGCGGGACGCGGAAAGGACGCGGAAGATCGGGTTGGGTGAAGCGATAGACCACCACGCCAAGGACGGTGAGAAAACTGCAAGCGAGCAGCGCGAACTGGGTGTAAAGGAGCACCTGCGCGAAGCTTGAGGTGAACAGGAGCACGAGGCTCAGCAGACTCTGCGCCAGCACCGCGGCGGCGGGGATGCCGGAAGCGGTGCGCAGGCGCAGCCAACCGAGCGCTTGCGGATAATCCTCGCCGATGGCCATGGCCACGCGGGGGCCGGCCCAGATCATGGCGCTGATGGCGGAGACAAGGCCGAGGGCGATGACCGCGGCGACCAGTCGTCCGCCCGCGGCGCCGAAAACGCTCTCCGCGGCCACTTGGGCGACATTGAGTTGCCCGGCCAGCGCGCCGGCGGGTGCGACATGCAGGAAGGCGGCATTGAGTCCGAGGTAGAGAACCATGACCAGCAGCGTGCCGGCGGCCAGGGCAACGGGAATGACGCGGCCCGGCGTCCGCACTTCACCGAGGATATACGTGGCGGCGTTCCAGCCGGAGTAGGCATAAAGGGTGAACATGAGCGAAACGGCAAACGGTGCAGTCAGCAGGTGGGACGACCAAGGTGCCGCCGGGGTCGCCGGCGCGGCCGGCGCCGCGAAAAGAGCGACGAGGAGGAAGAGCACGAGGGCGATCTTCAGCGTGGTGAAGAAGACCTGGAACACGCTGCTGACGCGCAGATTGCGCAAATGCACGAGCGTGACGATGACCACCACGGCGACGGAGGCCGGGGCCGGTTGGAGGCCGGGGAAGACGCCTTGGAGGTATGATCCGAAGGCCATGGCACTGAGTGCCACCGGGGCGGCGAAACCGACGACGATTGAAACCACGCCGGCCATGAATCCGAGGGACGGATGGTAGATCCGGCCGAGGAAGTGGTATTCCCCGCCGGAGCGGGGGAGCGCGGCCGAGAGTTCCGCGTAGCAAAGGGCGCCGCACAATGCGAGGATGCCGCCGAGCGTCCAGAGCACCATGATAGCCGGATGGGAGGGGATGGCCGCGACCTGGAAGCCGAGGCTGGTGAAAATTCCCGTCCCGACCATGTTGGCCACCACCAAGGCGACACAGGTGGCGAGCCCCACGGACCGGGGTGTGGTCATGGCCGGCGGCCAGCTTGCGCTTGATTCGGCATGACAAGGACTCCTAGCATGCCGAGACCCATGAGTTCCATCATCTTCCGTCGTTTTCTGGCTGACCCGTTGAAGATTGCTTATGTGGTGCCCAGCTCCAAATCCCTCGTCCGCCGCGTGCTTGGCAAAATGGATTTCCAGCGCGCCAAGGTGGTGGTCGAATTCGGCGGGGGCGAGGGCTGCTACACGCGGGAACTGGCCGAACGGCTGGCCCCGGATGCACGGCTGCTCGTTTTCGAGTTGGACGAGCATCTGGCCGAGCATTTGCGCAAGCAATTCCGCGACGACGACCGGGTGCTTGTCTACGAGAAGGACGCCGCCACGTTCCGCGACGAGTTGCGCGAGTTGGGTATCCTCGAGGCGGACTACGTTATATCAGGCATCCCTTTCAGCTACCTCGAGCCGAAAAAGAAGAAAGAAATCCTGCGCGCCGTCCACGAGGGACTGAAACCCGACGGGCAGTTCATTGTCTACCAAGTGACCCCGGAACTCAAAGGTCACACCCGCATGTTCGCGGCCCACGAGGTGGAATACTTCCTGGCCAACATCCCGCCGATGTTCATCGTGGCCTGCCACAAGTCGGAGATCACGCTGCAGCCCAAGCGGCGCGAGACGGCGCACGCTTGATGCGCTTCAGTGCGGCAGGAGGTCCGCCACCATGGCGCGTTCCTCCTTCAGTTCGTTGACCGATTTGTCGATCCGCTCGCGGGCGAAGGCGTTGTGCGGCAGGCCCGGCACGATGGAGGCCTGCTGGTTCTTGCTCCGGACGGGCAACCCGCAAATCAGGCCCTCCTCGATGCCGTAAGAGCCGTCCGAGCAGAGGGCCACGCTGTGCCAGTCGCCTTCCGGCGTGTCCGAGGTCAGGCTGCGCACGGTCTCGATGGCCGCATGGGCGGCGGAGAAGGCGGAAGAGAGCCCGCGGGCCTTGATGATGGCGGCGCCGCGTTCCTGCACGGTCTTGATGAAGTCGCCTTCGAGCCACGCGTTGTCTTTGATCACATCCGGTGCGGGCCGGCCGCCGATGCGGGCGTTGAAGAAGTCGGGGAATTGCGTGTTCGAGTGGTTGCCCCAGATGGCCATGTTGGTCACCTCGCGCCAGGGGACGCCGGCCTTCTGGGCGAGTTGCGATTTGGCCCGGTTCTCGTCCAGCCGCATCATGGCGAACCAGCGGTCGTGCGGGATGGACCGGGCATTGTTCATGGCGATGAGGCAATTCGTGTTGCACGGGTTGCCGACGACGAGGATGCGGACGTCGGACGCAGCGTTCTTCTCGATCGCGCGGCCTTGGCCGACGAAGATTTTCCCGTTGATGCCGAGGAGTTCCTTGCGCTCCATCCCCGCCTTGCGCGGCACGCTGCCGATGAGCAGGGACCAGTTCACGCCGTCGAAACCGCGGTCGAGGTCGCTGGTCGTCTCGATGCCCTCGAGGAGGGGGAAAGCGCCATCCTGCAGTTCCATGGCCACGCCCTGGAGGGCGCCCATGCCGGGTTCGATCTCGATGAGCTGGAGGATGACCGGTTGGTCAAAACCGAAGACTTGGCCGCTGGCCAGGCGTGGGAGGATGGAATAACCGATCTGGCCGGCGGCACCGGTCACGGCAACACGGAGGGCTTTTTTCATGGGAAGTGATTCTGGGGCAAAGCGCGGTCCGGACTCGACTAAAAACCGTCGCGCAAAAATAAAGAACCCCGTTCCGCAGCGGCGTGGAACGGGGTTTTCCCGGAGAATGCTGGAGGGATCAGAGCTTGCCCTTGAGATCCTTGCCGGCGGCGAACTTCACGCCTTTCGAGGCCTTGATCTTGATGCGTTCGCCGGTCTTCGGGTTCACGCCCATGCGGGCCTTGCGGTTGACCACTTTGAAAGTCCCGAAGCCGACGAGTTGCATCACCCGGCTCTTTTTGAGGTGCGACTTGAGGCCTTCGACGACGGCATTGACGGCGCGTTCCGCATCGGCCTTGGTGCTTCCGAGTTCCTTCTGGACGAATTCCGTGAGTTTTACTTTGTTCATGGCTTGGTGGTGAGGTTTGTTGGTGGGGGTTGCGGTGGGAAGACCGCGCAGTTTTCCCCCGAGCGGAATGGTGGTGTCAATGGCCCTTTGCGTCGCCGGCCGGAAATTTACCGCGGGGAAAATAGTTTGACACAAGCAAGCGCCGCGGGCCCGTTGGAGGCATGAGCCATCAGACGTTCGGACCCATGGAGAAATTCGCCGCGACCATCGCCCGCAACATCCGCACCGCGCCGCGCATCGCGCCGGACGCCTACCTGGCGGCCGACGCTACCGTGGTGGCCAATGTCGAGATCGGCCCCGAAGCCAGCGTGTGGCACCGGGCGGTGCTCCGCGGCGACGTGGCGCACATCGTCCTGGGGGCGCGGTCCAACGTGCAGGACGGCGCCGTGGTGCACGTGGCCGACAACCTGCCGGCCGTGATCGGGGAATTGGTCACGGTCGGACACCAGGCCACCGTGCATGCCTGCACGGTGGCCGACGAGGTGCTCGTCGGGATGGGTGCGGTTATCCTCGACGGTGCACGCATCGGCACGCGGTCGATCATCGGTGCCAATGCCACGGTCAAGCAGGGCATGGAGGTTCCGCCCGGTTCGCTGGTTCTCGGCACGCCGGCCAAGATTGTGCGCACGCTTTCGGAAGCCGAGCAGGACGAGATCAAGATGTGGGCGCTGCGCTATGTGCGGCTCTCGCGGGAGTATCTCGCGGTGCGCGGTTAGGGCGTGCGGTCCGCGTGGTCTCCATCGCACTCGAGGTGCGTGATGACGTGGGCCGCCGGGTGGATGTTCCTCTCCAGCGCCTCCTCGATTTCCGTCGCCACGCGGTGGGCGTCGCGGAGCAGAACGGCATTCGGAAAGGTAAGATGGAGTTCCACGAGATGGGCATCGCCGATGTTGCGGTGGCGCAAGTTGTGGTGGGTGATGCCGTGGCGGACGGTTTCGGTCGAGACGATTTCCTCGATGATCCGGTGCACGGCCGGGTCGGCGGCATCCATCAGGCCGCTGACGCTCCGCCGCACGAGACGGAGGCCGGAGAGCAGGATGTTGAGCGCGGCGGCGACGGCAAACAGCGGGTCCCAGTAGGGCCATTCGGTCAGCGCGACCAGGGTGAGGGCGGCGAGAACCCCGAGGCTGGTCCAACAATCCGTGAGCACATGGTGTCCGTTGGCTTCGAGGATAATTGAGCCGCGCCGCCGCCCCGTGCGCACCAGATGGCGTCCGAGCGCGCCGTTGAGCAGGGCGGTGACCGCGGTGAGGGCGAGACCGACCGGAAGATGCGAGAGTTCCGGGCCGCGGATGAACGCGCGCGTCGCCTCGTAGAGGATGTAGACGGCCGCCGCGATAATGGCGGCACCTTCGAACCCGGCGGAGAAAAAGCTGGCCTTGGCGTGCCCGTAGAGGTGGTTGGCATCGGCCGGGCGGAGGGTCAGCCAGAGGCTGTAGGCGGCGAAGCCCACGGCCACGAGGTGTGCGGCGCTTTCCCCCAAATCGCTGAGGATCGCCGTGGAGCCGGTCCAAGCCCACGCGATGGCCTTGAGCGCGAGCAGGACGAGGCCCGCGGCGACGGACAGGGCCATGGCGAATTTTTTCTCCGCGGCCGCGGAAGGTGCGGGCAGTTCCTCTCCCATGGAGCGAGTCTCTGCCTTTGCACCGGCGGCGAGGCAAGCGCGAACTGGTCCGGTGTTCCTTGCCGCGGGGAAGACCCGGCCTTAAAACTGCGGGCAAGTTTGTCATGACCACCGACCTCCTGGAGAAAAAAATCGGACCGTTGCGCGGCGCGGCGGGCGGCGGGGAAGATGCGGACGCCGTGCGGCGGCGCATCTACTACATCAACCTCAAGCTGCGCGATCTGGGGTGCCCGACGTTTCCGGTGCAACTCGACGCCGAGTTTGCCGATCTTCTCGGCGGACTCATGGCCCTGCACCGCGAGAGGGACCGGTTGCTGGCCAGGCACCTTTGCCCGGTGGACACGCGCCTGCAGAATTTTCTCTACGATTACCTGCAGGACGAGGTGGAGGTGCCGCGTCTGCCGGACCAGACCTTTGTGCTCGATCGCCATGGTCTGGCGCGCCAGTTGTCGTTGCCGCCGGACCGCGACGAGTTTTCCTCGGACATCATCAATTCCTACCGGGTCCGCCAGGGTGTGCTGCACAATCCGAAAAGCGACCGGCGCACGACGCAGGGGATTTTCCATGTCACCGAGGGCGGGTTGCCCGTGCCCGACGACAAGAAAGCGGTGCCCAAGGCGGTCTTCGGCCGTTTGCTCCAAGCAGCGCTGAAACCGCCGCCGGAGCTGATGCGATTGCCTTTCACTTCCACGCTTCCGGAACCGGCGGAGTGCTTTGTTTCCCTCCTGCTCCGTCCGGTGGTCTGCCCCGAAGTGCCCGGAGTCACTCCCGAGAAGAGCATGGAAGTGCGGTTCTTCGTGCCCGGCGGGCTGGTCTGCAATCTGGATTTTGTCGAAAGCATCTTCGGCAACGCGGGCGACCCCAATCTTCCGGAAAACGATGCGGCGCTCGATACCGAGCATTGGACCGGCCACACGGGTTGCGTCATCTTGGCGCCGCATCTCAACAAGCTGACCAAGGCGGGGCTCGGTCTGCCTTCATGGGACGAAGCCAGCGAGCGCCAACGCCGCGACGGCATGTGTTGGAAATCGCGGGACGAACTCTACAACGACGGCACGGCATTCAAGGTCACCGCGCGCGACGAGCACGGTGTCGTGGTGACGGTTATTTCGGACAACTACTTCGGCTACTGCAAGAAGGAGGTCAAAACCCAGCTGAGCATGGCGGCCAACCTTTTCGGCAATGCCGAGGAGGAGCACGCGGGCGGCGCGCTCATCTTTCCCAGCTACGACCTCGCCGAGCAGATCGCGGCGAAAGATCTGCCGTTGGACATGCCCCGCGGGTTTGCCGGGGCCATGGAGCTGCTGGGGGACACCGTCGAGGTCCGGCCGGAGGGTTACGCGGTCGACCGTCTTTTCCCCGATATCTGCTACGTCCCGGAGAACGCCCGCTTCCAGTTGCTCTCGCAGAAGGTCAGCTGGGAGAAAGATGGCGAAGCGCGCGAACTTCCTCTCCGTCTCGGTCACCGCTATGTCCTCCCGTGCGGATACAAGATCCACATGGAGAAGCCGCCCGCGGGCCGTGCCTGGCGGCTCATCGGCACGATGGCCGAGGGGACGTTGTGCCACAAACCCTGCACGGTTTCCGGCGGCGGCAAATCGGAGATCTCGAAGCCGATTTCCGACGCCATCCTGGCAGGACCGATTTTCGTGGCCGACTGCAAGGCCGACTTCGACCGCGTCGACGAGTTGATCCGGCGCGACTACTCCGGCCGGTATGCCGATCCGGCCCGCCGTGGCCGCGACCCCCGGCTACTCCTGAGCCCCGACCGTTCGCTCGGCTCGGTGATCAAACTTCTGACGCCGTCACCCGCTTTCGCCGCGGACTACAATGCGTGGCTCGAGACCATCCCGCAGCACATCAAAGAGCTGGTTTTCGTCCTCAAGCGTTTCTACCGCCCGGAATGGGGCGAGCATTGGAGGGAGAACTTCAGCGTCGACACGGTCAACGGGCATCCGGCCAACGAGTTGCGCTTCCAGCGCCGCAAACTGGTGGCCAGCTTCCTGCGCGTCGGCTTCGACTCCGAGGATTCATGGCGCACCTTCGGGCTGCGCAAAGACTACTTCCCCGCGGTCAAGATCCAGATGGAAGACGACATCACCGCTTCCACCCTGGTGCCCCGCGAGCATCTTGCCGCGCTGCTCGACGCGCAGACCGCGGGCCTGTCCGGGGTGAAGTTCGTCCACAATTGCGAATACCGGCTCTTCCAGCGGCCGGATGATGCCGTTCATCGTGGCTATGACAAAGTGACGGAGTCCGATTTCGCGCACGGCGGAAATTTCTTTTCGAATTACCAGCCGCTGACCATCCGGGACGCGCAGGCCATTCTCGACGACGCCGTCGGTTTTCACGAATACACGCGTCCGATGCAAAAAATGATCGAGGGCTACGTCGCGTCCGGGTATCCGGCGTTTTTGGTCGGCAATGCCAACCCGCGTCTGGTCGAAGGCCGTCCGACCAAGAATCCGCGCTACCTGCAGACGCGTCCCGATCTCCTCGATCCGCGCGGACGCTACCTGGCCGGGGTCGGCATCCGTCTGGCCCGCGGACTGCGGGCGGAGCAACCGGCGCTCACCCCGGTCAATGCCGTGTTGTCCGGGCGCCGCAACAACCCTCCCGACAAGGGCGCGGGCATCCGTTCGCTGGCCGTCTACAATCCGATCCACCACATGGAGCTGCCGGAGCTCTTCATGGAGTTCATCTGCAGCATGACGGGCAAGTCTCCCTCGACGACCGGGGCGGGGTCGGAGGGCGCGCTGACCAAGGGCCCGTTCAACGCCTTGGCTCCGGTTTACGACCTCAATGCCGCCCTCGTCTCCTATGCCATCAGCGGCTACGAGGGGTTTGTCACCGCTGCCGGCTGCGTCGGTCCGCATGCCCGCGTCGACCACGACATCAGTCTGCTCGTGCCGGAGGTCTGGTGCCGCATGTCGGTCGAAGAGCGTTCGCCCGCCTTCCTCTTGGCCCACGGCTATCTCGAGCGCTTGGCCGACTTTGAGCACGAGGGGCACCCGGTTCTGGCCGGTCGCCTTGGCAGCCGCATGACCAAGAAGTTCGCCAACACTTTCTTCGGCCGGGTTTTCAACCACCCGCATGTGGTGTTGACCGAGGAAATGCTCCGGCCGGAGATGCAGGGCATGGATCTGTTCGTCGAGGGCGTGGAGAATGTGGTGGCCACGCAGAAACGGGTCGCGGCGCACTATTTCGCCGACGGCAGCATCGAGTGGGCCTGCCCGCCGCTCCAAGCTCTGCTCCACATCATGCGCGACGACCAGTTCGGCGGAAAGACGCTGGCCGATCCGGAGGTCCGCGCGCTCTTCACCCGCGAAAGCGTGCTGGCCAGTGATTGGTATCGCGGCCGCCTCCGGGCCAAGCAAGGGGTCGATGGCCGCCTGTGGCAGCGCCACACCGCTTATTTGGAGAAGGTGGTGCGCCAACCGGGCAACGCCGGCGTCGTCGAGCGTCTGGGTCTTGTCCGCCGGTTGGAGAACGCGCGGGCCGAATTGGCCGGGGTTCATGCCGCCGGTTACCTCGAAAGTCTCGTCGGCACGACAGGGGCCGAGCCGTCGGTTCCCGAGCCGGCCGCGCATGCGGGGTGAGCCCCGCGGCTAGCTGAAGGTCAGGTTTTTCACCCCGGCGGAGGCGGCGGAGTTGAGCACGTCGATGATGCGCTCCTGCCGGGCGTTTTCGTCCGGGCGGATGATGACCGGATCCTTGTCGCCGAAGCGGTCGATGTTGTCTTTGAGTTGCGCTCGCAGTTCCGGGAGTTCCTTGCTGGCCGGGGTGTCGAAGATGCGGTTGTTCATGCTGACCACGCCGTCGGCGCTGATCTCGATGATGACCGGGGTGGGCGGTGGACCGCTGGCCGCGCCGCCGCGTCCGCTGGGCAGGCTGATGTTCAGCTCGCGCTCCACGACCTGGGAACCGGCCGAGGCCATGAAGAACAAAAGAAGGACGAAGACCACGTCCACCATCGGAGCGATCTGGAAACCGACATCGCCGTCCTCGGAGCCTACGGAACCACCCATAAGACGATAATTCTACCCGGTGCGGTCGCGGCGCAAGGGCCTTACGAAGGCACGGGCGCCGCCTCCTTGTCGACGACGGAAAAAGTCACATTGGCAATGCCGGCCCGCCCGACCGCTTCAAGCAGGCTTTTCATGGACGAGTAGCGCACGTCTTTGTCCGCGCGGATGAGGACGCGCACCATGGGGTTTTTCTGGATGTGGTTTTGCAGGACGGGGATGAGGTCGCCGGGCGACGGGTAATCCTTTTCGTTCACGCTGATGGCCACGGCGTTGCTGATCGGATTGACCGCGAGGTTGACGATGATCTGGCCGGGATTCTCCTTGGCGTCTTTCGCTTCCTTGGCGACCGGCAGGCGGATGTCTTTGTTCGACTGCAGCACCTCGGTCGAGCTGATCGACATAAAGAAGACGAGAAGCACGAGCAGGATGTCGATCATCGGGGCAATCTGGAACTCCGGATCGGCTTCCGGTTCGGGCTGACGGCGCTTTTTCTTGCCTCGCTTGGGAGCGGCGTCGGACATGGGTCAGGACTGCCAGTCGAGCGTGGTTCCGCAGCTCGGGCAGGGGTTTTGTCCGGCCACAATGGCCGCCTGGCAGACGGGGCAGTTGGTCGAAAGTTGCATGGAGACCTTGTGGGAGAGCTTCGACTGCGGGGATCCGGCGGTGAGGCCGTCGCCGGCGTTGAAATTTTCCCCGATGCGCAGGCCCTGCACTTCGTCGAACGGTATGTCCTCGACCAGGTGGTTCAACTCGCTGTCCGCGTACACCGTGGCATCGTTGATCCGGTTGCGGAAGTAGTAATAAAAGATGAACGCGGGGATGGCGATGAAGAGGCCGCTCGCCGTGGCCAGCAGCACCTCGCCGATGCTCATGGCCAGCTTGCGCGGGTCGGAGACGCCGGATTGTCCGAGGACGGCGAAGGCGCCCATCATGCCGATGACCGTGCCAAGCAGACCGATCATCGGTGCGATGACGCCGATGACCGAGAGATAGCTGTTGCGCGTCTTGAAGACCTGCGACTCGCGCACGCCCAACTCGATGAGGGCGTTGTCCGTGGCATCTTTGCCCCTCCCGATGCGTTCGAGCGCCCCGCCGAGCACGGCGGCGATGTAGGTCTTGGTGTTGGCGCGGCAGGTCTCCCAGGCCTCCTGGAAATTTCCGGCCCGCAAGGACTCATCGAGCGCGGCCACGAGGGCTTTCGGGGCGAGGCTCTGGCGGCGGACCTGCAGGAAAAGTTGGATGATGAACGTCACCATGACGATGGACGTGGCGACGATGGCCAGCCAGATCATGATGATGAGCGGCCCGCCGTGGAGGATCATCTCGATGATCGAGGTGCTTCCACCCTCCGTTTCCGCGGCGCGGGCGGTCGGGGCGGCCATCAGGCCGGCGAGCAGGAGGAAAGGGATAGAAAGGGAGCGGTTGGAAGTCATGGCTGCTTTGGTATCGGGGAAAATCAAGGTGCGATCAAGCCGGCGTGCTCGGCCCGCAGGGCATCGGCGCGTTTTTGCGCATCGCTTGCGGCGTTTTGGTCGAAGGGAAAAAGGGCGGAAGCCTTCAGGTAGCTGGTCAGGGCGGACGGATGGTCGCCGGAGGCCTCCTGCACGCGGCCCATCAGGTAGTTGGCCTGGCAGAGGGCCGGGCCCTCGGCCGGCGGGGGAAAGACCACCTGGTCCGACGCGGCCAGCAGGGGCGCGAGCAGCGGTGCCGCCTCGGTAAAATTCCCGGAATCAACGGCCAGACGGGCTCGGCCGAGGTTGGCCAGCGCGGTGGCCTGCGGGTAGGTCTTGGTCAGATTGTCATAAGCCGCAGCCGCGCCTTCCTTGTCGCCGGCCGCCAGTTTGGCATCGCCGAGCAGGGCGGCGGCGCGTTCGGCCCAGGCGGCCGGGAGGCCGGAGAACTTCTCGTTGACGGCGGTCAGGGCGGCTACCGCGCCCGGGGCATCGCCGGCGGCGAGTTGCGATGCGGCGGCGTCGAATTCCGGGGGCGCGGCCATGCGGATTTCCCGGATGTCCGCGATCGGCGTGCCGCTGGTGCCGTTCGGGGTTTGCACCCGGACGTTGCCGCCGCTCACTCCGGTGATCTTGCCCTCGCGGGCGGTGCCGTTTTTGAGAATGACCGCGTCCTGCGCGGCGGCCGGGCCGGCCGTGGCGAGGCAGGCGAGCACGAGGAGGGCTGGGAGGGGGCTTGCTTTCATCCTGAAAGGGTTGAGATAATCCACAGCTCGGCCTTTTTCAACCTTTACATCCCATGTTCACGACTATCCGCAAGCACCAGCGCTGGCTCATGGTGCTCATCGCCTTCCTCACCATCATTGCGTTCGCGTTTTTGTACAACACCACTGAGATGGACCGGGTCGGCTCGAATATCGTGGCCCGTATTTACGGGCGGGACGTCATGACTGTGGATATCGAGCGGGCGGTCCGCGTCTACCAACTGGCGCTCGCCTTGGGGCAGTTCGACCTGGTGCGCGATCTTGCCGGG
>CAZEYV010000096.1:0-7765 GCA_964516705.1 uncultured Chthoniobacter sp.
CCCGCCTACTCGAGCACGGCACCGGTCAACGGCGGCAAGGTCAAACGGCGCGCGGGGCCGTCGCTTTCCAGACGCACTTCCGAGGCATCGCCCCGGCTGACAAAGATAATTTTCTCGGCCGGACCGTCGAAAGCCACGGTCTGCGGCTCGGCCGAACGGTTCAAGGCCACCACCCGGCGGCTGTCTCCCGTCCCGCGCGCATAGACGAACACATTCTTGTCGTCCTCGGCGGCCAACACGGCGAAGTCCGCCGACTTGAAGGCCGCATTCCCGTTGTGGAGGGCGATGGCGCCGGTAAAGAAGCCGTGCAATTCCGGGTCGAAATTCGCGTCGTCCTCCGGACGCTCGCGCCCGATCGGGTCGGTCTTTTCCGTTGCCATGGACAGATCCGGCCACGGCATCGGCTTGCGGCAATCCGGGTCGTCGCCCCCCCAGATGCCCGCTTCGACGCCGTAATAGAACATCGGCGCACCGACGTAAGTCGCCTGGAACAAGGTGACCAAGCGCTGGATGGCGCGCTCCTCTTCATCCGGCTTGCGGATCTGGTATTGCGCATTGCTGCGCGCGGAATTGCCCGGCTCGTCATAGTCGAATTTTTCCGCGTTCTTGTATCGGCCTTCCGGGTTGCGGTTGACGATCATCTGCGCGAGGCGGTCGGTGTCGTGCGAATCGGTCAGGTTCCACAGCGCCAACTGCGTGTCTTCCGGGAATTGCCCGCGGCGCCGGTTGAGGAGTTCGCCGAAAGCGGACGGCTTGATGCTGTTGTCGATCAGGTAGGCTTTGACCGGCATGGCGAAGGCGTAGTAATTCATGGCCGCGGAAAAACCGGTGCGCTTGAGGTATTCCGCCGCGTCGGTCCAGACCTCGGGAATGGTGATGGCTTGCGGGTTGATCGTGAAAACCATCTCGTTCCACTCCCGCCAGAATTTGTCCGGCACTTCCTCGGACACATCCAAGCGCCAGCCATCGATGCCGTCGGAGGGGTCGCCGTCGCCGTCCGGGTCCATCCAGCGCTTGGTCGCGTCGAAAATGTATTTTTTCGGCCCCGGATGCAGGTCGGTGCCGTCTTCGTTGTTGCGGAATTCCGGCAGGGTGAAAAAACCGGCCCAACCGGTGACACGCAGTTCATTGCGGCGCGTGTCCGGATTGTCGAAAGACTGCACGGTGAACCACTCGGCGTAGGGCGATTTCTCGCCGTTGAGGCGGATATCGCGGAAGGCGAAGAAATCTCGTCCGGTGTGGTTGAAGACGCCGTCGATGACCACTTTGATGCCGCGCTCGTGCGCCTGCTTGATCAGTTCGAGGAACAACTTGTCCGCCGCGGTCCATTTCCATGTCGCCGGGTCGGCCGTCTCGCCGCCGTTGCGGATGATCTCGAAATCACCCGCCGGATCCGGACCGAAATTCGGGTCGATGTGGTGGAAAGAATTGCCGTCGTATTTGTGCTGCGAACGGCCGTAGAAAACCGGGTTGAACTTGATCGCCGTGACCCCGAGTTCCTTGAGGTAGTCGAGTTTGTCGATCACTCCCTGCAAATCCCCGCCATACCGGCGGTGGAAAATCCCGTTCTCGTAAAAGCTGTCGCCGATCGCTTTTTCCCAGTCGTCGCGGACGAAATAGTCGCCGGTCCAGGGGGTGGTGCGCCATCCGCCCACGTTGGGAAAATGCATTTCGAGCGTCTCGCGGGTCGGGTCGTTCGCAGGGTCGCCGTTGCGGAATCGCTCCGGAAAAATCTGGTACCAGACCGCGGATTTTCCCCACTCGGGCACGTTGTTGAGCTTGGCGGCGGGGCTTTCTTGGGCCAAGGCGGTCGCGGCCGGCAGGATCAGTAGTAAACAGAGGCGCTTCATGGGCATATTTGTTGAAAATCGTCCCCCAGACTCCGTGCAGAGTGGCCCAAGTCAAGGCGCAAACGATTGCCGACTCGCCGATCGGGCCCTAGAGTCGTGACCAATCTTCGATGACTGCTTTCCTTCTCGCCGTGGCTTTCACCCTCGGCGTTTCTTTTTTCTGTTCCCTGCTGGAAGCCATGTTCCTCAGCACGACCACCGCCGAGGTCGAGGCTTTGAAGGAACGCAACCCACGGCGAGGCAAGCTCTTCGAGGATTCGCGCGAACACATGGAAGAGACCATTTCCTCCATCCTCACCCTTAACACCATCGCCAACACACTCGGGGCCGTGATGGTCGGCGGCATCGCGACCAAACTCTTCGGCGACGCTTCGCTCGGCATCATCTCGGCGCTCATGACCCTCGCCATTCTTGTCATCTCGGAAGTCATCCCCAAGAACCTCGGCGTCGCCTACCGCGGTGTCCTGCACAAGCACGCCGCCTACCCGCTGTATTGGATGCGCCGAGTGCTCCGCCCCCTCACACACCTTTGCAATCTCATCGTGCGCGCCATCATCCGCCGCAAACCCGAAGAAGGCGCCTCGGACCGCGAAATCGTCCTTCTCGCCGAAAAGGGCGCGCGCGAAGGCACCCTCACCGGCGGCGAGCGCGACCTCATCCACAATGCTTTGAGTCTCTCGTCCACGCGCGTCGCGGACATCCTCACCCCGCGCAATGTGGTCGTCACCCTGGAAGACGACCAGACGGCGGCCGGTGTCCTGGCCGAACATCCGTCAATCCGCTTCAGCCGAATGCCGGTGCACTCCGGCACGCTGGACGAGATCACCGGTTTGGCCCGACGCCGCGACATCCTCCACAGCATCGCCACGGGCCAAGGCGACCGGAAAATCAAAGACCTGCAACAACCCGTCTCTTTCGTCCCCGAAATGGCCACCGCAGCCAGCGCCCTGCAGACCCTCCTTTCGGCCAACCAGCAAATGGCCGCCGTGGTCGACGAATACGGCGGCTTCGTCGGCGTGGTCTCGATCGAAGATGTCATCGAGCACTTGATCGGACGCGAGATTTACGAGAAAGACGATGTGGCCGTGGATATGCGCGCGCTGGCCCGGCGCCGCGGACGCCAACGCCACCGCCAACCCGATCTCCCCGCCGCCACCTCATGAACAAACTCTTTTTCCTCCTCCCCCTCGTCCTCGTCCTTGCCGCCCCGCTGCGCGCGCAGATGCTGCCGCGCCCCACCACGCCCGAACCGCCGCTCGTCACCGTGCAAGGCCGCGGCGAAGTCCGCGTGCCGAACACCGTGGCCACCGTCCAACTGGGTTTCGAAGCCGCCGGCGCGGACGAAGCTCCCATCCGCGAGGACGTCACCAAGCGATCACAAGCCGTCGTCGCCGCGCTCAAAGCCGAAAGCGAAGTGCAAAATCTTGAAACCACGGCTGTCACCATCCGTCCGCAATTCACCCCCGTGCAGCCCGAAGCCGGCAAACGCCCGCAAGCACCGAAGATCACCGGCTACATCGCGCAGGTGACGGTGAGCTACGAATCACCCGTCGGGGAGGCCGGGCGCCTCATCTCCGCCATGATGCAAACCGGCGCCAATTCCGTGTCCAACATGTTCACCCGGCCCGCCGACGAAGCCCGGCGCACCGCCGAAAACGAAGCCCTCACCCTCGCCGCCAAAGACGGCGAAGCCCAAGCCCGCGCCCTCCTCGCCGCACTCAACCTCCAATGGTCCGGCGTCCGCTCGATCGACGCCACCGGCGGAGGTTTCGACCCCCGCCCCATGCACCGCTCCGCCATGATGATGGCCGCCGACGCCGCTCCGCTCCCCGAACTCGACATCCAAGGCGGCGAAACCGTCATCAGCCGCGAAGTCGCCCTGCAAGTCGAGTTCCGGCCGCAGTAATCCAACTCCTGTAGTGGCGCCGTCCCCGGCGCCGGCTGTTAATCCCCCGGTAGGGTCCGCTGGCCCAGCGGACCGCACTCTTCATCGCTCACTCCCCGAACACCCACGCCCCCAAGCTCAGCACCAAGAGCGGAATCAGCACCGCAAACACCACGTTCAAGACCAGCCCCGCCCGCGCCATCCGCGGCAGCGGCACCAGTCCGCTGGCAAAGACAATCGCATTCGGCGGCGTCCCGACCGGCAACATGAACGCACAGCTCGCCGCGATGACCGCCGGCAGCACCAGAACCATCGGCGCCTGACCCATCCCCACCGCGACCGAAGCCACCACCGGCAAAAACGTCGCCGTGGTCGCCGTGTTGCTGGTCAATTCGGTCAGAAAAATAATCACCAGCGTCACCAGCGCGACGACCACCACCACCGGCAACACCTGCCATCCCGTCGTCCACGCGCCCAGCCAGGCCGCCAGGCCGGTCGAGTCGATCATCTCCGCCATGCTCAACCCGCCGCCGAGCAGCACCAGCACCCCGAACGGCAAATCGCGCAGATCCCGCCCCGCCAGCACGAACTCGCCTTTGCCCCAATCGACCGGAATCAAAAAAAGCACGATCCCGGCCGCCATCCCGATCACCGCATCCGACAAGCCGGGCACGTGGGGCTTGAGCAGCGGTTGCGCCATCCACAAGAAAGCGGCTATGACAAACACCGCCGCCACCGCCGCCTCCCCTCGCGTCCATCCCCCGAGCTTCGCCAGCTCGCCGCGAACTTCGTCCCGCAAACCCCGGACCTCAAGTTGCCGGTCCGTCAGACACATCCGCACGAGCAAAGCGTGGGTCAGAAAAACCCCGGCTATGACAAAAGGCACACCCATCAACATCCACTCCGCAAAGCCGATATGGATTCCGTAATTCTCCCGCATGAAGCCGGCCATGAACGCATTGGGCGCCGTGCCGATCAGCGTTCCCACCCCGCCGATACTCGCCGCATAAGCCACCCCGAGCAGCAAGGCCAAGCCGAGCCCTTCCTTCGCCTTCTCGTCCGTTCCCAAACGCGCCGCGAACAACCCCGCCACCGACACCGCCATCGGCAGCATCATCACCGTCGTTGCGCTGTTGTTGATCCACATGCTGACAAAGGCCGTCGCTGCCATGAAGCCCGCCAGGACGCGGCTGGCCCGCGACCCCGTGTGACCGACGATCCAATACGCCACCCGCTCGTGCAGCCGCCAACGCTGCAAACCCAGCGCCAAAATGAATCCGCCGAGAAAAAGATAAATCACCGGATTGGCATAGGGCGCCGCCGCCTCCTTGACCGGAGCCACCCCGAGCAACGGAAACAAAACCAACGGCAACAACGCCGTGACCGGAATCGGGATGGCCTCCGTCATCCACAAAACCGCCATCACCCCGACCACCCCCGCCGTCCGCCAGGCCGCCACACTCAAACCGTCCGGCGGCTCCGTCAGCAAAACAAAAGCCAGCAAAACCGGCGTGACCATCAAACCGAATCTCCCCGCTCGACTCATCCCCCCACCCTCCCAAATCCGCCACCATAAGCCAAACCCTGTAGCGTCGCCGTCTCCGGCGACGGCCGTATCGACCACTCGTAGCGGCGGTCTGTAACCGCCGGAACCCACCCCCTCCGCGTCCTCCGCGCCCTTTGCCTTTGGGCCATCTACGTCCGCCGCGGCGGACTCCGGTTGCGGTTTCCATCACCCCCTCCAACCGCTAATATCCATACCCATGTCCGCCCCGAAGCTCACCCCCATGATGCGCCAATACCAGGACATCCGCCGCGAGCTTCCCCCCAACACCCTCCTCCTCTTCCGCCTCGGGGACTTCTACGAAATGTTCTTCGACGACGCCCGTGAAGCGTCGTCGATTCTCAACGTCGCCCTGACCAAACGCCACGACATCCCCATGTGCGGCGTCCCCTACCACAGCGCCCGCGCTTACGTGGCCAAACTCGTCGAAGCCGGAAAACGCGTCGCCATCTGCGACCAAGTCGGCGAGGTCACCCCGGGCAAACTTGTCCGCCGCGAGATCGCCCGCATCCTGAGTGCCGGCACCCTCGACGATTTCGGACTCGAAGAAAACCGCCACAATTACCTCGCCGCCGTTTGCCCGGGCAAAAAATCCCACGGACTCGCCTGGCTCGATCTCAGCACCGGCGAATTCCGCCTCGCCGAACTCGGCTCGCCCGCGCAACTCGCCGACCAGCTCGCCCGCCTCCAACCGAGCGAACTCCTCGTGGCCGACCGGGACGACGCCCCCGCGGACCTCCCCGTGACGCCGACCCCGCACGACGCCTTCGCTTTCGACCTCACCCAGGCCACCGATCTCCTGCGCAATCACTTCCGCGTCCAATCCCTCGACGGCTTCGGTTGCTCCGGTCTCCCCCTCGGCACCGCTGCGGCCGGCGCGCTGCTCCACTACATCACCCGCAGCCTCCGCCGCGACGCGCAACACCTCTCTCCGCCAAAACCCTGGCATGCCTCGGAATACGTTCTTCTCGATGCCGTCACCCAGACCAATCTCGAACTCGTCGAATCCCGCAGCCCCGAAGGCACCAGCCTGCGCGGCGCCATCGACCGCACCCTCACGCCGATGGGCGCACGCCTCCTGCGCGAGTGGATCCTCCACCCGCTCCGCGACCTCGAGACCATCACGCGACGTCAGGATCTCATCGCCACCTTTCATGATGAACCCGCGCGGCTCGCCGCTGTTCGCGACATCCTCCGCGACATCCGCGACATGGAGCGCGCCGTCTCCCGCCTCAGCCTCGCCTCGGGCAACGCCCGCGATCTCGCCGCGCTGAAAACATCCCTCGCCCTCCTTCCCTCCCTCCGCGCCGCCCTTGCCGAAAACGACTCGTCCCCGCTCCTCGCCCTAGCCGCCGAACTCCGCACCTTTGATCCGCTGGTCGAACTGCTCGCCGCCGCCCTCGTCGACGAACCCCCGCCGACCACCCGCGACGGCGGCATGATCCGCGAAGGCTACAACCCCGACCTCGACGAACTCCGCCGCGCCGGGACCGAAGGACGTCAGTGGATCGCCGAATTGCAGGACCGCGAAATCGCCCGCACCGGCATCAAGTCGCTCAAAATACGCTACAACTCGGTCTTCGGGTATTACCTCGAAATCACCAAGTCGAACCTCGCCTCCGTCCCCGCCGATTACACCCGCAAACAAACCACGGCCAACTCGGAACGCTTCATCACGCCGGAACTGAAAGACATGGAAGGCCGCATCCTCGGCGGCGAAGAACGCGCCCGCGCCCTCGAATCCGAAATCTTCCAACAACTCCGCACCGCCGTCCTGGCCGAACTCGAATCCCTCCAACACACCGCCCGCGCCATCGCGCAAATCGACACCCTCGCCGGACTGGCCGAAACCGCGCGCACCTTCCGCTACATCCGCCCGAAACTGACCGCGGGCGGAGCGATCAGGATCAGCGACGGACGCCACCCCGTGCTCGACCAGACCATGTCCGCCGGACGCTTCGTGCCCAACGACACCGCGCTCGACACGGAAAGCCATCGCCTCGTTATTTTGACCGGACCGAACATGGCCGGCAAAAGCACCTACATCCGGCAGGTCGCTTTGCTCGTCCTGCTCGCCCAGACCGGCAGCTTCATCCCCGCCGCCTCCGCCGAGATCGGACTCGTCGACCGCATCTTCCCCCGCGTCGGCGCGAGCGACGACCTCGCGCGCGGACAATCCACCTTCATGGTCGAAATGAACGAAACCGCCGCCATCCTCAACAACGCCACCGATCGCAGTCTGGTCATCCTCGACGAAATCGGACGCGGCACCTCGACCTTCGACGGACTCTCCATCGCCTGGAGCGTGGCCGAACATCTTCACGATGTCACCGGCTGCCGCACGCTTTTCGCCACGCACTACCACGAACTGACCGACCTCGCCCGCACCCGTCCCGGCGTGGCCAATTGCAACGTCGCGGTGCGCGAATGGAACGATGACGTCATCTTCCTCCGCAAAATCGTCGA
>CAZEYV010000097.1:0-4379 GCA_964516705.1 uncultured Chthoniobacter sp.
TTGTTCACAATCGGCGGCTGGGCGGCGTCTTCCGACGCCCCCTCCGCCGACCGATGAACAACTTTGGAACGGCTACCAGCAGAGACAGGTCGCCCGGGCGCGGTCTTCGCCGTTGATCCCGGAGCAGGCCGTCAGGCAGCACCCCAGAGGCTGGAAATCGGCACTGCATACAGACCGGTGCCGAAAGAAACAACGGCCTCCCCGTCATAGAGCACCACACCGGCCGCAAAGGCCTTTGGCACGGCCTCCCGGAGCTTGTGCAGTCCCTTGAAATCGGCGGCGGTCACGGTCGCTCCGGCCTTCACTTCAACGCCGGCCAACCTGCCCCGGGATTCGAGGACCATGTCCACCTCCGACTGGTCCTTGTTGCGGAAATGGCTGAAGGTCACACCGTCCTCTTGCCAACTGGCCTGCCGCCGCAACTCCTGGTAAGTGAAGGTCTCCAAAAGCCGCCCGAACAGGGCGCGATCCCCCCACAGCGATTCGGCATCCAGACCCAGCAACGCACAGGCCAGACCCGTGTCGCCCATGTGCAGCTTGGGAGTCCTGACCAGACGCTTCGTCCGGTTGTTATGCCAGGGGGGCAGTTCATCCAGCAGAAAGATGCGCGAGAGCAGCGTGACATAGTCTCGAACGGTCGGGCGGCTGACCTGAAACGGGGCGGCCAGATCGGAAATGTTTACCAGGCCGGCCGTCTGTCCAGCGGCGAGCGCCAGCAGACGCGGCAGGGTATCCAAAGAGCGGATGCGCGCGAGGTCGCGGATATCCCGCTGGATCAGCGTGTCGGCGTAGTCCCGATACCAGAGAACCCGCCGCCGTTCCGTGGATCGTGCCAACGCCGCGGGATATCCCCCATTTGCCACCCTTACCGCCAATGACCGCCCCTCGCGCCGCCCGGTGCTTCCGGCCTTGAACCTGCCGTCAAAAAGCATGGGGAGAAAATTTGCAACCTGCCCGCCCACTTCCGCTTGGGCCAGTGGATGCAGTCGAAGAATTTCCATGCGTCCGGCCAGCGAATCCGCCAGCCGGGGCACCAACAGCACATTCGCCGATCCGGTCAGAATGAACCGGCCCGGTTTCCCGCGCGCATCCACCGCGGCCTTCAAAGAGGTGAACAACCCGGGAACACGTTGAACTTCATCCAACACCGCCCGTTCCGGAAGATCGGCCACGAAACCGACCGGATCGGCCTCCGCCGCCGCCCGCTGCACATCATCATCAAACGTAAAATAAGCGAACCCCAGTTCATCACCGACCATGCGGGCCAGAGTCGTCTTGCCGCATTGCCGCGGTCCGTGAAGAAGGACCACCGGAGAGTCCACCAGGGCTTCCAGTAGCCGCGGACGCACGTATCGAGGATACAAGTCGTGGCCTTTCATGGAAATTTAGCAAATGTGAGATTCCGTCTCATTGCAAGATTATCTCTGTCTGATTGAAACTCATGTAACGTCTGATTGTAACTTTCTACTCGTCCCATTGCAACCTTTAGCCCGGAAGGGCTTGGGGGCGGGAGGCCCGAGATAATGCGCCCCTCTGCGTCCTCTGCGCTCTCTGCGGCGGGTTCGCCATAACTCGAGTTACTCGTGAAACAGGGCAAGCTTTTTGACTTAGTCTGATGGTTTAGTCATCCTTCAGACATGGGTTCTACCACGGTCAATATTCACGAGGCAAAAACCCATCTCTCGCGGTTGATCGAGCGGACCGGGGAAGGGGAAACGATCATCATCGCCAAGGCCGGCAAGCCGCGAGTGATGCTGACACCGGTTCCGTCGCCCGCCCCGCGCCGTCCTGGCCGGTTTGCGGGCAAAATTGTCATAGCGGACGATTTTGACGAGCCGCTGCCCAAGGAGCTGCTCAAGGCGTGGGAAGGACAGTGAGATTGCTGCTCGACACCCACGCCGCCATTTGGTGGTGGGAAGATTCCCCTGCCCTCGGCGACGCGGCGCGAAAAGCGATGGCTGATCCCGGCAACGAAATTTTCTTCAGCGCGGCCTCCGCCTACGAAATTTTCAGAAAGTCCGTTTGGGTCGTCTGACCGTTCCCGCGAAGCTGGCGGGCCAGCTGACCTCCGTGGTGCGGGACGAGGGATGGGTGCCCTTGCCGCTCACAATTGCCGAGGCGGCCCGGGCGGCCTCGATCAAGCATGAGCACCGCGACCCCTTTGACCGCATGCTGGCTGCCCAATGCCAGATCGGTCATTTTCTCCTCGCCTCCGCTGACGGGGTGTTTGACGAGATGTCGGTCAAGCGGATTTGGTGAGCAGCCAGCGAATGTCGAGGCGGCGTCCCCGCCGCTTATAGCGGTTTAAGATTTACTGTAGCCGCGGCTACACCAGACGGCTACGACATTTCCGAAACCACTCTAGTGGGGCGCGCTTCTCCGCCGCAGTTCGCCGGACGCTCCCTCACTCCACATACGCCGGACGGTAGACCTGCACGGGCGCGCCTTTGGGCATGGCACGGAGGCGCTGCCAACCCTTCCGGGTGGACGGGTCGTTTTCGTCGGGCAGGGGAAACTCCTGAAGATAGGTTTCGAAGCGTTGGCGGGCAGCGATAACTTCCGGGTCCTCGGACTTGCTCACGTCGCGGTAATCGTCACGGTTATTCGCGCCGCGCGTGTCATAAAAGCGGCCGTGGCCGTCGAGCAGCCAGTCTTTGTCGCGCACCCAACGGGCGTTGCTCATGGCCATGCGGATGGTTTCGCGCGGAGTGAAGGGCTCGCCGAGCAGATACGGGGCAAAACTGTATCCGTCGGTGTTCATCGGTCCGCGATACCCTGCGAGTTGCGCGAAAGTCGGCCAGAAATCGGTGAAGTCGACGAGCACGTCGCTCGTCCCGCGGGGCTTGACTGGGCCTCCGCCGACAACCAAAGGCACGCGGATGGCTTCGTCGCGGTCGTAGCTGCCTTTGTCGTTGTGACGATTGCCCCCGCGCGGGTCGGCCGTCCCGTTATCCGAGGTGAAGAAAATGATGGTGTCCCCCGCCCGCCCCTGCGCGGCCAAGCCGTCGCGGAGCTGTCCGAGAAGATGGTCGAGGTATTCCATGTTGGAGGCCAGCGAACCCGGGACCTTGCCGCCGGTCGGTTTTCCCGCCGCGTCCAACTCCGGCACGTCGGTGTAATACCAGCGGCCGCCGGACGAGCCGTCCTCCTCGAGTGCTTTGTGCGGGAGGTTGGTCGGCCAGTAGATAAGGAACGGACGCTCGCGCGGGGCGGTGGCGAACGCCAGCAAGTGCTCAAGCTCGAGAGCCGGACCGAAGTCGTCCGGGGTGGTCGGCACGCCCTGGCCGTTGCGGATCAGTCCCGGGTGCCAATACCATGACACGCCATACATGCCGGCCCGGTTGGCCGGCTTGCTGCGCTGGGTCGGACCGTCATAGCCGTCCCAGTAACGCGTGATGAACCAGTCATCGGCCCCGAGCGGCCCCGGGTCGGGATCGTCGCCGTAGTGCTTTTTGCCGATCATGCTCGTGTCATAGCCGGCCTCCTTCATCATCCGGAGCAGCGGCAAGTGGCGCGAGTCCTCCCAGAACGGAACCTCCGGCCAGACCTGGTTTTCGTAATACCCGGTGTGGTGCGGGTATTTGCCGGTCATGAGCATGGCGCGCGACGGACCGCACAGCGGCGTGGACCACGCATGGCGGAAAAGCACCCCGTCATCGGCCAGCTTTTGCAGGTTCGGCATGGCGATGGCACCGCCGTAGGGCGACAGTTCGTCGGCCGACACATCGTCGGCGAGGATGAAGACAATGTTGGGCGGGCGTTTCCCCTCCTCCGCCCGCACCATCGCCGCCCCGGCCAGAAGCACAGCAGCCAAGCCGGCCAGACATCGCGTGGGAAAATTCATCGTCTTACCAAAACGGGACACTATCACGCCCCGGACTCAAAGCGCGGATGATCCCGCCAAAATTCCGCACGTTCCCGCCAACAGGGTGGTGACATCCGCGAAAAAGTCAGCGTTATCCTGACAGCCAATCAGCCAGCGTGGTGCCGGCGGCGGGCTCGAGCAGTTCGCTGTCTCGGGTCATCAGCATCGTTCCGGTCAGGGACGCCGTCTTCATCCAAACCACCCCGTCCATCGACAAAAACCTGCGCCAGCGTTTGCTGCGGTGAAGAAACCGCCAAATGAAGGGCCTGCGCACACCGGGCAAAAACGCCGCCGCGCTACTCCACGATGAGCAGGCTGGCATAGGGCTTGATCGCCGCGGTTTCCGGAACGTGGCGCGGGGTGATCGAACCATCCAGCGGATCGTAAACCGTGACCGCGGGGCGGCTGTCCCCGGCCCCTGCCAGTTGGACCGTCGCCGGGGCGCTCCCGTTGTTGACCACGTAGGTGATGCGCCGCCCGGCCCGCGTGAAGCGCGCGGTGAAAAAATCCTCCG
>CAZEYV010000098.1:0-4298 GCA_964516705.1 uncultured Chthoniobacter sp.
GCCCGTCCTCTATGCCGCCCCCCCCGCCCCCCCGCCCGGCCAAGCCCCCCTTTCCCGCGACACCTTCCCCGCGGCCGGCGGGGAAATTGTCGCCTTCGAAACCTTCACCACCGGCGACAAGGATTTCTCCGCGCAGCTGACCAATATCCGCGAGGCCAATCCCGACGTCATTTTCCTCCCGACCTACTACAATGACGTCCCGCTCATCGCCCAGCAGGCCCGCCGCCTCGGCATCACCGCGAAATTCATCGGCAGCGACGCCTGGAGTTCGCCCGAAATCATCAAGCTCGGCGGGGCCGATGTGGACGGCTCGTATTTCTGCAACCACTTCTCGACGCAGATCGCAACCGACGAGGCCAAGAAATTCATCGCCGATTACACCGCGAAATACGGACAGGCCCCCGACGACGTGGCCGCCCTCACCTACGATGCCTGCGGCCTCGTGACCGAGGCGCTCAAGGCGGGCGGCAAAAACGACCGCGAGGCCCTGCGTGAAGCTTTCGCCCAGATCCGTGAATACAAAGGCGTCACCGGCACCTTCCGCTTCGAGCCCGGCTCGGGCGACCCGATCAAAAGCGCGGTCGTTCTGCAGATCAAAGACGGCGCCTTCCAGTGGGTGACCAACGCCCAGCCCTGACCGTCGCCTGACGCGCGCGCATGGATTACTTCGCGCAGCAGGCGATCAACGCGCTCCAACTCGGGTCGATCTATGCGCTGATCGCCCTCGGCTACAGCATGGTCTATGGCGTGCTGGTCATGATCAACTTCGCCCACGGCGATGTCTTCATGGTCAGCTCGTTCTTCTGCCTCCTCCTCCTGCTTGTCCTGCCCGTTCCCTTCGTCGCCGCGCTGATCATCGTCATGCTGGCCACCGCGCTCCTCGGCGTGGCCATCGAGCGGTTGGCCTACCGTCCGCTGCGCAACGCCCCGCGCGTCTCGGCCATCATCACCGCCCTCGGCTGCGGCCTGGTCATCCAGAACACCACCCTCAGCCTCAGTCCCTACTCGCAACGGATGCCCGAATTGTTCACCCCCGTGACCTGGCAATTCGGCGGCGTGTCCGTTTCCTCCCTCCAATTGCTCATCATCGGCGTTTCGGTCGGACTGATGATCGCCCTCGATTTCTTCATCCGGCGCACCCGCTACGGCATGGCCATGCGCGCCATCGCGCAGGACCGCATCACCGTCCCGCTCATGGGCGTGCCGGTCAACACCATGATCGCCATGACCTTCGCCATCGGCGCCGCGCTGGGTGGCGCGGCCGGCGTGCTCTACGCCTCGGCCTACCCGGTGATCAGCGCGACGATGGGTGTGCTTGTCGGCTGGAAGGCGTTCGTCGCCGCGGTCATCGGCGGCATTGGTAATGTGCGCGGTGCGGTCCTCGGTGCTTACGTGCTCGGCGCGGTCGAGGTCTTCACCGTGACCGTCCTGCCCTCCACCTACCGCGATCTCGTGGTCTACGCGCTGCTTCTCGTCATCCTCGTCTTCAAACCCTACGGGCTCCTCGGGCGTCCCGCCGTGCAAAAAGTATGACACGATGGTTCCGCCAACCCCCGCCGCGTGGCGTGCTCCTGGCTTTTCTCGTCGCCGGTCTCGCCGCCTGTTTCGTCATCGAGCAATTCGGTTTGGTCGACGACTACGTGCGCTTCGTCCTCATCACGCTCGGGATCAACATCATCCTTTGCGTCAGCCTCAATCTGGTCAACGGATGGATGGGCGAGTTCTCCGTCGGCCACGCCGGCTTCATGGCCCTCGGCGCCTACCTCTCGGCCTGCGTCTCGGTCAAATGGCTCGCCTGGGGCGATCCGCTGTGGATGTTTCCGCTCGCGGTCATCGGCGGCGGACTGATGGCCGGCGCCGTCGGCTTCCTCCTCGGTCTGCTTTCCTTCAAGACCCGCGGCGACTACCTCGCCATCATCACTCTCGCCTTCCTCATGATCGTGAAGTCCGGGTTGGAAAATATCCCGTATGTCGGCGGTCCGCGCGGTTTCCTCGGCATCGGCAACCACACCACCCTGCTGTGGACCGCAGTCTGGACCGTGCTCACCCTCTGGGCCATCCGCAACCTCGTCTATTCGCGTTTCGGACGCGGCATCGTCGCCGTGCGCGAGGACGAAATCGCCGCGAACGCCATGGGCGTCGACACCCGCAAAGCCAAGCTCGCCGCCTTCGTCGTCTCGTCGTTTTTCGGCGGCGTGGCCGGCGCGCTCTTCGCCCACCAGCTCCAATTCATCAACCCCGGCGTCTTCGACATCGTCAAATCCACCGAGATCCTCGTCATGGTTTACCTCGGCGGTATCGGTTCGCTCGCCGGATCCATCCTCGGGGCCACCGCCTTCACTTTCCTCTCGCAGGTGCTGCAACCCCTCGGCACCTGGCGCATGGTCATCCTCCCGCTCATCCTCGTTCTCCTCATGATCTTCCGCCCCCGCGGCATCATGGGCATGCGCGAGTTCCCCTGGTTCGTCCCGCGTCGCGAATTCGCCGCCAAGGAGGAGAAAAAATGAAGCCCTTGCTCGAAGTCCACGATGTGACCATGCGCTTCGGCGGCCTGGTCGCCGTCTCGGACTTCTCGCTTCAAGTCACCCCCGGCCACGCCCACGGCATCATCGGACCCAACGGCGCCGGCAAGACCACCGCTTTCAATGTCATCACCGGCATCTACGCACCGACCAGCGGCGACGTCCACTTCCGCGGCGAGTCCGTGGCCGGACACCGCCCCAGCACCATTGCCCGCCGCGGCATCGCCCGCACCTTCCAGAACATCCGCCTCTTCCGCGACCTCACCGTGCTCGACAATGTCCGCATCGCCTACGACGCCCACGCCCGCTACTCGTGGCCCGGCGCCATGGTCCAACTTCCCTCGGCCCGGCGCGCGGAGAAAGAGACCATCGCCCGTTGCACGGACATGCTGGAAAAATTCGGCCTCGGCGACGTGGCGCGCGAACGCGCCGGCGACCTGCCCTACGGCTCGCAGCGCCGGCTGGAAATCGCCCGCGCCATGGCGCTGCAACCGGAACTTCTCCTCCTCGACGAGCCCGCCGCCGGGATGAACTCCGCCGAAACCCTCAAGCTGGTTGAATTCCTCGGCTGGCTGCGCGACCATTTTTCCGTGACCCTGCTCCTCATCGAGCACCACATGCAGTTGGTCATGACCTTCTGCGACCGCATCACCGTGCTCGACTTCGGCAAAACCATCGCCGAAGGCACCGCCGCCGAAGTGCGCGCCAACCCCAAAGTCATCGAGGCCTACCTCGGACCGGAGGGCGGCCATGAGTGAAACCATGCTCCGGGTGGAAAATCTCGTGGTGCGCTACGGCGACATCCGGGCGGTCAAAGGCATCAGCTTCCACGTGCAACAGGGCGAAATCCTCGCCTTGGTCGGGGCCAACGGGGCCGGCAAGACCACCACCCTCCGCGCCCTTTCCGGCATGCTGCCCTTCGAGGGCTCGCTCGTTCTCGAGGGACGCGACCTGCGCGGACTGACGCCCGACCGCATCCTCCGCCTCGGACTTTCCCATGTGCCCGAGGGACGCGGCATCTTCGGCGGACTGACCGTGATGGAAAACCTGCAACTCGGCGCATGGATCCGCCGCGACAAGGCCGGCCGCGCGCACGACCTTGAGATGGTCATGGACATGTTCCCCCGCCTGCGCGAACGCGTGGCGCAACTCGCGGGAACCCTCAGCGGGGGGGAGCAACAAATGCTCGCCTTGGCCCGCGCGCGGATGAGCGACGCCCGCATCGTTATCCTCGACGAACCCTCCATGGGTCTCGCCCCGAAGCTCGTGCAGGAGGTGTTCGCCGTCCTGCGGCAACTCAACGAACGCGGAGTGACCATCCTCCTCGTCGAACAAAACGCCAACATGGCCCTGCGCCTCGCCCACCGCGCCTGCCTCCTCGAAACCGGCAACCTTGTGCTCGAAGGCCCGGCGTCCGAACTCCTCGTCAACCCCCGCGTCCGCGAAGCCTACCTCGGCGCCGCCTGACGCGCCCGGCCGCACCTCAGCCGGGACCCCGCATATTCACTCCGGGGGACCGTGTCCCGCGCGCAACCTTGTCCATCCCCCGCGGCCCGCGTAATGTTGCCGCTTCATCATGGCCAAAGACGCCCAACAACAGCGCATGGAAAAAATCGTCAGCCTCTGCAAGCGCCGCGGCTTCATTTTCCAATCCTCTGAAATCTACGGCGGCCTCAACGGCTTCTGGGACTACGGGCCGATGGGCGTCGAACTCAAACGCAACCTCAAGGATTTCTGGTGGCGCCGCGTCGTCCATGAACGCGAGGACATGGTCGG
>CAZEYV010000099.1:0-28759 GCA_964516705.1 uncultured Chthoniobacter sp.
GGCGACGGGGAAGTCTACGAGGTGACCCGCGGCAAAGGCACCGAGCGTCCCTTCTGCGGCGCGTTCCACGATCACAAGCAGAACGGCATCTATTACTGCGTCTGCTGCGATCTACCCCTCTTCCGCTCGGACGCCAAATTCGATTCCGGCACCGGATGGCCCAGTTTCTTCCAACCCGTCGCGCCGGAAAATGTCCTCACCGAGGTCGACCGAAGCCACGGCATGACGCGCGAAGAAATCCTCTGCGCCCGCTGCGATTCCCACCTCGGCCACGTCTTTCCCGACGGTCCCCGCCCCACCGGTCTGCGTTATTGCGTGAACTCTGTCTCGCTCAAATTCGTGCCGGAAAAATGATATCCCATGGCTGTAGTGGCGGTCTATGACCGCCGGACCATTTCTTCTCTAAAGCACCGACGGTCATAGACCGCCGCTACAACACAAACATGAAAATTTATGCCGCGATCGCTCTTGTCCTTGTCTCATCACTCCACGCCGAATCCGAACCCATGAAAACCGAAAAAGCCACCCTCGGCGGCGGATGCTTCTGGTGCGTCGAAGCCGTTTACGAGCGCCTGCCCGGTGTTCTTGCCGTCACCTCCGGATATGCCGGGGGACAAACCGAAAATCCGACCTACGAGCAGATCGGCACCGGCAAGACCGGACACGCCGAAGTCGTGCAAATCGAATACGACCCCGCGAAAATCTCCTACGAAAAGATTGTCGATCTTTTCTGGGACGCGCACGACCCGACCACGCTCAACCGCCAAGGCGCCGACGTGGGCACGCAATACCGGTCGATCATCCTGACCGCGAACGACGAGGAGACCCGCCTCGCAGAGGAATCGAAGGCCCGCGCACAAGCCAAGTTCAAGTCACCCATCGTGACCGAGATTGCTCCGCTCCCGAAATTCTACCCCGCCGAGGATTACCATCAGGATTTCTACCGGGAAAACCCCCTGCATCCCTACAATCTTGCGGTCATCCGCCCGAAGCTGAAGAAGCTCGACGACGCCGCCCGCGAGTAGCATCCGCGGCGGCCATGTTTGCCCCTCAAGGAACCATCCGCCGTCCGACCCCGCCGGCCATCGGCAAAGGACCGGTGCTCCAGCTGTCCGGCAACAAGAACGGGACCGGACCGGGCTCCATGTAATACGGATCGCGCCAGTAAGGACTGTTGAGGAACGCCTGCGTGGTCGGATTGTCGAAGCCGTCGGTATTGGGTTTGGTCGGCGGGTTGCGCAGGAAAGCGGTCAAAGCCGGTCCGGCCCCCGCCGCGGCCAGACGGTTGACCTGCGCCGGGGTGAAGACATAGGGCGCGCGCGTCGCCTTGAGATAATCCACGATTTTGTCCCCCGGCACACCTTCGGTGACCAGCTCGTAAATGTCGTCGTAAGTCAGCACGCGGCCATGGCTGATCCGCGCGTAAGTCCCCGGGTCGATACCCTTCTGCTGCAACACCGCGAGGTAAGGCGCGGCGACTTTGGTTCCGGAGGAGGCGCAACCGGCAAGGAGCACGGCGGCGAGGAGGACGGGGATGGATTTCATGGGGTTCGGGTAAGGCGAATATTCAGGAGAGTTTCCCCGCAATCAAGCCTTCGAGCTTGATGATGTCCTCGGTGAACTTGCGGATGCCTTCGGCCAGCTTTTCCGTGCCCATGGCGTCCTCGTTGAGCATCCAGCGGAAAGTTTTCTCATCCATGGGGATTTTCTGCACGCCGGAAGCTTTGGCTTCCTCGACCGAAAGCTGACGCGTCACCGGGCCGTCAGACGCCTGCAACTCGCCGAGCAACTCCGGACTGATGGTGAGCAAATCGCAGCCGGCCAACTCCAGGATCTGCGAGGTGTTGCGGAAACTCGCGCCCATGACCTGCGTCTCGTAGCCGAATTTTTTGAAGTAATTGTAAATCGTCCGCACCGACTGCACGCCGGGATCTTCCGCACCGGTGTATTCCCGGCCGGTTTTGGCTTTGTACCAATCGTAGATGCGCCCGACGAACGGCGAGATCAGCCGCACCCTGGCCTCCGCGCAGGCGATGGCCTGCGGCAGGGAAAAAAGCAGGGTGAGGTTGCAGTTGATGCCGTCCTTGTGCAGTTCCT
This sequence comes from uncultured Chthoniobacter sp., assembly GCA_964516705.1. Taxonomy (GTDB): domain Bacteria; phylum Verrucomicrobiota; class Verrucomicrobiia; order Chthoniobacterales; family JACTMZ01; genus JACTMZ01. Next base: position 2,098 of record CAZEYV010000099.1, read on the forward strand.
CGGCCGCGCGGATACCTTCCCACGTGGAGGCAATTTTGATCAGCACGCGTTCCTTCGCGACACCGCGGCGCGCGTACAGACCGATCAGCTTGCGCGCCTTCTCGATGGTGGCCGGCGTGTCGAAGGACAGCCGCGCATCCACCTCGGTCGAGACGCGTCCGGGCACGATTTGCAGGATTTTCTCGCCGAAAATGGTCAGCAGGTCGTCGATGATGTCGCAGATCAGTTCCCCGCGCGGCAGGTCCGCCCCCCGGCGCTCCGCCACCGCTTGATCGAGCAGCGGCGCGTAATCGGCATGCGTGACCGCCTTGTAGATGAGCGAAGGATTGGTCGTGGCGTCCTGCGGGGAAAATTGGCGGATGCTTTCGAAATCGCCCGTGTCGGCGACGACCGTGGTGAATTGCTTGAGTTGCTCGAGTCGGTTCATGGCGCTGATTCGCAGCCTAGGACCTCCGTCGCAGGATGGCAAACGCCGCGAGCCGCCCTTGCCGCGGGGCGCGTTTTTGTTTAGGCCTCGGACCGGCCCACGCCGACCATGCACAAACCGCCCCTCTCTTTCTGGCAGATCTGGAACATGTCCTTCGGATTCCTCGGGATCCAATTCGGCTGGGGCCTGCAAATGGCCAACATGTCGGCCATCTACACGTTCCTCGGAGCCAAGCCCGAGCAACTTTCCCTCCTCTGGATCGCCGCGCCGCTCACCGGGCTCATCGTCCAACCCATCATCGGTTACCTCAGCGACCGCACGTGGAACCGTCTCGGACGCCGCCGCCCGTATTTCCTCGTCGGCGCCCTCATCGCCTCGGCCGCCTTGATCGTCATGCCCAACTCGTCCGTCCTGTGGATGGCCGTCGGCCTGCTCTGGATCCTCGACGCCTCGATCAATGTCACCATGGAGCCGTTCCGCGCCTTCGTGGCCGACAAACTTCCCGAGGAGCAACGCAAACAGGGCTTCGCCATGCAGAGTCTGTTCATCGGACTCGGTGCCGTTATCGCCTCGGCCCTCCCGTGGATCCTGAGCAACAACTTCGGCATGTCGATGGAGGCCGCCGAGGGACACATCCCCGCCGCGATCAAAATCGCTTTCTATATCGGCGCCGGCGCGTTCCTCTTCGCCGTTCTCGTCACCATCCTGACCACCCCGGAATACCCGCCGGAGGACATGGCGGCCTTCCTCCGCGAGAAAGAGGAAACCAGGGGCTTCTGGCGCGGCGTGCGCGAAATTTTCGCCGGGATCGGCGCGATGCCCGCCGTGATGAAACAGCTGGCCGCCGTCCAGTTCTTCACCTGGCTCGGACTCTTCGCCATGTGGATTTATTTTTCGGTCAGCGTCGGCGTCCTTTTCTACGGCGGTTTAGCCGACGGCACCGACGAACAGCGGAAACTTTTCAGCGAAGGCGTGGCCTGGGCCGGTCTATGCTTCGCCGCTTACAACGGTGTCTGCTTCGTCTTCTCCTTTGTCATCATGGCCCTGGCCCGACGCTACAGCGCCAAAGCCATCCATATCCTCTGCCTGCTCTGCGGCGCCGCCGGACTCGGCTCCGTCATGCTCTTCACCGACCCGAAGCTCCTGCTCCTTTCCATGACCGGCGTGGGCATCGCCTGGGCGTCGATTCTGTCCATGCCTTATGCCATGCTCTCCGGCGCCGTCGATCCGAGGAAAATGGGTCTCTTCATGGGCATCTTCAATTTCTTCATCGTCATCCCGCAAGTCGTCGCCTCGCTCGGCCTCGGACTTTTCGTCAAACAGTTCCTCGGCAACGATCCCGTTGGCGCCGTCGCCTTCGGCGGACTTTGCTTCCTCCTCGCGGCGTTGCTCACTTTCCGTGTGCAGGCAGACGAAGACACCGCGCCGGCCAAACCGGTCTCCTTGTAGCGCCGCTCTACAAGCGGCGGTGCATCCCCCGCAGCCGCCAAAGATCCCGCGCACTGCGCCATCCGTCGCGCAACGGACGGAACTTGGTGTGCTCGTCGTTGATCCACTCCACGGGCAAGTCGTCGACCCGCAGTCCGAGTTTTTCGGCGAGGAGCAGGATCTCCGCGTCGAAAGCAAAACCGTCGATCCGCGCGCGGGTGAAAATCCGCTGCGCCGCCTCGCGGCGGAAGGCTTTGAATCCGCACTGCGTGTCCTTGCTCGCACTCAAGCCCAAGGCGCGCACCGCATGGTTGAAGATCCGCCCGGCCCGCTCGCGCAGCGGATGCTGGCGGCGCGTGATGATACTGCGGGGATGACGCCGGTTGCCGATGACCACGGCGGTCTCCGGATGCGCGTCGAAATGCGCGACGAAAAGGGCCACGTGCCCGAGCGGCACACTCAGGTCGGCGTCCATGAAAAAAACGATCCCACCCGCCGCGCGCAGCATGCCGGTCCGCACGGAGAAACCTTTCCCCCGGTGGTCCGGGTTTCCGACGATGGTGATCAACGGATCGCCCCCGGCGGCCGTGCGGGCCGCCTCCACCGTCCGGTCGCCGGACGGCTCGACGACCAACAAGACTTCGCCGAGCCGGGGAAAGCCGGCGGCCAAGGCGCGCAGTTCCTTGACCGCGCGCCCGATCCGTTGCTCCTCGGCGTAGGCCGGGACCACAATTGACACGTCACGGCGCGCTATTTCTGGCATAGAATCGGGGGCTCATGCGATTGCCGGAAGACATCCGCCGCTGGCCGTGGGACCTCATTGCGATCATGGCGCTGGCCGCGGTCTTGCGCCTCTTCCTGCTCGACCTGCGGGCCCCGCATTTCGACGAGGGGGTCAACGGATGGTTCGCCGACCAGATGCGCGAGACGGGGACATTCCGCTACACCCCGGAAAATTTTCACGGACCTTGGCATTTTTACACCGTCTTTCTCTCGCAGGAATTGCTCGGACGCAACCTTTGGGCCCTGCGGTGGCCCGCCGTGCTGGCCAGTGTCCTCGCCGTGCCGGTCATTTTTCTTTTCGGTCGCTGGTTCGGACGCACCGCCGTGCGTTGGGCCGCGCTGGCCTTTGCGGTTTCTCCGGCCGGGCTTTTTTACGGACGTTACTCGATCCACGAATCTTGGTTCGTCCTCTTCACCATGCTCTTCACCTGGGGAGCCATCGCCCTTTGGCGGGAACGGGACCGGGCCGGCCTGTGGGCCGCGGTGCTCGGGCTCACCGGCATGATCCTCAACAAGGAAACGTATATCATCCATGCCGGTTCGCTCGCCCTGGCCGCCGGCGTCTTCGCGCTCTGGTGGAAAGTCTCCCCGGTGCGTCCGCCGGCGGAACGGGCCAAAGAAAGAGGGTGGAGCAAGCAGGACGCTTGGACGGCCGGCGCGGTGGCTGCATTTCTCCTCGTCTTTTTTTACTCGGGAAATTTCCTCCATCCACCCGGCCTGCTCGGACCTTTCCACGCGCTGACCGAGTGGACCAAGACCGGCGCGGCCGGCAACGGGCACGAGAAGGAGACCTACGACCTGCTGCCCTTCGTCAATTACTACTGGCTCGCCCTGCTTGCCCGCTACGAGTGGCCGGCGCTTCTCGGCCTCGTCTGGTCGGTGCGCTACGCGTGGCCCGGTCCGGCCGTTCCGCGCCTGCTGGCCATCCTCGGCGGCGGCGTGCTCCTCGCCTATTCGCTCGTGCCCTACAAAACCCCGTGGTGCATCGCGGCCATCATGTGGCCGTGGTTTCTTTTTTTCGGCGCGGCGGTGACCGCGGCGGGGCGGCGCTGGACGAACGTTGTTGCGGCCCTCGCTCTGACCGTTTCCCTCGCGCAGGCCATCCGCCTGAATTTTTTCCGTTTCGAAGCCGACCACGAGCCGTATGTCTACGTGCAGACCTTCCGTTCGGCCGCCACCTTCACCGATCCGCTGCTCGCCCTGGCCGAGGCGGACCCGCGACGCTATCAGACCCCGGGGGCCATCTATCTCGAGAGCTACTATCCCTTGCCGTGGATGCTGGGAGCTTTTCCCAACATCGGTTACCACCGCGGCGTCGGTCCCGGGCCACTGCCCGACGCGCAATTCCACGTCATCGAGGGGGAGAAAGCGGACGCGTTGAGGACGAGGCTCGGCGGGGGCTACGAGGAAGTGCGTTTCCGATTGCGCTCCGGCGTCGATGACTGCGTGGTGTTTCTCACCACCGGTTTGGCCGAGGCCATGCGCGCCTTGCCGGCCGGACGCCGGCCGCGGAGGGGCGAACCATGACCGGTTGGCGCATCCTCTGCGGTGGTCTCGTTTTCACCGCTGTGACCACCATCGCGGCGGCGGGACTCGCGGCGCTGTCCGGACGTCTCGAGTTGCGTGGTGCGTGGATCGCCCTCGTGCTCGGCGCCGCGGCGGGCGCGGCAACCGCGCGCTATGCCTCCGCGCCGCGGCAGAAGATCACGTGGGCCGATACCATCTTGTTCGCCGTCTTCGCCATCGCCGCATTCCGTGCCTTTCTCTGGGTCATCTACGAACAAGGCAACGAACTCAAAGTCCTCTCGCCGCACAACCTCGGCGACACCGCCTTGCACCTGAACCTCATCGTCCGGTGGGCCAATGGCGGCGCCTTCTGGCCGGACAATCCTTTCCTCGCGGGGGCGGCTTTCGCTTACCACCCGGGCATGGACTTGTGGAATGCGGTTCTGCGCACGGCCGGCCTGCCGGTTTACGAGGGACTGCGGTGGACCGGATTGCTTGGTGCCGCGGCCGCGGCAGCCGCGCTCTGGCGGTGGGGACGCGGTTTCGCCCTGGCCGCTTTTCTCTTCGCCGGCGGCCTCGGCGCCTGGGCCCTGGTGCAAAACGGGACGACGGACGTCATGCAAAGCGAGACGCAGTGGAAGAATCTCTTCCTCACCATGCTGGTGACCCAGCGGGGGCTCCTCTTCTCCCTGCCGGCCGGCCTCGTGCTTATGACAGTGTGGCGCACGCAGTTGTCCGGGGGAGACGGACCGCGTCTTCCGCTCATGGCGCAGGTTGCCCTCTACGCCGCCATGCCCTTCTTCAACGCGCCGGCCTTCCTTTTCCTGAGCATCCTCCTCGCCGCCTGCTTCGTGGCCGCATGGTCGCGCGGCCGGCAACGGACGTTCCTCGCTGTCGGGTTGGTCAGCGTCATTCCCGCGACATGGCTGGCCCGCATGGTCACGGCGGGGTTCACCGCCGGCTCCGCCTTCCGTTTCGATCCGGGCTGGATGCAGGAGGATGGCGGACCGTGGTTCTGGCTTTGGAACTTCGGCATCTTCCTGCCGCTGGTCGCGGTGCAGGGCTTTGTCATACTCCGCCGCGGCGGCGCCGACCGCACCGATCGTGTCTTCTATCTTGTCGCCGCGGGCACTTTGCTTTTCTGCTTCACCTTCCTGCTTGCCCCGTGGGCATGGGACAACACCAAGCTGATGATCTGGGGTTACCTCGCGTTGGCCCCGTTGCTCTGGGACAAACTCCTCGCGCGGCGCCCGGTCTGGCTGCAAGCCGCCGCCTGCCTTTTGCTTTTCACCTCAGGAGCGGTGGCGCTCCTCACCGGACTCGACGCACGGCACGGCTACAAACTCGCCGACCGGGCCGAACTGGCCGATCTGCAGGTCATGCTGCGCAACATGCCGGTCAACGCACGCCTTGCTTGCGCACCGCAATTCGACCACCCCGCCATGCTTCTCGGACAACCCGTGGTCATGGGTCACGACGGGCATCTCTTCAGCCAGGGACTGGATTACGGACCGATGCAACGCGAGCTCGACACCCTCATGAGCGGCGCCCCCGCATGGCGCGACGCCGCCCGCCGCCTCCAGGTGCAGTATCTGTTCTGGGGCGAACGGGAAAGCAAACGCTGGCCGCGGTCCGAACAACCCTGGCAAGAATGCGCCACCCTCGTCGCCGTCTCCGGCGCAAACAAACTCTACCGCCTCACCCCGTGCTTGATCGGGGAGTGAGGCAAGAGGTTTCCGGCGCGGTCAGAATCGCCACAACTTGCCCTGCCGCGCGTCGGCGAAAACTTGCGGGCTCATCATGTAGGACATCGGCGGGTCGGGCAGGGCCGAATCGTCGAGTCGCGGGAGGGATTTGCCGACGGTCGCATCCCAGGGCTGGCTGGGGGAGATGTTGATCGGGGTGCCGGAGCGGACCAGATTGAAAGTCTTTTGCGCGGCTTTGAGCGGCATACGCACGCAGCCCATCGTGCTGGGATACGGTTTGACGAAGCCCCAGTGCATGCCGTAGGCGGGCTTGAACTCCATCCAGTAGGTCATCGGATAGCCCGAACCCGGATTGCTGATGCGGCGGCGGTTGGCCTGCTTGGAATAGATGGTGTAATTGCCCTGCGGGGTGGGCGAGGAGGACTTGCCGACGGAAACCGGCGTGGCCAGAAGCACATTGTCACCCTCGACCACGTAGAGACGCTGGGCCCCGGTGCTCAGCTTGACTTTGACGTTGGCCGGGTTTTGCGGCTGACGCACCGGAGGATCGAAGGCGAAGGAATTGTTGCCGCCGGTTTTGGTCGTCTCGCAACCGGTCAGACCCAGCAGGGCCAGGGCGCAAATGGAGAGAAGCACACGCTGCGGAGAAACAGATTTCATGGCCGCAGCAGTAGTCCATCCTCCGACCAAGGCAAGAAGAAACGGGCCTCCGGTCAACTTGCGTGTTGCCAATAACGCGCCACCATTAGAGAAAAAATGTCACTCCCGCCTCGTGCCCGCCTTGAAAAAAACCATCCTCATCGTCGATGACGAGAAAAACACCCGTGACGGACTGCGCGATTCGCTGGAGGACGAGTATGAGGTTTACGTGGCAGCCGATGCCGCGGGTGCCAAGGCGATGATGGAAACCGACCATGTCGATCTCCTGCTGACCGACCTGCGACTCGGGGCCGACGACGGCATGGAACTCCTGCCTTGGGCCCTGCGGCAGAACCAGCCGCCGGTCTGCATCATGATGACGGCCTACGGGGGGATCGAGTCGGCGGTCGAGGCGATGAAACTCGGCGCCTATGACTTTGTCACCAAGCCGGTCAACATCGACCGCCTCGACCTTCTCCTCAAACGCGCCCTCCACGGCTCGGAACTCGAGCGCGAGAACGTCCGCCTGCGCGAGCAGATCGACAAACGCTACGGTCTGGAAAATTTCATCGGCGATTCCCCCGCCATGGCACACGTGCTCGAAACGATCAGGCAGGTCGCCCCCTCGCGGGCCACCGTGCTGATCACGGGGGAAAGCGGCACGGGCAAGGAGTTGGCCGCGCACGCCATCCACCGCCTCAGCCCGCGCCACCGGGGCCCGTTTGTCGCCGTGCACTGCGCCGCCCTCTCGCCGCAACTGCTCGAGAGCGAGTTGTTCGGCCACGAGAAGGGCGCCTTCACCGGCGCGGGCGAGCGGCGTATCGGGCGCTTCGAGCAGGCCGCCGGGGGCACCCTCTTCCTCGACGAGATCGGCGAGATCGACGCGGCCACGCAGGTGAAAATCCTCCGCGTCCTCGGCGAACGCGTCTTCGAACGCGTCGGCGGCAACAAACCCCTCGCAGCCGACGTGCGCCTCCTCGCCGCGACCAACCGCGACCTGGCCGGGATGGTCGCCGAGGGGAAATTCCGCGAGGACCTTTTCTTCCGCCTCAATGTCGTGCAACTGCTCCTCCCGCCGCTGCGCGACCGTCGCGGCGATATCCCGTCCCTCGCCGTGCACTTCCTGCGCGAGGCGGCCAAGGAGAATGACAAACCGCTCCGCGAACTGACCGGCGAGGCCATGAAATGCCTCGTCGCTTACGACTGGCCGGGCAATGTGCGCGAATTGCGCGCCGCCATCGAACACGGCGTGGTCATGGCCACCGGCCCGAAAATCACCCTGCGCGACTTGCCGGCCGCGGCGCGCGAATCCGCGGCGTCCGGCACCGCACCGCGCGGACCCCTCCCGCTCAATCTCGTCGAAACCGAACTCTCCCTCATGCGCCGCGCCCTCGCCGAATGCCACGGCAACCGCACGCTTGCCGCGCAAAAGCTCGGCATCAGCCGCCGCACCCTGCACCGCAAGCTGCGCGAACACCCGGAACTCGGCGGCACCTGAACCCATGGCTCTCGAAACCGGCATCCAGTGGTTCCTCCACACTTTCGAGCAGGGCTCCATCGCGGTGTGGGTCCGCCGCCTGCTCCTCACCGCGGTGCTCGCCGCCGTGGCCGCAGCTTGGTTCACGGTGAAATTCAACGGCTTCAACGATCCCGATGCCATGGACCAGGCGCAGATCGGACGCCAACTCGCCACGGGCCAGGGTTACAGCACGCTCTACGCCCGGCCGCTGGCCCTTCACCTCATGCTGACGCGCACCGGCCAGATCCGCACCCCGCTGCCCGAGGCCAACCAGGCACCCCTCGGACCGGCCATCAACGCCGTCATCCTGCGCGCCACGGGAACAACGCCCGGCCTGGCCCCGGGGACCGTTGTCGCTCCGGGCGAGCGCGCCATCGCGGCCGGCGGATTCCTTTTTTTCGCGGGCTCGCTGGTCCTCATCTTTTTGCTCGGACGCCGCCTCTTCGACGCGCAACTCGCCCTGCTCGGCACCGGCCTGATCGCCGTGATGGACCTGTTCTGGCGCTTCAGCTTTTCCGGTCTGCCGCAGATGGCCCTGCTTTTCTTTTTCAACGCCTCCCTGCTGGCCCTGCTCGCGGCGCTCGGCGCGCAGGATGCGGGCAAAACCCGGCGCGCCCAGCTCTGGACGGGCTTCGCCGCCGGCCTGCTCTCCCTCGCCGCCCTCGGGCACGGTCTCATCCTGTGGATCTTCCCCGCGTTCTGGCTTTTCGCCACGGTCATGATCCGCCCGCACTGGCCGGCCGCCCTCATCACTCCGGCCATCTTCGTCGCTCCCCTGCTCCCGTGGGCCTGGCTCAACTGGCGCGCCGTCCGCCATCCCTTGGGGGTTCCGTTCTACGAACTCTACCGCACGCACGGCACCGATGCGCTGGCCTGGTCGGCGGACTTCGAACCCTTCCTGCGCCTCCGCTGGCCCGACCTCGTGGCCAACACGGCGGAAAACCTCGGTGCCCAATTCGAAGGATTCGCCAGCGCCATCGGCGGGAACTTCATCGCGGCCGCCTTCTTCCTCGCCGTCTTCCTCCACGTCTTTCGCCGCTGGGAAGCCGCCCAGTTCCGCTGGGCCGTCCTGCTCATGTGGATCGGCGCCGTCGCCGGCATGGCTGTTTTCGGCACAGGCCCCTCCATTTCCATCAACCAGCTCCATATACTTTTCCTCCCGGTCATGACTTTCTACGGCCTGGCCTTCCTGCTCGTGCTGTGGTCGCGCCTCGAACTCAACCAACCCCTCCTGCGCACCGTCTTTCTCGTCCTGCTCTACGCGGTGGTTGCCATCCCGCTCCTTTCCACCCTGCTGGCCACCCCCAAGCGGGTCAACTGGCCCCCCTACCTCCCGCCGCTCGTGGCCCGCTTCGCCGAGTGGCTCGAGCCCGGCGAGGCCATGGCCGCGGACATCCCGTGGGCCAGCGCCTGGTATGCCGGGCGAACCTCCCTGCTGCTGCCCGAAAGCATCGAGCAGTTCGAGCTTATCGCCGTCGAAGGTTTCCTCGCCAAACCCCTCGTTGGCATCTACCTCACCCCCTTCAGCGGGAACGAGCGCGCCTACGGGGCCATCGTCAACGGCCGCTACCGCGAATGGGCGCGCTTCGTGCTCCGCGAGATCAAACCCGAGGACCTTCGCGGATGGATGCTGTCTTCGGCCATCAACCTTCCCATCGACGGGGAAGCCATTTTCTTCGCCGACCGCCCGCGCTGGCGCTGAAACTTCTTCGCCATGGACGCCACACCCCGTCGCGGATAAAACCAACGGACCGCAATTATGATCCACGACGAGTCGGTCAAAATCCAGGAAGTCGTCCACGCGCTGGAAGAGGGCTTCCTCAAGAAATCCATCCTCGTCGCCGTCCTGCTCGCCGCCGTCGCCGGACTGGCTTCGCTCTACCTGTTTTTCAACTTCCGCGGACTGGACAGCGAGACGGCGATGGACCAGGCGCAACTCGGCCGCCAGATCGCCGCCGGGGCCGGTTACTCCACCCTCTACATCCGCCCGCTGGCCATGTGGCAATTCCTCAACCACGAGGAGAGCCTGCCGGCCGGCCCGTTCCCCGACATCTACAATTTTCCCCTCAACCCGCTGCTCAACGCCGCGATCCTGCGCCCGGTCAAACGCTGGTGGCCGATGCAACCCACGGATCTCGTCTACATCGGCGACCGTGTCATAGCAGCGGCCGGTATCATTCTTTTCCTCGCCTCGGTCTTCGTCCTCTTCTTCCTCGTCCGCTCGCTCTTCGACGCCAAGCTCGCCTGGCTGGCCGTCGGCCTCGCCCTCATCTGCGACATGCTCTGGCGCTTCTCCGTCTCGGGCCTGCCCCAGATGCTGATGCTCTTCCTCTTCACGGTGGCGCTGCTCCTGCTGCACCACGCGCTCCTCGACCGCGAAGCGGGGCGCACCGGCCGCATGCTCCTGCTGCTCGCCGGCATCTCCCTGCTCCTCGGCCTCATGACCCTGGCCCAGCCGGTGGCCGCGTGGATCTTCCTCGGGTTTCTCGCCTTCGTCTTCGCGTGGTTCAAACCGCGGACCGTCAGCGGACTCCTCGTCTTCTTCCTCTACCTCGCCATGGTCACCCCGTGGCTGGTCCGCAACTACCTCGTCTGCGGCAACCCCCTGGGTTTGGGCATCTTCGCCATCCTCGACGGGGCGGGCGGCACCGAACTCGGGTTCATGAGCACGCTCGAACCCGACCTCACCGCCTTCGGCGCCGTCCGCGCGAAGCTCCGCAACGGCCTCACCTCGCAGTTCGAGAACCTCTTCGGCTACTTCGGTTACAGCATCCCCGCGGCTGCTTTCTTCTTTTCCCTGCTCCATGTCTTCAAGCGGCGGGAGACGAACATGATGCGCTGGGCGATCGTCCTCATGTGGAGCTTCGCCGCCTTCGGCATGGCTTTCTTCATCCCGCGCGGCGCGGTCTCGGCCAACCAGCTCCACATGCTCTTCCTCCCGCTTTTCGGCGCCTACGGCATGGCTTTCCTCCTCGTCCTGTGGAACCGCATCGACCTGCGGCTCCCCGGCGCGCGCCCCGCCTTCATCGCCGTCGTTTTCGCCGTCACAGGCCTGCCCATGGCCATCCAACTGCTGACCGCGCCGCCCCAGCGCGTCAACTGGCCGCCTTACGTCCCGACGTTCATCAACACCGTTTCCAACTGGATCGAACCGGACGAAGTGCTCTGCAGCGACATGCCCTGGGCCACCGCCTGGTATGGCGGTCGCGTCTCCCTTCTACTGCCCGCCACGGTCAAGCAGTTCATCACCATCCACGACTACAAATATCTCGGCGGACCGGTCAATGGCCTCTACCTTACGCCCGTTTCCGGTGACCGTCCGTGGATTTCGGGCATCGCCAAAGGCGACTACCGCGAGTGGGCCACCTTCATCATGCGCACTGCCGACCTCAGCCGCTTCCCGCTCCAGTTCTTCACCCCGCTGCCGATCGACAACGAGTGCGTTTTCTATTCGAACCGCGACCGCTGGACCCCCTCCGAATAACCCGCGATGGCCGCCCGCAAAAAAACCGAAGATCCGCAGAGTTTCGAGGACGCCATGCAGCGCCTCGACGCCATCGTGGCCAAACTCGAGGAGGACCGGCTCCCGCTCGAGGAAATGCTGGCCCGTTACGAGGAAGGCGTGGCCCTCGCCCGCTACTGCGGGGAAAAACTCGAGGCGGCGGAACAAAAAGTGCGCCTCATCGCCGAGAAAGCGGACGGCAGCGTGAGCCTGGAGCCTTTTCATGACAGCGAAGAAAATTAAACCCTCCGCCCTCGACAGGATCGACGGCCCCGCCGATGTCCGCGCCGTGCCCGAGGAGGACCTTCCGTTCCTCGCCCAGGAAATCCGCGACGAATTGGTCCGCGCCGTTTCCAAGACCGGCGGTCACCTCGGTCCCAACCTCGGCGTGGTCGAACTCACCGTCGCCCTGCACCGCGCGTTCGATTCGCCCAAGGACAAGATTCTCTTCGACGTCAGCCACCAGGGCTACGTCCACAAAATGCTGACCGGCCGCCGCCGCGAACTCGACACCATCCGGCAGCACGGCGGCTTGAACGGCTTCCTCCTCCGCACCGAGAGCGAACACGATTGCTACGGCGCGGGCCACGCCGGCACCGCCCTCTCGGCCGGACTCGGCATGGCCGCCGCGCGCGATCTCCGCGGCTCCGACGAGCACGTCGTGGTCGTGGCCGGCGATGCCGCCTTCACCTGCGGCGTCAGCTTCGAGGCCCTCAACAATGTCGCCGAAACCACCAAGCGCTTCATCGTCATCCTCAACGACAACGAATGGTCCATCTCGAAAAACGTCGGTGCCGTGGCCAGCTACCTGAGCAAAATCACGACCAACCCCGCCTACGCCCACCTCCACGAGCAGGCCGCCAAATTCATCAAATCCGTCGGCGGCCAGGGCGCCCTCGCCCTCGCCCACAAAGTCGAGACCGGCGTGAAGCACATGCTCCTGCCCAGCGTCATCTTCGAGGACCTCGGCTTCCGCTACTACGGGCCGATCGACGGCCACGACACCGCCCTGCTCGAGCGCACCTTCGAATTCCTCAAAACACAGAACGAACCCGTCCTCCTCCACATCCTCACGACCAAGGGCAAGGGCTACCCGCCGGCCATGCAACAGCCGGACAAATTCCACGGCCTCGGCAAGTTCAAACCCGACACCGGCGAAACCGAGCCCGCCGCCGCGCCGACGTATTCGCAGATCTTCGGCACCAAACTCGCCGACTTCGCCGACCACAACAACCGCATCGTCGCCATCACCGCAGCCATGGCCGGCGGCACCGGCCTGACCGCCTTCGAAAAACGACACCCCGACCGCTACCACGACGTCGGCATCGCCGAGGAACACGCCGCCCTCTTCGCCTGCGGCCTCGCCACGCAGGGATGCAAGCCGTTCCTCGCCATTTACAGCACCTTCATGCAGCGCGCCTATGACATGATCATCCACGACATCGCCCTGCAGAATCTCAATGTGGCCCTCTGCATGGACCGCGCCGGCCTGAGCGGCGACGACGGCCCGACCCACCACGGGCTCTTCGACATCGGCTACCTCCGCCACATCCCCAACCTCGTCCACATGCAGCCCAAGGACGAAGAGGAGTTCGTCGACATGCTCTGGACCATGGCGAATTACCACCAAGGTCCCATCGCCATCCGCTATCCCCGCGGCGCCGGCACCGGGGCCAAGCCCAAGGAGCATCCGCAGATCCTCGAGATCGGACAGAGCGAAGTCCTCCGCCACGGACGCCGCGTCCTTCTCCTCGGCCTCGGCAACATGGTCGAAATGGCCGAGCAAACCGCCGACCTGCTCGCCGCCCAAGGCGTCGACGCCGCGGTCATCAACGCCCGCTGGATCAAACCCCTCGACACCCAGACGCTCGAATTTTTCGCCCGCGCGGCCGAAGTCGTCTGCACCTTCGAAGACCACGTCCTCCACCACGGCTACGGCGCCGCCGTCCTGGAAGCCCTGGCCGAAGCCCGCATCACCACACCGGTCGTCCGCATCGGCTGGCCCGACCAATTCGTCGACCACGGCAAAGTCGACCTCCTCCGCGAACAACACGGAGTCACCGCCGCCTCAGCGGTGAAAAAAATCCTGGCCGAACTCAAACACGAGCCCGCCGCCATGAAGGCCACGCCCGCTGCCTAAGGAGGCGGCGGAGTTTTCAGTGTTCAGTGATTCAGTTTTCAGTCCTGTAGCGTCGCCGTCCCCGGCGACGGTCGTTCCAACCAAACTCACCAAATACTGAACACTGAGCCGAGTCTGCGAGACGGGCCTGAGCCAAAACTGTGAACTTCATCTTCCACCCCGGCACCTCCCCCGCGCTTCTCCTTCTCCACGGCACCGGCGGCGACGAGAACGATCTCATTCCGCTCGGACAACTCCTCCGCCCCGGCGCCGCCCTGCTCAGCCCGCGCGGACAAGTCCTCGAAAACGGCCAACCCCGCTTCTTCCGCCGCCTCGCTCCAGGCGTCTTCGACCAGGACGACCTCATCCGCCGCACGCACGAATTGGCCGACTTCGTTGCAGACCAATCCGCCCGGCAAAACCTCGGGAAAATCATCGCCGTCGGCTACTCCAACGGTGCCAACATCGCCGCCGCGATGCTCCTTCTCCGCCCGGACGCTCTCTCCGGCGCCATCCTCTTCCGCGCCATGCTGCCCCTCGAACCCCCGCAACCGCCGCAACTCGACCAGACACCGGTCCTTCTCCTCGCCGGCCGCGACGACAGCATGATCCCGCAGGAGAGCACCCAGCAGCTCGCCATCCTTCTCGAACACGCCGGCGCCAACGTCACCCTCGAATGGCGCAACACCGGCCACAGCCTCGAGCAGGCCGAATTCACCCTCGCTCGCGCGTGGCTCGACCGCCATTTCCTGTAGCCTCGCCGAGCCTTTTTCTCCTTCCCACCTGCCCGTCGCGGGCCTACACCCGAATCGTCGTTCCCAACCAAAACCACCCCGAACAAGAAAGGTCACCCTCATGAACTGGTATCTCGACGCCTGGAAAAACTATGTCCCCTTCACCGGCCGCAGCCGCCGCAAGGCCTATTGGATGTTTGTCCTTTTCAACGTCATCGCGGCCATCCTGGCCAACATCATCGACAATATCCTCGGCCTCGCCGGCCAGGGCGGTTACGGACCGGTCAGCATGCTCTACGGCCTGGCCGTCTTCCTCCCCGGTTTGGCCCTCGCCGTCCGCCGCCTCCACGACACCGGACGCACCGGCTGGTGGATGCTCATCGGCTTCATCCCGCTCATCGGCCTCATCGTCCTGATCATCTTCTTCGTCATGGACAGCCAACCCGGGGCCAACCCATACGGACCGAATCCCAAAGGCGCCTGAGCCGGCGAATCCGTGCCGTATCTCTGCCAGCGCTGCGGAAACTGCTGCCGCTGGCCCGGATTCGTCCGCGTCGACGAAAACGAAATCAACGCCATCGCGGACTTTCTCGGCATGGCGCGCGATGAATTCATCGCCCGCCACACCGATCTCCGCCCCAGCCGCGCGGGCCTCATGCTCAAATCCAATCCGGATGGCTCCTGCATCTTCCTCGAAGGCATCAACACCTGCACCATCCAACAAGTCAAACCGCAGCAATGCCGCGACTTCCCCAACAAGTGGCGCTTCGACGGATGGCGGGAAAAGTGCGAGGCCATCGAACTCACGTGATTCCTCTCGCGACGCGGCGGACCTTGCGTCCGCCGATCGCCACAGGCCATTGCCTTTGCGCCCTCCGCGCCCTCTGCGGTTTTCCCCAGCTCCCCCTACAGCAAGCGGTCCCCGCCCGCACTCGCCGGAACGAACGCTTCGAACTTGCCCGCCAACTCGTCCAATTTGGCCAAGTAATACGCCGTGTTTTCGTCGCGGTTTTGCGGATCCCATTCCTCGAGCAGCTTGGCACTCTCGTAGGCTTTCACCGTCTTCTTGGTCCCGGTGATGTAGTAGGACACGCGATCCCCCGCCTGCATCTTGCGTCCGCTCTTTAAAGCCAACTCGAATGCCGCCGAACGATTTCGCGACGAAGTGGCAATCTTCTTTTGGTAAGCCTCGAGCGAATCCTGCAGCGCCTCGGTTTTGGCCAATATTTCCGGTTCCCACGATCTCTCCCTGAGCGCTTTGGCGAATTCCGCGTGCATCGACGGAATCACCTCCGGCTTGCCCTCGCACAGCGCCCGCACCGCACGCTCAATGAAGACACGCTGGAATTTCTCCAGTCCACGCGACTTCAAAGCGGCCCCCTTGATCGACAACTTTCCATCCTCCGACAGCAAAGCGTAGTTTTTTGCCTTGTAGCTGAACATCGCCGCATACCGCGCATCGAACTCCACCTCGATCCCCGCCGGCAAAGTCGCCGCCAGCTCACGGTAAAGTCCGTCCCACGATGCGTCCTTCGGCGGGGTGAAATAAATTCCATCCGTGTCGATCTCGATCACCTCCGCCCCGCGCTGACGCAACCACTCGACCATCCCGCGGAGCAACTCGCGCCCTTTGGCCGTGACCGCGGCCGCCGCCTCGAAATCGGCAAAGTTCCCCTGCGCAAATCCGAGATACCCGTAAAAGCTGTTGATCAGGATCTTGAAAGTCCCCTGCAGCGCATCGAGATGCGACCTCTCCGCACCCGAAGCCGAACGCATGGCCGCCTTCGCCTCCAGCCGGAACTTGCGCAAGCTCGCCAGCATGTCACCAAAAACCCCCAGCGTGTCGGACTCCGGGAAAATCCCGAAGCCCAGCATGACCGACGGATACAACGACGCGATGTCGCAATGCCACACGTCGCGGGCCACGCCGGTGAAGAAAATATCCGTGTAGCCGCCTTCGAAGCGCTGCACCTCGGACAAGCCCGGGACCGATTGTTCCTGACGCAAATATTCCCGCAAAAAGAGACTGTTGATCTTGGTCGCGTTCCCGCGAATGACCACATCTTGATAGTTGTAGGGAAAAATCGTCGTCTGGGTGAACCAGGCCGGACTCAGCGCCGCCGAAAGCGCCTGCGTCTCGCGCACATCTTGCAACGCATATTTTTCAAACGTCTGCCGCTTATTGCCATGCGCCTCGGTGATCTCGCGCGGCCCGAGCTCGACGCGATCGTCTTCCGCCACCCCAAAGTGACGCGCCGCGGCCTTCAGCCCGAAACTTTCCAACTCCCGCGCACTGACGTCATGGAATTGAACGAGAAACAAAGTGTCGACCACATGCCGACCGTGAATTTCGAACTTCCGGTATTGGATCAATCGTTCGGCAATCTGCAGACGCGAGGGATGCGAACGCATCACGCTCCCGTCCCGCCCCAAGACCAGCTTCAAACCGCACTTCCGCGCCCGCGCCTCGAGGTAGGGCAGGTCAAAACGAAAAATATTGTGCCCCTCAATCACGTCCGGATCCCGCTCCCGCACCAAAGCTGCGAATTTTTCCAACACCGCCTTCTCCCCCGACTCGTTCGCCGGATCCTCGACGACCAACACTTCCTCCCACCCCGAACTATCGCTCAACGCGATGGCGAGCAGCGGATCCCTCGTTGCATCCGACATGGCTCCATCCGCGCCGGTGAATGTCTCGATATCCACCTGCATCCTCCGCAGATCCTGGAAAGCCATCCCCTTGAAAAGCGTCCGCCCACTCTGCAGCAAATATTGATGCGCCAAGTCACTCAGCGCAAAGAGCTCACGCTTGTAAGTCGTCTTCGCCTTGGCAAAGGTCGTCACATTGTCGAACGCCACGACAAACTTCAACGCCCCGCTTCCAGATAACTCCCGCATCTCCCCCGGCACCGATTCTGTCGCCCAGGCAAACGGCTTATGCACCGCCTCCTCGACCAGCGTCTTGCCATCCTCGCGCCGGTAAATTTGCACCCGATCCGGCGCCGAGAACTCCACCGCCACAATCCCCTCGGTCGGGTCCGCACCGAAAAGCACCGGATCATGTTCAATCACTCGCACGCCCGCATCCTATTCAATCGATGTAGCGGCGGTCTATGACCGTCGCCACCTAAAAACGCCGCGCCTCACCGGACCGCTTGCTCGCCGTTCGCCGCGGGGGAGTTGACCACTCTTCCGTCACGAGCAACTTTCCCACCACCAGCTCGTCGATTTCGAGACGACGTATATGCGCGCGCCCGATCATCAAACGCCCGACCACCAAAGCACCGATGGCCAGCGCACCTACAGCCAAAGCCCCCAGCGCCAGAGCGCCGATTGCTTGCGCGGGAGTCACGAGCGCAGGCGCAACTTTCAACACCTCGCGACCATCAACTTCGCGCAGCGCGAGCTTTTCAGCCAAACGGTTCAGAAGATAACTCACGAAAGAAGGCCTACCCAACTCCGCCGAAAACAAACTCCGCCGCCTGCTGGACGTCCTTGTCTCCGCGGCCGGACAAATTCACGAGAATGATCTGATCTTTGCCCATCTTCGGCGCCACCTTGATCGCGTGCGCCACCCCGTGCGCACTTTCCAGCGCCGGGATAATCCCTTCCACCTTCGAGAGTGTCTTGAACGCCTCGAGCGCTTCATCATCCGTGGCAAAGTCATATTCCACCCGACCAGCATCGCGCAGGAAGCTGTGCTCTGGTCCGACCGCGGCATAGTCGAGGCCGGCGGAAACGGAATGGGTCAGCTCGATCTGTCCGTCGTCATTGGCCAGCAAGAACGTTTTGCACCCCTGCAATACGCCGAGCTTGCCGCCTTGGAAGCGCGCGGCGTGGCGTCCGGGCTTGATCCCCTCGCCGCCGGCTTCGACGCCGACCATGCGGACACCTTTGTCTTCGAGGAACGGATAGAATAGCCCGATGGCATTGCTTCCGCCGCCCACGCAGGCCACGAGCAAATCGGGAAGACGCTCTTCACGCTCCAAAATCTGCCGCCGCGACTCCTCGCCGATGACGCGGTGGAAGTTGCGCACCATCATGGGATACGGGTGCGCGCCATAGGCCGTGCCGAGGATGTAGTGGGTCGAGCGCACATTGGTCACCCAATCGCGCATCGCTTCATTGACCGCTTCCTTCAGCGTGGCTTGGCCAGCGGTGACGGGCACGACTTTCGCGCCGAGAAATTTCATGCGCGTGACATTGAGCGCCTGGCGCTTCATGTCCACTTCGCCCATGTAGACCACGCACTCCATCCCGAAACGCGCGGCGGCCGTGGCCGTGGCCACGCCGTGCTGACCGGCGCCGGTTTCGGCAATGACCCGCTTCTTGCCCATGCGGCGAGCGAGAATGATCTGGCCCATCGCGTTGTTGATCTTGTGCGCGCCGGTATGGACCAAGTCCTCGCGCTTGAGATAAATTTTCGCTCCACCGAGCTGCGCGGTGAGGCGTTCGGCCAGATAAAGCGGCGTCGGGCGCCCGACAAATTCGGCCAGCAGTTGGTTCAGCTCCCGCCGGAATTCGGGATCCTTCCGCGCCGCCTCGTAAGCGTGGGTCAATTCCTCGAGCGCCGTCATCAGCGTCTCGGGGACGAAACTTCCGCCATACGGACCGAAGTGGCCCGTGGCGTCGGGTTGGCTGGTGATGGTGGCGCTCATGGGGGAATTTTAACCACGGATGGCACGGATAGCACGGATGATCAGAAACGGTATCCCGTCCGTCCTCCGTAAATCAGTGTCATCTGTGCTATCCGTGGTCAAATCTGTCTTTTAAAACTTTGGCAATCGCCCGCCGGTGCGGGGACGGGATGGCTATGCTTTCCAGTTCCCTAAGAGAAAACGCCTTGCGTGGTTCCGCGGACGCCATCAGGGCCCGCTTGGCCGTGCGGTGGACCCGCAAGGTCACCCGTTCCCGCACAATACTGTAGGTCAGCTCCGCCGCCGGACCGGCCGGCGGTTCGCCATCCAACGGCGGCAACCGCCACAATCCGCCCCATCGCCGGGCGGTGGACTGCTGGAGAAGAACGGATTTGCCATCCGACACCCAAGCCGCGTGCTCGGATCGTTCCTTGATCGCCGCCTTCGGCGCTTTGACCGGCAGTTTCTCCGGATGCTTCGCCGCGCAGAACTCCTTCACCGGACAGAGCAAACAATCCGGCCGCCCCGCGCGGCAAACCAGCGCCCCGAGTTCCATCAGGGCGGAGGCAAATTCATGTCCGCCTTTGGCCGGCAGCAATTCCTCCAGCTTGCCGCGCACTTTGGCCAATCCCTTCGCCGTATCGACCGGTGTGCGAATGTCGAACAATCGTGCGACAACACGGATGACATTGGCATCGAGCACCGGCACCGGTTCGTCGAAAGCAAAAGCCCGCACCGCCTGTGCCGTGTAGTCCCCGACCCCCGGAAGAGTGCGCAGGGCGTCGTAATCCCGCGGAAACACCCCATTCAACTCCTTCCCAACTTTTGTCGCGGCCGCGTGCAAACTTCGCGCGCGGCGGTAGTAGCCGAGCCCCTGCCAGAGGGCCAACACCTCGGATTCGTCGGCCGCAGCCAATTCACGCACGCAGGGAAAACGCTTCATCCATCGCTCGAAATAAGGGACGACCGCTGCGACCGTCGTCTGCTGCAGCATCATTTCGCTGACCAAGATCGCGTAAGGATCACGCGTCCGCCGCCATGGCAGGTCGCGTCCCTGCCGGCGGAACCAGGCGCGCAGGCGCTTGCTGAAATCCTTTTTATCCACGGAGGCATCTCACCAAATTCGAGCGAACTTTAGAACCACGGAGAACGCAAACCAACAACCGTCGCCGGGGACGGCGACGCTACAAGATGTAGCGGCGGCGTCCCCGCCGCCGGCCGTTCCTCTGTGCCCTACGCGCTCTCTGCGGTTGTCTTTTTCCCGCCATCAGAAAAGATGCGCCCAGCATGCCGCCTCTCCGCTCCCACACCGTGGCCCTGACCGCCGATCAGGCGGACAAGCTCCGCGGCATCCTGACGGACCAAGGGTTCAAGTTCGAACCGCGGCCCTACACCCTCTACTTCGCGCAGAAGCCCGGACTGACCATCGCGGTCTACGAAAAAGGCCCCAAAGCCGTGGTCCAAGGCAAGGAGACGGAAAACTTCGTCCAATTCACCCTCGAGCCCGAAATCCTCGGTGAAGCGCGGCTCGGCTACGAGGAACTGCACCACCCCGAGCGCTTCACCCCGCACTTCGGGATCGACGAAAGCGGCAAGGGTGATTTTTTCGGTCCGCTCGTCATCGCCGGCGCCTACACCAACGAACCCATCGCCCGCCAACTGCTCGAAGCCGGCATCCGCGACAGCAAATCAATCGGCTCCGACGCCCAAATCCGCAAGTTCGCCGAGGTGATCCGCGCCACCCCGGGTCTGGTCAGCGAAGTGATCGTCGTCTCGCCGGAGAAATACAATCCGCTCTACGAAAAAATCGGCAACCTGAACCGCCTCCTCGCCTGGGGCCACGCGCGCGTCATCGAGAACTTGTGCGAGCGAAAGCCCGACTGTCCGTCCGCCCTCAGCGACCAATTCGCCAACCCGATCGTGCTGCAACGCGCGCTCATGGAAAAGGGACGCAAGATCGAACTCCGCCAGCAAACCAAAGCGGAAAGCGACTACGCCGTGGCCGCCGCCTCGATCCTCGCCCGCGAAAAATTCATCGATTGGCTGGCCGCCGCCGAAAAAAAATGGGGCGTAAAATTCCCCAAAGGCGCCTCCGCCGCCGTCCTCGAAGCCGCGCGCGACCTCATCCACCAGCATGGCCCCGACGTCCTCCGCGCCACGGCCAAACTCCACTTCAAAACCGCCCAACAAGCACTGGCCTAATTCTCCTTCCTGCTGAAAACTGAACACTGCCAACTGAACACTTTTCCATGAAAATCCTCCTCCCCCTCCTCCTCACCATCACCACCTCCCTAGCCATGGAAACCAACCAAGCATCCGCCAAGCTCCCCGGCAGCGCGTGGCAAGTCACGACCTTCGCCGGACAAACCCCGCTCGCCGATCATCCGATCACTTTCGAATTCGACACCGAGGGCAACATCGCGGGCGACGCGTCATGCAACCGCTTCGGCGGCACCTGCGCGATCGAGGGCAACACCATCGAAACCGGCCCCCTGCGCAGCACGCGCCGTGCCTGCGAACCGGAGATCATGCAGCAAGAGCAAAAATTCCTCGCGCTGCTCGCCGCGGCCACCGCGTGGTCGATGGACGGCGATGATCTCATTCTCACCGCTCCGGACGGGGAGATCAGGGCCAGCCGAACGGCCGCGCAGAGCCCGCAATGACAGGCCCGAAAAGCGCCCCCGAAAAGGTGGTGTTTTCGCTGGTCTCGCCAGCGCGGAAAGGACAGAATTCAAGGACCTTGCGGGCACCCCCGTGAAGCCCCGCCAACCGCCCCATTTCCCGTGTATACACAAAACGAAAAAGTCGAACCGATCGATGTCGCGGAGGAGATGTCACGCTCCTTCCTCGACTACTCCATGTCCGTCATCATTTCCCGCGCCTTGCCCGATGCGCGCGACGGACTCAAGCCTGCCCAGCGCCGCATCCTTTACGCGATGCACGACTTGCGCCTTTTTCCCGGACGCCAACAAATCAAGTGCGCGAAAATCTGCGGTGACACGAGCGGCAACTACCACCCGCACGGCGAAGCGGTCATTTATCCGACCCTCGTCCACATGGCGCAAAGCTGGGCCATGCGCGAAACCCTCGTCGACGGCCAAGGCAACTTCGGCTCGGTCGAAGGCGATCCGCCGGCCGCCATGCGTTACACCGAGGCGCGCCTCACCCACCTCGGCACCGCCCTCATGGCCGACATGGACAAATCGACCGTTGATTTCGTCCCGAACTACGACGAGCGCCTGACCGAACCCGTCGTCTTCCCCGCAGCTTTCCCGAATCTCCTCGTCAACGGCGGCACCGGCATCGCCGTCGGCATGGCGACCAACATGCCGCCGCACAACTTGGGCGAGGTCATCGACGCCATCTGCGCGCAGATCGACAAGCCCGACATCACGCTCGACGGCCTGATGAAATATGTCAAAGGCCCCGACTTCCCGACCGGCTGCCAACTCTGCGGCGTGGGCGGCATCCGCCAATACCTCGAGACCGGACGCGGCTCGGTCAAGGTCCGCGGCAAAGCCGGCGTCGAAGAACTCAAGGGCAACCGCGAACAGATCGTCATCACCGAGATCCCCTACAACGTCAACCGCGCCACCCTCGTCGAGCGCATCGCCGATCTGGTCAACCAGAAGACGATCACCGACATCAGCGCGATCCGCGACGAGTCGGACGAAAAAACGCGCGTCGTGGTCGAACTCAAGCGCGACGCCAATCCGAAGGTTGTCATCAACAACCTCTACAAGCACACCGCGCTGGAGAGTTCGTTCCCCATCACGATGCTGGCCATCGACCACGGGAAGCCGAAGCTCCTTTCGCTCAAGGAAGCCATCTTCTGTTACATCGAGCACCGCCGCGAAGTCGTCCTCCGCCGCACCTCCCACCTCCTCGGCGAAGCCGAAGTCCGCGCGGAAAAGCTCGAGGCCTTCCTCATCGCGCTGGCCAACCTCGACGAATTCATCCGCATCATCCGCGGATCGAAAAACCGCGAGGAAGCCAAAGTCAAACTCCTCGCCTTCGAATTCACCCGCAAGCAGGTCGAGAAATTCGGGGTCAAAATCCGCAGCGAAGCGCGCCTGACCGACGGCGAATACCTCCTCAGCGAACAGCAGGTCGACGACATCCTCGAACTCCGCCTCTACCAACTGACCGGCCTGGAAAGCGACAAGGTCCTCGGCGAATACCAAGAACTTCTCTCCACCATCGAGGACCTCATGGACATCCTCGCCCGCGAGGAGCGCGTCCTCGACATCATCAAGAGCGAGCTGCGCGAGATTAAGACCAAATACGCCGGCCCGCGCCTGACCGACATCGTCCCCGACGAAGGCGAGATCAACATCGAGGATCTCATCACCAACGAAGGCTGCATCATCACCGTGACCCACCGCGGGTTCATCAAACGGACCGCGGTGAGCAACTACCGCGCCCAGAAACGCGGCGGCAAGGGCGTCATCGGCATGCAAACGCGCGAGGCCAACGCCGAAAACGAGGAAGACGATTTCGTCGAACACCTCTTCACCGCGAGCACGCACGACTACCTCGTGTTCTTCACCAAGAAGGGCCGTTGCTACGTGGAGAAGGCCTACAACATTCCCGAAATGGGCCGCGCGGCCAAAGGACGTTCCATCGCCAACTTGCTCGAGTTCAACCCCGGCGAGGAAATCGCCGCCGTCATGCGCATCCAGTCCAAGACCGGCGCGGGCAAGGACGAGACGTGGGACGAAAACCTCCACATCCTCTTCGCCACCAAAACGGGCGTGATCAAGAAGAGCAACCTCTCCTCCTACCGCAACATCCGCAAGGGCGGCATCATTGCCATCAATATCGAGGACGGCGACGAGTTGATCGCCGCGCTGATGACCGACGGACACAACGAAATCGTCCTCATCACCAAGGACGGCATGAGCATCCGGTTCAGCGAGGAAGACATCCGCGACATGGGCCGCACCGCCACCGGCGTGTGGGGTATCCGGCCGGACAAAAAAGATTTTGTCATCGGCGCCGCCCTGGTGCAAGCCGACGCCACCCTGCTGGTGGCCGGCGCCAACGGTGTGGGCAAGCGCACGGAATTCGACGAATACCGTCTGCAAAAACGCGGCGGCAAAGGCATCATCACCATGAAGGTCACCGACAAGACCGGCGAGGTGGTCAGCGCCTTGAGCGTCCGCGAAAACGACGAAATCATGCTCATCACCAGCGGCGGACAAAGCGTCCGCACCCGCGTGAGTGAAATCCGCATGACCGGCCGCAACGCCCAAGGCGTCCGCCTCATCGGCCTCGGCGAAGGCGAACACCTCCAAGCCATGGCCCCCGTGGTCAGCGAGAGCCAGGAGGAAGCCGCCGAAAGCGTCGAAGCGTAGCAGCGACGACTTCCTCCGGCACTTGTAGCGGCGGACTCTGTCCGTCGCACCAGTTCCCACGTCATGGGCATCATCTTGCCCGTGACGACCTACTCCGTCCGCCCTCCATTGCCATACCCCCAAACCCGTGCTACGTATTTCCCCATGGCAACTACGTATTCCGTCACCGAAGCCCAGGCCAAATTCCCCGCCGTGGTCCGCGAGGCCGCCGAGCAACCGGTCATCATCACCCGCCGCGACAAGGTGGTCGGCTACCTCCTCTCGCCTGAACGTTTCGAGGCCCTGCTCGAAACCATGGAAATCCTCGCCAACCCCGAGGCCATGAAAGCCATCCGAGATTACGAGTCAGGCAAGACGAAGTTCTATCCGCTCTCCGTCCTCGACGAGGAAGAATGAAGGTCAACGTCGCGCATCAGGTCAGCGAATACATCAAACGCCTCGCTCCCGACTCCCGCAAACGCCTGCGCCGGGCCATCCGGCTCCTCGAGCAAGAGGAAGGCGATATCAAGGCGCTTGAAGATGACTTGCATGGATATTACCGCGTGAAAGTCCGTTCCTACCGGATCATCTACGCCTACCGCGGAACCAAGCGCCCGGGACCGCCCGAGATCGACGTTCTCTTCTGCGAGCACCGCAATACGGTTTACGAAACCTTCGCCGAACTGACCTCGCAAGGACTCAGCCCTTGAACACTCACTCGTCCGCCCCGAGTTCTTTCCCCGAGTAATCGCAAATCCCCTTCTTCTTCGCCCCGCGCACGAAGTCGAAAAACAACATGGCCTCGGGTCCCCATTGCTCGGCCGAAGCGGCTTCGAGCGCCTGGCTCACGTTCAAGTCGGACAGGTAAAGCAACCGGAACGCCCGCTTCAGTTGCATCCGCGCCTCGGCCGAAAGCCCCGCCCGGCGCAGCCCGATGGAATTGAGGCCCATGGCCAGGTTGGTTCCGGCGCCCACGCAGTAAGGAGGGATGTCTTTGCTGAAGCGGCACCCGCCGCGCACCATGGCCAGACGTCCGATGCGGATGAACTGGTGAAAAACCGAACCGCCCCCGAGGAAGGCGCCGTCATCGACCTCCACATGCCCGGCCATCAGCACGGTGTTGGCCAAAATCACTCCGGTGCCGATGCGGCAATCGTGGGCCAGATGACATCCGGTCATGAGAAAGTTGTCATCACCCACCACGGTATCGCCGTTTTCCGCGGTCGCGCGGTTGATCGTCACATGCTCGCGGATCGTGTTGTTCCTGCCGATGCGCACGCCCGTGTCGCGGCGCGATTGGTCAAAACCCAGATCCTGCGGATTTCCGCCGAGAATCGTCCCGTGCCCGACTTTGGTTCCCTCTCCGATCAACACGCGGTGCTCCAAAATCACATGCGCCCCGATGGTGCAACCGCTCCCGATCTCCGCTTCCGGACCGATGATCGAAAACGGCCCGACGGTCACGCCGTCAGCCAACTTGGCCTCGTCGGCCACGATCGCGGTAGGGTGGATGTTCATGCAGAAGTTGAGAGTTGAACGTTGAGGGTTGAGAGAAAACGAAAAACCCGTCAGTCGCCCATCATCTCCTGCCCCTCTCTCAACTTTCAACCCTCAACCCTCAACTCACAAAAGCCCGTGCTCTTTGAAGCTGAAGTAAGGCGGCGCTCCCGGACGTTCGCGGCCGATGATGACGTGATCCAAAAGATGGATCTGGAGCAAATCCGCCGCTTCGCGGATGCGGCGGGTCAGCGCACGATCGGCCTCGCTCGGCGTCGGGTCTCCCGACGGATGGTTGTGCACCAGCACGAAGGCGTAGGCGCCGTGACTGATGGCCGGACGGAGAATCTCCCGCGGATGAGCCAGACTTTCGTTGATCGTCCCGAGTGAAACCTCTTCGGCGTGGAGCAAGCGATGCCGCGTGTCGAGCAGCACGACCCGCAATGATTCCCGCGGCAGATTCTGCAAGAGCGGCCCCATGAACGCATAAATTTTCTCCGGCGTCCCCAACGGCTCGCTCTGCGCCGTCTGCCGCGCCAGCCGCTTGCCCACTTCGAACGCCGCCGCCATTTCGCACGCCTTGGCCAGCCCGACACCCTTGGCCAGTTTGCGCAATTCTTTCACCGTCATCGGCGCCATCCGGGCCAGCGAACCGCCCGCCGCCTTGATCATCTCCTCCCCCACATCGATCGCCGTCCGCCCCGGCGTCCCCGTGCGCAGAAAGATGGCCAGCAACTCCGCATCGCTCAACGCATCCGCCCCACGGTGCATCAACTTCTCCCGCGGCCGCTCCTCCTCCGGCCAGTCTTTGATCTTCGGCGTCGCCACG